>CAKUYY010000003.1 GCA_934717555.1 uncultured Clostridium sp.
CGGCGGTAACTCTGTGAAGTTCACCGGCAATCTGGATGCATCCAACAAGATCATGCTGTATTCCACCCAGGTGGAAAATGCCAAATCCGCTTCCGTTACCTATAAAGTAAACAAAGACGGTTCCAATGTACAGTTGGGCCTGTGCTATGGGGACAATTACGACGAGGCCAACTTCAAGTATTATGATCTGGGCACCGGTACTGCTGGAGAGTGGACCACCGCTAATGTGGACATCTCCGAGGACGCTTCCAAGGGTTTGCCCATCAGCGCCATTGCCATTAAGGTGGATGGCCAGGTAACCGACTATCAGCTCAATTTGGGCAACATTTCCCTGAATGACCAGGCTTCTGTCAAGTGTGACGCGCCTGCTTCTGTCACTTTGGATGAAATCATGTACAAGGATGCCAACAAAGCTCAGGTAAGAATGTACTGGGATGGTGTGGAAAACGCCGAGTATTATGAACTGTATCAGGTCAAAGCAGACGGCTCCACTCAGATGATCACAGCGCTTCCCAATACCGCTTATTATATTGACAACCTGGTGAAGGAAGAAGGCCAGGATACCGCGACGGTTCGTGTTGTTCCTGTCAGCGCCGACGGCACCAGAGGCCATTACAAGGATCTGGTAATTGATTGGGAGATCCCCAACGGCGCCACAGCTTATGCACCGGTTCCCAGTTCCGATAATGTCTGTCTCAACGGCGTAGGCGCGGAAGTCACTGGCTATTCCGGACAGGGAGAAGCGGAACCTGCCTGGAAGGCGATTGACGGAACTTCCCTCAACGGCAGCAAATGGTGCCAGGCTGGTACCAACAGAGGTTGGATGACCATTAAGCTGCTGGACGGCCCCAAGACCATCCGCAGATTTAGAGTAGAGCATGCAGAGGCTGGCGGCGAAGGAAAAATCAACAATACCCGTGATTTCTCCCTGCAATATAAGGATACGGACGGACAATGGAAAATTGCCAAACAGATTACCGGCAATACCGATGCGATTACAGATGTAGTGCTGGATCAGCCCATCACCGCCGAGGAATGGAAGCTGGATATCACTTATGCTGACCAGGGCCCATGGACTGCCATCCGTATCTATGAGTGGCAGATGTTTGAAGATGCTACCCAGCCAGCCACCGATTCTGTGGGCATGCAGTTTGCCAGTGCAGAAAACAACGAAGGCACTGCCGATGTCTTTACCCTCAGCCATGTTCCGGAAGGGTACACCGTCAAGGCTTATGCCGATGTGGAAAAGAATACCCTCCTGGGCAGCGCAGTAGCCGAAGCCAATGGGAAGGTAACCATAGACAACTTAGACTTTGGTGCAGACGCGGGACGTGTATATTACACGGTACAGGGCGGCGTAACCGCTGAGAGCGATGTGCTCAGCACTGCTTATGAGAGCGAAACCGCAGAGAAGACCCCAGCGGCTACCGATATTTCTTTCAGCAAATTCTCTCAGATTGGTTCCAGCAATTCCATGTTTAAAGACAATATTTATACCAATCTCACAGTAAACGGCCTGCAGGAGGGCGACGTGGTTTACCTGTATGAGAAGAACGCCGATCCTGATGGACTGGCCCAAGGGTTGTATACCAAGAAATCCCTGCCTGTAGCGGCCGGCGAGGATTCCATCACCATTGAGCGCGTACAGCTGCCCTATGAGGGAACCCAGCTGACCATGCAGGTGAAGAGGGAAGGCATGAAAGCCTCCGATCCCTATGAAGTGAGCGCGGCCACTGAGCTTAATAATTTGCTCACCCAGGCAAAGGCCATTTCCCAAGCGGATTATCCCATTGGCTATGCCGAATTGCAAAAGGCCATTACAGCGGCCCAGGCGATTGCCGATGATACCACGGCTAATTACGATGAAATTGCCGCTCAAGTGGAAGCTCTGAGCGCTGCTATCGACAATACCAAGGCTGTTACCCAGGTTTTGGAAACCACGGTCAAGAACGCTGAGAGGCTCCTGGAGGAAGGCGCTCTGGACAATACATTGCAAGTAATCGTGGATGGCTTTAACGCTTCTCTGAAACAGGCCAAAGAGCTTTTGGAAAATCCCAAAGCTACCCAGAGCGAAATCAATGCCGCCAATGTGGATCTGTTGGGCTGGATGGCCAAAGTGGATTGGAAACAGGGTGACAAGACCATTCTGGAAGTTGCGGTAGATATCGCTACCTCCATCAATGAAAACTTGGATCTGTATCTGGATACCGAAGCGTTCTCCGCGGCTTATGCAAAGGCCCAGGAAGTGCTGGCTGACGGCAACGCCATGCAGGATGAAGTGGACAGCGCTTATGAAGCCCTGATGGAAGCCATGATGAATCTGAGAATGAAGCCCAATAAAGATATCCTCAATGATTTGATCGAACAGGTTGAAGGCATGGATCTGAGCGGATATACCGCTGATAGTGTCAATGCCCTGCAAAATGCCCTGGCAGCCGCTCAGGCGATTTCCACAAATGAGAAGGCTACTCAGGATGAGGTTGATGCGGCTGTAGAAAATCTGGCCGCCGCCAAAGCTGCCCTGGTAAAAGAGGACACCAATGAGGGAACCGTGGAATTACCAGTGGTTACTCCGGGTGACGATCAGGATACCGGATCTGTAGAGCAGACCGGAGAAGGAACCGCTCCCACTGAGACCGGCGACGCGGGTTCCTTTACCGCACTGGCTTTGACCGCCATGGCGGGAGCTGCTGTTTTCGTATTCTCCAAGAAGAGAAAACATTAATGTTCTGACAAGCACTTGAGATAGTGTTTTCAAAGAATTAAACCGAAGAAAAGGTGCGGGGGCGCTGGAGAAATCCAGTGCCCCCCATGTTTTTTGGAGGGAAAAAATCTGATGAACGGGGTTATAAAGTCAGAAAAATATTTTTCCTAAAAAGCAATGCACATGGGAAAAAAGAAGGATAGATTTTTTTATGGCAACAGACAAAAAAATCCTGTGCTTTTTCTAAAATTTTTTTGAGAAACAGCAGTCAAACCACAAGTTTTCTGGTATAATATAGGCAATTACCGAAAAGGAGTCGATGTGTCAAATGAGTAAAATCATCGGAAAACCAATAAAGAACATCCCCTGGCAAGATAAACCGGAAGGATATCAAATGCCGGTATGGCGTTATGATGCCAATCCTATCATCAAGCGTGACGCAATCCCCAGCTCCAACAGTATTTTCAATTCCGCGGTTGTCCCCTTTGAGGACGGTTTTGCCGGCGTATTCCGCTGCGACAGCAAGTCCGTCAGCATGGATATTTTCCCGGGCTTCAGTAAGGACGGTATCCATTGGGAAATCAATCACGATCCCATCAAGTTTGAAGGAGATCCGGAGATCACCAAGCGTGAGTACCGCTATGACCCCCGCGTATGCTTCATTGAGGACCGTTATTACATCACCTGGTGCAACGGTTACCATGGTCCCACCATCGGTATCGCCTACACCTTTGACTTCAAGACCTTCCATCAGCTGGAGAACGCGTTCCTGCCCTACAACCGCAACGGCGTGCTGTTCCCCCGCAAGATCAACGGCAATTACGCCATGATCAGCCGTCCCAGCGATACTGGGCATACCCCCTTTGGCGATATCTTCTACAGCGTAAGCCCGGATCTGACCTTCTGGGGCAAGCACCGCTATGTGATGGGCGCCATCAACAGCGACGCTTCCGCATGGCAGTCCAAGAAGATCGGCCCCGGCCCCATTCCGATTGAGACTGACGAGGGCTGGCTGATGATTTATCATGGCGTTATCAATACCTGCAACGGCTTTGTATACCGCATGGGCTGCGCTCTGCTGGACATCGACGAGCCGTGGAAAGTAAAGGCGCGTTCCAGCTATTATATCTTAGGGCCGCAAGAGCTTTATGAGCTGACTGGCGACGTGCCGAACGTCACATTCCCTTGCGCCGCGCTGGCGGAGTCCGAGACCGGCCGCATCGCCATCTACTATGGCTGCGCCGATACCGTTACCGGCCTGGCGTTCACCACTGTGGACGAGCTGCTCAAGTATATGAAAGAGCATCCCCTGGAGATCAAATAAGTAGTTTCGGTAAAGAGAAAGGCCGCTTTCCCAATCTGGGAAAGCGGCCTTTTCATATAGGTGAGTTTTTCAAGTTGTCCAAGACAGAAAGTTTTTGCCCGCCTTTTCTAAGAAGCCGGCAGGATGGAGGGATGGAATCCTCCATGATTTCTAAAACTGAAAAAAGATATGAGACATAGTCCGGCAGGCTGTGCCTCCGTGAGGTACCTTCAGCGAGGAATTTCCTATAGGGCGTTGGTAATCGGAAGGTTTCGCCGGAATGGTTACCGTCCTCTATAATGAAAAAGATTATTATAAAACGTCAATTTTTCAAAAAAGATAAAAATAAAAATTGTGCTATTAATAGAATCTTCGCGTTTCTCTTTACCACAAAAAAGATGGTGATATAATACAAATACTATCTTCGATTTTTATATAAATTTTTTATAAAGATATAAAGATGGCAAAAATATAGCCATTGAAAACACGGGAAAGGGAATGAAAAGGATGACCAACCAGATGGATGCTACCAAGAAGTTTTCCGGCAAGGCAGAAGGGTATGAAAAATACCGCCCAACCTATCCCAAGGGGTTATTGGACTATTTGTATCAGGAAAAAGGCTTCCAAAAAGATAGTGTGATCGCGGATATCGGCGCGGGGACTGGTATTTTTAGCCGGCTTTTACTGGAGAGGGGGAGCCATGTCTTTTGTGTAGAGCCCAACGACGATATGCGCCGTGTCGCCTGGCAAAAGTTGCAGGGATATGAGACGTGTACCTTTGTGAACGCCACTGCGGAACACACTCTGCTCAACGACCAGAGCGTGGATTTTGTGACGGCAGCCCAGGCATTCCATTGGTTTGACCAGCCAGCCTTCGCCGCTGAGTGCAGGCGGATTCTTCGTCCGGAGGGAAAAGTGGTTTTGCTTTGGAACAGCAGGGAAAAAAATGATGAAATGGTAAAAGAGACCTATCAAATTTGCCAGATGATCTGCCCCGAATTCAAAGGCTTTTCCGGAGGGGAGGAGACCCCGCAGAAATACCAGTCTTTTTTCCGGGAAGGCCGTTATGAGGAGAAGATATTTGCCAATGACCTTCATCTAAATCTGGAGGAATTTTTGGGGAGATACCTTTCCGCTTCCTATGCGCCTTCCAAAGAGGACAGCCGCTATTTTGAATTTACCAAGGCACTGACCGGCCTTTTTGGTTCTTACCAAAAAGGGGGAATCATTACGCTTCCCAACAAAACCCGGTGTTATATAGGGGAGGTATAAGCATGTCCTCCTTCTGGGATAAAACGCCCCTTTACCAGGCATTGCGGAACCACCAGAGCCTGGGGCGTGCTTCTTTTCATACGCCGGGGCATAAAAGCAATCCGGAAGCGTTTCCTAGGGATTTGCTGGCCCTGGATTATACAGAATTGCCGGATACCGACAGTCTGTTTGAAGCGGAAGGGCCGATCCGGGAAGCGGAGGAAACTGCTGCCCGGTTATTTGGGACTGCACGTACGGTATTTTCCGCCGGGGGATGTACGCTGTGCATTCAGGCGATGCTGCGGCTCGCGGCCCCGGAAGGCGGGGAAGTGATCACGGGGAGGGTTATCCATCGCTCTGCTGTCCAAACCATGGCCTTGTTGGGATTGGAACCGGTTTGGGTAATGCCGAGGCCGGACGCCGGGGAAGGGCTGCCGGGGCGGGTCTATGCAGAAGATATCCGCCGGGCTTTGCGCCTGCATCCCAGTGCGAAGGCCGTATATATCACCAGCCCGGATTATTATGGAACGCTGGCGGATATCCCTGCGATTGCCGAAGTATGCCGGCAGTCGGGCGTACCGCTGCTGGTGGATAACGCCCATGGTGCCCATCTCTGGTATGTGGGGGGAGGGTTGCATCCCATTTCCCAAGGTGCCGACCTTACCGCCTGTTCCGCACATAAGACACTGCCTGTGCTGACAGGCGGGGCGTGGCTGAATATCCGGGAAGAGCGGTATTCCCATGGAGTAAAGGAAGCCATGGCCCTGTTTGGGTCCACCAGCCCGTCTTACCCGGTGATGGCGTCCCTGGACCTGTGCCGTGCGTGGCTGCAAGAGAACGGAAAAGAATCTTTTGCCCAATTGGAAAAAACAGTCTCCAATTTAAAGCAATTAGCCTATGAAAAAGGGATTTGTCAGCCGGTGGGCCCTTGTGACCCCGTTCGCCTTACCCTGAACACGGCTTCTGTGGGTATGAGGGGAGAGGAGGCTGCCCAGTGGCTGCGGGATAGGGGGATAGAGCCAGAATATGCCGATGGGGGGCATGTGGTGCTGATCCTCACCCCCATGAATAGGGAAGAGGATTTCAGCCGCCTGGAAGAAGCCATCCGTCATTTTCCAGTACGTTCCCCCATCCACCTTCCCAGTGCATTGCCGCCGCAGCCCAAATGTGCGGTATCTCCCAGGGAGGCGGTGCTGGCCCCTTCGGAATGGGTTCCGACAGAACAGGCGGCGGGACGGATCGCCGCACAGGCCGCATGCCCCTGCCCGCCGGGAGTGCCTGTGGTGATGCCTGGGGAATGGATTACAGAAAATACCGTAGAGTTTTTGATAAAGTATAGAATTTTCAGGATAAAAGTGATAAAATAGAGACAGGATTTTTCCTTTCATCCAGTAAATATGGATATAGAAAGAGCGGCTTTCATTAGATAAGGCGAGATGTTTTTCGGGAAAGAAATTTCAAGAAAGAGCGAAAAGTCCTGAGGAATTGTTTTCCTAACTTTTTGTATAGGAGGTTTTCTCTATGAAATTGGTATTAGCAATTGTAAGCAATGACGATAGTTCGATGGTTTCCAGCGCGCTGACCAAAGAGGGATTTCAAGTAACCAAACTGGCCACCACAGGCGGTTTCCTGATGGCTGGAAATACCACGTTCCTAACCGGTGTGGACGATGATAAAGTAGACCGGGTGATTGAGATTATCGCATCTCAAAGCAGCCAGCGCACACAGATCGTTCCCAGCGCCGCCACGGTGGATATGGGAATGTACGCGTCTTATCCCGTTGAGGTGACGGTGGGCGGTTCCACTATTTTTGTACTCAATGTGGAACGGTATGAGAAAGTATAAAGGCAGGATATATCATCATGCGTTTTGACAGTTTGCCGGGAAACGACCGGGCGAAAGAACAGCTCAACGCCTTGGACGTTTCGGGGCATATGCCCCATGCCCTGATCCTGGAGGGGCCGCAGGACAGCGGAAAAGAGGAGTTTGCCCGGAAGATTGCCCAGTGGGCGGTATGTACATCTCAGGAACAGCGCCCCTGCGGGGTTTGCCCTGCGTGCAGGAAATTCCTGTCGGGCGGCCATCCAGATATTTTCACGGCCCAGGGGGGAAGTGGCTCCCGCTCTTTTCATGTGGACGCGGTCCGGGCTATCCGTTCTGATGCCTATGTTTTGCCCAATGAAGCCGAACGGAAGGTATACCTTCTATTGGGGGCGGATACCATGACGGAACAAGCGCAGAACGCGTTGCTGAAGGTATTGGAAGAACCGCCCCAGCGTGTGCTGTTCGTGCTCACTTGTGTGTCGGCCTCTTCCCTGCTTCCCACAGTGAGATCCCGTGCCCAGATTATTTCTCTGGGCCATGCGGAAGAAAAACAGGAGGAATCCCCCTTTTCCCAATTGGCGGAAGAGATAGCCTGCGCGGTTTCTGCAACCCGGGAATATGAATTGCTCAGCTTAACCGGGCAGCTGGTGAAAGATAAGGACCACATGCGGGAAACGCTGAAACAGCTGCAATTGATCCTGCGGGATGCCTGCGTCAAAGCGTCGGGGGGGGACGCGATGCGCTGTGAAAGCGAGGCGGCCCGAAAACTGGCACAGAGGTTTACCAGAGACCGGCTGATCTCTATGCTGGAAGTGGCGGGAAAGGCCGCCGCCATGGTGGAACAAAACGCCAACCAGAATTTGCTGGCCACCTGGCTGTGCGCCAGCCTTCGGTCCTGTTGACAGGAAAAGTTATATAACGAATAAAAAAGTAAGAAGTAAGAAGGAGAAAAGGTCAAGGGACAAGCGGCTTTTTATCCTTTTAAAGGAGGTTACATGGCGGTTGTAATAGGAGTGCGTTTCAAAGACGTAGGAAAAGTTTACTATTTTGATCCCGGCGAAGAGATGCTGAAAAAAGGCGATAAGGTGATTGTGGAAACGGCCCGCGGCATCGAATGTGGGGAAGTGGCTATGGAAAACCGGGATGTGGCAGAAGAGAGTATCATACATCCTCTTAAAAAGATGATCCGGAAAGCCAATGAAGCGGATCTAAAAAAGGTGGAGCAGAATGAAAAGCTGGAAAAAAACGCTTTTGAAATCTGTTTAAAGAAAATTGCAGACCACAAGCTGGAAATGAAGCTTGTGGATGTGGAGTATACATTTGACAACAATAAGATCCTGTTTTATTTTACCGCGGACGGGCGGGTGGATTTCCGGGAGCTGGTAAAAGACTTGGCCTCGGTATTCCGCACCCGTATCGAATTGCGCCAGATTGGAGTTCGCGACGAGGCCAAAATGCTGGGCGGGTTAGGGATCTGCGGGAAACCGTTCTGCTGCTCGACTTTTTTGGGAGAATTCCAGCCGGTTTCCATCAAGATGGCGAAGGAACAGGGATTGTCATTAAATCCTGTCAAGATTTCGGGTACCTGCGGGCGGCTGATGTGCTGCCTGAAATACGAACAGGCAGCTTATACGGATCTGCTGAAAACCACCCCAAAGGTAGGGGCGATTGTGACCACTCCAGAGGGAAAAGGGGTTGTAGTGGATCAGAACCTTCTGACCGGTATGCTCAAAGTACGGATGGATCGCGCGCCTGAGGCCGCCCCTATGACCTTCCATGCAAAGGAAGTGCGCGTAGTGAAGGATGCCCAGATCCGTGTGGCCAAAGAGGAAATCGAGAAACTGAAACAGTTGGAAGACAAATGATTGAAATGTTTTCAGAAAAGGGGATAAGGAAAAACAGTAGGAAAATATCCTCTTTTTTTCTCTTTTTCCAACGGTTATACGAAATTTCAAGCAATTTTTACTTTTCCAAAAAAATCCATTGCTTTTTTTGGATTGCATGATACAATAAGAAATGAAATCAAAGAAGGAGGTGCCACTTCTATGGCATATGCAATTTCTGATGAATGTATTTCTTGTGGCGCATGCGAGGCTGAGTGCCCGGTAGGCGCAATCTCTGAGGGCGATGGCAAATATGTGATCGACGCAGATGCTTGCACCGAGTGCGGCGCTTGCGCAGGAGTTTGCCCGGTAGGCGCTCCGGCTCAGGCTTAATTCATCCAAACATAACCAAAAGGCGGAGCGTGATATACGCCCCGCCTTTCCTTTTGTATGGGCTATCCTCCAGGAAAAAGAGTGATATACATCCCGGATATTTTGTCCTTACTAGATTTAGGGAAGGCTCAAAGGGCTGTGAGGTTGGAAAAAGCCGGAACTTCCAGGGATATGTCCCCGAAAGACAACATAAAGAAGATTTATTTTTTGTTCATCCAATGCCATTGCGAAACGATAGAAAAATCACAGAGGGAAAGGAGGAAACTGGAATGCAACAGAAGCAAGAATCCTGGCAGCCGCTGGGGGCGGGCTATTGGGCAAAAGTATCCCGGGAGCATAGGTTCAGTACGGATACCCTTCTGCTTTCCCATTTCTCCACTCCCCGGCTTGGGGAAAAACGGGCGGCGGAGCTGTGCGCCGGATGCGGGGCCCTGTCCCTGTTGTGGATGAAGGGGAGGGAACGCCCTCTGAAAATTGACGCGGTGGAAATCCAGGAATCGGCTTATTTGCTCATGTGTCAGTCTGTTAGCCGCAATGGGTTATCAGAGAGTTACCATCCGATATGGGCGAATTTGAAAAATCTCCAGGGAATATTGGAAGGGAACCGATATGACCTGGTGGCCTGCAATCCCCCTTATATGCCGCCGGGAACGGGGATTATCAGCAGAAAGGCTTCCTCCCGAACCGCCCGGCATGAGGGAGAATGTACCATAGAGGATGTGACGAGGGCGGCGGCCCGCCTGCTGCGTCCAGGCGGGCGCTTATGCCTGTGCCAGCGTCCTGAACGCTTATGTTCCATTCTAGAGAGCTGCCGGCGCGTCAATCTGGAACCCAAAAGACTGCGCCTGGTTCAGCAGAGGCTGGAAAAAGCGCCCAAGCTTTTCCTTTTGGAAGTACGAAAAGGGGGTAAGCCTGGAGGACTAGTGGTAGAACCTACCTTGATGATCGAAAGTAAGGAAGGGAGCTATTCCCAGGAGATGCAGGAAATTTACGGGGACTATGCCCGGAAAGAGGGAACGAAATGAGCGGTAAATTAGTGGTGGTAGGAACGCCTATCGGAAATTTGGGGGATTTATCCCCGCGGGCGGTGGAAGCGATGGAACAGGCGGATTTTATCGCCGCGGAGGATACCCGGGTGACGTTAAAGCTCCTCAACCACTTTGGAATTAAAAAGCCCATGGTCAGTTATTTTGAACACAATAAGCGGGAACGGGGAGAGATCATCTGCACCCGGATACAACAGGGGGAAACCTGTGTACTGGTATCTGACGCAGGAATGCCGGCTATTTCCGATCCCGGAGAAGAACTGGTGCGGCAGTGCGCGGAACAGGGAATCCCTGTCACAGTGGTGCCGGGCCCCAGCGCCGTGGTGTCCGCCCTGGCTATTTCCGGGCTGCCTACCGGACGGTTTACCTTTGAGGGATTCCTCAGCATGAACAAAAAAAGCCGCCGGGATCATCTGCAACAGGTGGCGCGGGAATCCCGCACCATGGTATTTTATGAAGCGCCCCACAAATTGCCCAATACGCTGCAGGATATGCTGGACGCGTGGGGAGACCGCCGCATCGCCATTGTGCGGGAGCTTACGAAAGTGCATGAAGAGGTCATCCGCACTACCCTTTCGGAAGCGGCCCAAAGGTACGCCCAGGGCGGGGCGCGGGGGGAAATTGTATTGGTGATCGAAGGGGCGCCCTTATCCCAGGCCTCTGATTCCTATACCCCCGAGGAAGCGGTAGCCCTGGCCCGGACCTATATGGAAGAAGGTAATTCCGCCTCTGACGCGGCTAAGCAGGCGGCTAAGATGACCGGAATCAAAAAAGGAAGCATCTATCGGGGACTGATAGAGGGTGAGAAAGGACAATTGGAATAGGTTTAAAAAAGAAAAAGGCTAGGGAGAATTTGTTTTCCTTAGCCTTCATTGTTAGGTGGGGATAAGAGCAAAAAATTTCGGCTGTTTCTTTTAAGTGCTAATTGCTTCTATCTAGCCATCTATTTCCGTTTGTAGAAAAGCTATAAAGTTTTTTTGATGCCTGCGGTGGCACGTGTTACCTTCCAAGGCTATCCCGGAAAAAAGCAATTCGCCCATGCAAGACATGAAAGTTTTGCACAAGCTTTTTCAAAAGCTTGTGGGGTGGAGGGGCGGAGCCCTTCCTCGCCCATCGCAATGGGCGAAATCCTTCAGATTCTCACAAGCTCAGGAGGGGAGGCAAAACAATCCACCGGATTGTTTTGCCGTGGGGAACCCTAGCGAGGGGTTCCCCATCCCCTACCTTGCCTGTAGAATTTACGGAGAAAAATTATCTCTTTTATAGAAATTGTGGTAAGAAAATAGGCTAACCTTTCCTTGTTTCTCATGGATAGGGTTATCAAACTGCGATAGAATAAAGACAGGGTAGACTGAATGATTCAAATCCACAGAAAAACGGCGCCCCTACTTTATCAATGAGGAGAAGAGCTATGAAAGTAAGAAAAGTCATAACAGGCATACTGGTGATCGTCAGCTTGCTGGTCGGCATATCGTCGTTATGTTGGGGGATTGGAGAAACGGTCCGTTTTCACAATCAAACCCGAAACTACCAGGAAACCGAAGGGTATTTCGTGGATTATAATGTCTATACAGAGCGCCATTCCCATAAATCGAATCGATACAAACTGAGAATATATAACAGCCGTACTTACCAGCTTACTTATGCCTATACCGTTGATGGGATAGAGTATACCGTTTCTACCGACTATGGCGTGGGAAATCTTCCAGAACAGGGAAGTTCCCGAAAGATATTATATAACCCAGATCATCCAGAACAAGCCGTCGTGGAAGGGACAAACGGCAACTCTATCTTGATCTATATGGGCATCCTCTTTACCGCTGTTCCTTTGGTATTCTTATTTGTGTTTTTGATCCGTCGAGGACATTTTAGAAACCTGCGGATCAACGGGATGGATGTTATCATTGGCGTGGCTTTTCTGTCTGTTGGGATAGGATTTGTTTATGGACTTACGGGTTCCCTCTCCCCTGTCCAAGCTTTTCAGGCATTGGGGATTCTCATCGGCATCCCTGCCTTGTTTGTACTGATCGGGATTTTCCTGTTGCTGAGGGGGCTGTTTTTTCAGAAAAAACAAAAGCGGTCAAGGTGACATAAAAACAAATTGAAATAAAAAACCTGTTGGATAACTGTTTAAGAGTTTTATCCAACAGGTTTTTGTTATTTTGAATGGTCAATCTTCATTAAAGCGGGAGAGGAAAGCACGGGTACGCTCGTTTTGCGTATCGCGGAATACTTGTTGCGGAGTACCGCTTTCCACAATAACGCCCCCATCCATGAAAATGACCTGGTCCGCCACATCCCGGGCGAATTTCATTTCATGGGTGACCACTACCATGGTCATATGTTCCGCCGCCAATTCCCGTATGACTTTGAGGATTTCTCCCGTAAGCTCGGGGTCCAGAGCCGATGTAGGCTCGTCGAAAAACAGGATATCAGGGTTCATAGCCAGCGCCCGGGCGATAGATACCCGTTGTTGCTGCCCACCGGAAAGCTGGTGGGGATAAGCGTCCGCCTTATCTCCCAGGCCCATTTTATCAAGAAGGATTCTAGCGCTTTTTTCCGCTTGTTCTTTGGATTGTTTGAGAACACGGACGGGGGCTTCCATAATATTGCGCAATACAGAAAAGTGGGGGAACAGGTTAAAATTCTGGAAGACTAGGCCGACATGAAGGCCGATATCGGCGCATGTCTTTTTGTCGCTGTATACGGCTTTTCCCTGGTCGTTGTTGCTCACCAGATGTTCTCCACAAATGGTGATAGCGCCGCTGTCCACGGTTTCCAACTGGGTAACACAGCGCAGCAGGGTGCTTTTTCCGGAACCGGAAGGACCGATGATAGCCAACACATCCCCCTGATTCACCTCAAAGGAAATTCCCTTGAGCACTTCTACACCGTCAAAGCCTTTTTTGATATCCGTTGCTTGTAGCATTTGCATAGGGTCTTTCCTCCTAACGATAATAGCTCAGGCGTTTTTCCGCCACGGTAAAGCAGCGGGTAACAATGCCGTTCATGACCAGATAGAAAACGCCGGCGATGATAAAGGGCGTCATAACGGTAGTGGTGGAAACCCAATCCGAAGTGACTTTCAGCAGTTCTACCACGCCGATCACACTAGCCAGGGAAGTATCTTTTACCAAGGTGATAAATTCATTGCCCATGGGGGGGATGACCCTTTTAACCACCTGGGGCAGAACAATGCGGAAAAATGTCTGCCTACGGGTAAACCCCAATACCTGAGCGGCTTCATACTGCCCCGTGGGGATAGATTCCATCCCCCCACGGAAAATTTCCGCGAAATACGCGGCGTAGTTGAGCGCGAAAGCGATCATAGCCGCGACGGTGCGGTCCAGCTGAATACCAGTCAGCGGCTTGAGGGCGTAAAAGAAGAACAGCAATTGCAGCATCAGCGGGGTGCCGCGCATCAAAAGAATATAAAGGCGGACCGGAAGGTTGATGATTTTAAACCGGCTCATTCTTCCAAACGCCACAAGAAATCCCAAGGGAAGGGCAAAAATGATGGTGCTGAAAAAGATTTGAAGCGTCATCAGGGTGGCTTCCAGCATTTGTGATAGTAACACCTGATAATTCATAGGCAGAAAACTCCTTTGTCATAGTCAAAAACATAGGGTCAACTGCTATGAGTCAACCCTATGTTTCCGTTCTGTCATTTAAAAAGAAATGGCGGTTATTCCTCTACGATTGTGGTGACGTCCTCACCAAACCACTTGGTGGAAATCTCAGCCAGCTTGCCGTCTTTTGCCATGTCTTTGAGGGTATCTTCAATCTTGGTTTTCAGGGCGTCGTCCCCGATTTTAAAACCAATAACATAGTCCTCTACCGCCAAGGATTCCACACTGCCGTCTTCCTTGGTGAGGATACGGTAGGTATTCGGTTCTTTTGTCAGATAATAACGGGCTACCACTTCATCGATGGCGATGGCGTCAATGGTACCGTTTTTCATTTCCATAATTGCCTTGCTGTAGTCATCAAGGTTGATGATATCGCCCAAGGAGTTTTTAAATTCCGTGGAAGCGTTCAGGGCCTCTTCCGCAGAAGAACCGGCCTGAACGCCCAGGTTTTTCCCAGCCAGGTCGGCCATGTTCTGATAAGGCGCGTCCTGCTTTACCAGGATAATCTGGTTGTTTTTCATGTAAGGGATGCTCAAGTTCAAAGTCTGCTCGCGGCCTTCGGTTTTGCTCATGCCGTTCCACAGGCAGTCTACATTGTCATTATTGATTTCATTGACTTGGTTTTTCCAGTTGATCGGCTGTTTTACCAGCTCCAGGCCCAAACGAGCGCACACCTCTGTAGCCACATCCAGATCAAAACCCACCAATTCCCCGCTCTGCTCATCCCGGTATCCCATGGGAGGAAAAGCGGTATCCATACCCAGGATCAGTTTACCGGACTTTTCTACCTCTGTCCAGGAATTATCTTCCCCGCCGGAAGCGTTCCCCGCAGAATTGTTACAGCCTACCAGCACAGTGGCCATCATTGCCACAGCCAAAAACAGTGCTAACCATTTTTTCATTTGATAATCCTCCTTGTCTCATTCCGTTGCTATTGTGAATTAAGATATTGATATTTTACCTTATTAGCGTCCTAAAGTAAAGAGGGAAATTTATATTTTTTAAAATTTTCCAAACTTTTGTCAAATGAGAAAAGAAACATGAGGCTAGAAAACTTGACAATTGTTATCGAAATGGTATGATAATAAAGAATAAATATATGTAAACGGATAGCCCGGATCGAAAGCGTAACGGAGGTTTCTCATGAGAATTTCAACAAAAGGCAGATATGGGCTGCGGGCGATTATTGATATCGCGGCCCACAGTGACAAAGGACAAATTCCCATCAAAGAGGTTTCTAAACGGCAGGGGATCTCGGACAATTATTTGGAACAGATTATTTTTCCTTTAAAGAAAGCGGGGATCGTACAGAGCGTGCGCGGTTCTCAGGGCGGATATTTTTTGGCCCGTCCCGCCAAGGAAATTACTGCTGGAGAGGTGCTGCGGGTACTGGAGGGGGATTTGGCCCCGGTAGAATGTTTGGCCAATGGGGCGGATGTACATTGTGGCCGCGCTAAAAGTTGCCCGACCCTTTCCCTATGGATACGGCTGAGGGATGCCATCAATGGGGTGGTGGACAGCATCTCTATTCAGGATTTAGTGGATGAGAACCAGGAACAGATAGAAGCGGATTTTGGGAATTTTATTTAAGGCGAATGGATACCAGGGAGAAGAAAAATGTCCTCCCTGGTATATTTTCTTGTAAATAAGCTTTAAAACAATAACAGGTAGAAAACAAAGGGAATAAATAGGCAGTTCTTGACATTAGAAAATAAAAAGGGGTGATATCCATTGCATGTTACCATTACTTATTTAGACAACAGCGGTTTTACCGTAGAATGGGGAAACCGGTGCCTCATATTCGATTATTATAACCTCACGCCCCGGGAAGGGACCCTCTCGGATGGAGTGGTGAGGCCGGAGGATATCAAAAAGAAACATACCACAGTTTTTGTCTCTCATAGCCACTATGACCATTATCATCCCGGAATTTTTGATTTGGAAAAAGAGATTCCGGATATCGGCTATGTCCTGTCCGATGATATTCATAAACAGCCATCGGGAAACAGATTGCTGGTGGCCCCAGGGCAGGATTACCAATGGCGCGGTATGACGATCCATACTTTGCGTTCTACCGACTTGGGAGTGGCATTCCTGATTAACGTTGATGGCATGACCATTTACCACGCGGGGGACCTCAACTGGTGGCACTGGATCGGGGAGCCAGACGAGGACAACCGCAGGATGGAAAAAAACTTTCTCCAGGAAATCGGCAGCCTTCCCCAAAAAGAGATTGACCTAGCTTTTATTCCCACTGATCCACGCCAGGAACAAAATTATCTCTTGGGGCTACAGGCATTTATGGAAAGGGTTTCCGCCCGCTATATTGTGCCAATGCACTTTGGGCCCAGGACGGAAGTGTTCCAATGGCTGCGCCAAGATCCCAGAACAAAGGAGTACCGTGCCCGGATCATAGAATTGTCCAAACGAGGGCAGTGTGCACAATTAAGCCTGTAAAAGAAAATAGACGCAAATACTCATACAAAAACGGTCCCACGGCAGCCCGAAAAGAGGCTGCCGTGGGATCGTTTTCTATAAAAGATATCAGGAGGAATATTTTTTCAATAGGTCAAGGGCCTGCTGATGGTCCAGGTGCTTGACCACAAAGCTTTCCCGGGTTTCCCCGTACAGAAAAAAACGGAGGTTACACCGCCGGGAATGTTTTTGAAAAGGGTTCTGTGTCATGGAAATCATCTGAACGCGATCCCTTGGGATAACTGTGGTATATAAGGTCAGACGGCGGTAGCCCTGTATGACCCAAACCTGTTCCTGTAAGGAAATTCCAGCGTTTTTCCAAGCCGTCCAGCGGAAAGCGCCCCACCATAGGAAAAAGGGGGCGGCGAATACAGCGGAAAGGGAAAACAGCTGGCTATACGCGCCCAAAAGATAAGGGAATAACAAAATCAGAAAGAACCCCGCCGCGCAATAGAAGGGAACCAGCAGATAACTTTTCAGGGCAGCCCGGCCCGGCCGGATGGATACGGAGAAGGAAGAAGGGAACCAGGGAACCACAGCACCCAGCAAAGGCAACAGCTTATCCCGGGAGCAGGCCGCTATCAGCATACTTCGGTCCCCTTTGTCCTTTCCAGAACCGATATTGTGCACATAACCGCTGGAGAGCCTGAGCAGGCGCATCAGCAGGGTTTGGCGGATGGAGAGGGCGCAGATGCGGGAAGACCGGAAAATCCGAAGGTGGGACTGAACCAGCCCGCGGCGGATGATCAGAAGATCTTTTTCCCGGTCCAGGCGAAAATGGGCGTAACGGAATAATTGGACAATCAGCGCAATCACCCATCCGGCAAAGAGGAGATAGGCGATGGCGGCGGAAGCGGGAGGGATTCCCCAGGCGGCCAATTGAAGGGAGATATCCACGGTAGCGTAAAGCTTTTCCTGGATTTCTTTTCCTAATATGCTGCCCACCCGCTGGACAAAGGGGGCGAGAAGGAGAAGGCCGGTTCCCGGGTTGGACCAAAAGGCCGACATTAAAAGGATACGTCCGTTTCCCGCATGGTAAAGAGGTTTTGCCTTAGAGAAAGAATATACCGTGCTGACAGTACGCCACAGCGCCTTGCGGGAGAGGGTCAATCCCACATCGGCGTGTTTGCGGTTTCCCGCAGGGGTATCCATGGTCAAATGAGCCGCCCCGAATAAGGCCGGAAACAGGGTTTGCCTGATGGTAACGGAATCAAAATAACGGAAGGGAATCCGAAACATGCGGCGGAAAAAAAGGCCCCTTTGATAAAAAAAGGAATGTTCCCCAGCCCGGTATCCAGTGGCGTTACGCTGGGCGGCGGAAAGAAAAATAAAACAGGAAAGCATGATAACCTGCATCCCTGCCAGGCGTATTTGCTGATAAAACTGTCCGGGTTGCAGCAAAAGCTGTTGTGTGAGGGGGATCAGCAGAAAAAGGGCCCATCGGGATATATATTCCCATATGGTATAGGGGTGGACAGGACGCAGGTTTTTCATGATAGCTCCCTCCCCTGGTTAATGCGGTTCCAGAGTTTTCTCCCTTCCTCCAGGGATAGGCCGTCGATAGAAAGCCTTGCCCCCGCGGCGTGAAGGATTAGGGTGCTTACCCCGCAAAGGCGCTGCGCGGGGGTGCGCAGCAGTTCCGCGTACTGAACCTGAGAAAGGGGAAGGATACGCTGCACTTGGAAAAAAACGCCTTTGTATATTTGGGCGGTGCCTTCATCAAGATACCATCGATAGGAGGTGTAACGCCGGGGACAATACCACAGGCAGGAAACCAGGAACACGCATAGCAGAACGACGCCTGCCACAACGCTAAGTACAAAACTGAACACCCCTAGGGCGCCGCAAAGAAAAAGGCCCACGGCGGTGACGCATACCAGGCGGATGCGCCAGACCAGGATGGTTTTTGGAAACAATGGTTGCAAACAGTTACACCCCCTATCTGGATAGAATTCCCCGTTTTCCCATGGATACTCAGTCCTTGGGGCCAAAAAATAGAAAAATGACATTTTCCAAAGGCCTGATAGAAAACCTTAAAAAATGTCATTTTGTTCAAGATCATGGATTCTGATTTTCCGTAATCATCCGTTGCGTAAGGTCAACCAGCTGGGAAAAAGTTTCCAGCATACCGGCTTCCCGGCGGAACCCGGCGGCCCCCCGCATTCCCTTGAGATACCAGCCCACATGTTTTCTGGCTTCCCGCATCCCATGGGGTTCCCCCTTATAGTCGCACAGGGCCCGGATATGCTGGAGCATGACCCGTACCTTTTCATAAATACCTGGTTCGGAAATCAGGGTATCATGATCGAGGTAGGCATTGATTTGGGAAAAAATCCATGGATTTCCCAGCGCGCCCCGGCCCACCATCACGGCGTCGCATCCGGTCTGTTCCAACATGGCGGCGGCACAACGGGCGTCGACGATATCCCCGTTCCCAATCACAGGGATGGGGACGGCATTTTTTACCTGCCGGATAATTTCCCAGTCGGCGGGAGGCGTATACATTTGTTCCCGGGTACGCCCATGGACCGCGATGGCGTCCGCTCCCGCCTGGGCGCAGACAGTGGCCACCTCCACGGCGTTGATGGAATTCTGATCCCATCCCTTGCGGATTTTGACGGTAACCGGTATCTCTACCGCTTTTTTCACCGCCTCCACGATGCGGCCGCACAGGTCAGGATTTTTCATCAGGGCGCTTCCGCTCCCATTGTTGGCGATCTTGGGGGCGGGACATCCCATGTTGATATCGATCATATCCGGACGATGGGCACAGGCCAGACGGGCCGCCTGGGCCATGATTTCCGGGTCATCTCCAAAAATCTGGATGGCGGCGGGATGCTCTTGCTCCGCCAGCTCCATCAGGGCGTCGGATTTTCGGTCGGAAAAAGAAAGGGCCTTTGCGCTCACCATTTCCGTCACCACATAAGCCGCGCCAAAAGAAGCGCACAACTGCCGAAACGGCAGGTCGGTCACCCCGGCCATGGGAGCCAGTACCGCGCGGCCTTTGATGATTTGATTTCCAATTTTCATGTTGAAACCTCCTAAGCTGTGCGTTATTATATCATAGAATGGAAAGAATTCCTATGCGGTGAGGGAAAAATGGTGTTTTAGCAGGAGAGCGGCAGTAAGTAAATCCCTATTTATTTTGTGAAAATTATTGGTTGTTAGTTTGTTCCAGACAGGAACAAACCAAAGAAACAGAAACCTAGCGGTCTATCGGCCACTTAAGCGGCTGATAGACCGAACATGAAATAGCCAATAAAAAGCAGAAAAACAAAACTACGGATTTGAAAGGGAGAATCAAACAGTTTTACAGGCAAGGGACCCCTATGCCGTATGGTTTAAATAATGAGAGGAAAAGCCCGTTTCTGGAAAAAGGAAAAACCACCTTATGTTCCAGGATAAAAGATGTTATAATAATACCAACCTCAAATGAATGATGGGAGCGTATCTATGAAAGTATTGGTGCTTGACGGCAACAGTATCCTAAACCGCGCCTTTTATGGAATCAAACTGTTGACCACAAAGGACGGTTCTTATACCAACGGAATCTACGGTTTTCTGACCATGCTGCAAAAGCTGAAAGAAGAGGCACAGCCGGATGCGGTGGCCATTGCTTTTGACCGGCGGGAACCTACTTTTCGCCATAAAGCCTATGATGGATATAAAGCGCAGCGTAAGGGAATGCCGGAAGAACTGGCCCAGCAGCTTCCGGTGCTGAAAGAACTGCTGACGGATTTGGGATATCGAATTGTGGAATGTGCGGGTTTTGAGGCGGACGATATCCTGGGAACCCTGGCGCGCCGGTGTGAAGAGACCGGGGACCAGTGTATCATCGCCACAGGGGACCGGGACAGCCTGCAGCTGGTTTCCCCCAACGTCACCGTACGGATTGCCGCCACCAAATTTGGCCGTCCAGAAGTGACGCTTTACGACGAACAGAAAATACAGGAGACCTACGGCGTAACGCCCAAGCAGCTGATCGATATCAAAGCCATCCAAGGGGACAGTTCCGACAATATCCCCGGCGTGGCGGGAATCGGACAGAAAGGGGCGACAGACCTGATTCAAAAATTCCACGATCTGGACACTATTTACGACCATCTGGAAACGCTGGAGATCAAAGAAGGGATGCGCAAAAAACTGATTGCGGGGAAAAACAGTGCGTATATGAGCCGGATGTTGGGGACCATTGTTACAGACGCCCCAGTGGACGAGGAACTGTCCCACTATATCCCTGGCCAGGGGGACCCGCAGGCGGCGGCAAAGCTGATGGTGCGCCTGGAGTTTTTCTCCCTTATGGAAAAGATGGGGCTGCGCGCGGAGCCTGTCCCGCAAGATCAGGAAAAAGAAAAAGACAAACCCGGTATGAAGGTGGAAGCCTTAACAGGAGAAGCCCTTTTGCCGCAGTTGGAACAAATTGGGAAAGCGGGCTTTTGCGCGAACATCAAAAAGGGAAGTATACGAGGGCTTGCTTTTTGCTATGACGGGAAAGTAGCGCTGTTAGAGAAGGAGGAATGTACGCCGCAGCTGCTGGCGCGGCTGTTTTCCCTTCCGGGGCTTTCCCTGTCCACGCATGACAGCAAACCGGTATACGCCGCTTTGGACCGTTTGCAGGACAAGGCCGGCGATATTGGGAACGCGATTGCTTTTGACGCTATGTTGGCCGCCTATTTGCTCAACCCTTCTTCCTCCAGTTACGAATGGAAGCGGCTGTTAGAGGAATATCAGGTAGAGGTTCCCGAACTCCAGGGCATCCCGGAGGAGTGGGAAGAACTGGCAAACCAGGCGGCGGCATTGCCTGATCTGGAGAAAAAGCTCCAGGAACAGATTGAACAAAACGGACAGGCCGCATTGTTACGGGATATTGAGCTGCCCCTGGCCAAAGTACTGGCTCACATGGAAAGCATCGGGTTTGCCGTAGACGAGCGGGGAATCCGGGAATATGGGGCGGCCATAGAGGTACAGCTCATGGAAATGCAGCGCCAGGTATATGATGCGGTGGGATATGAATTCAATATCAATTCCCCCAAACAGCTGGGGGAAGCCCTGTTTGATAAACTGGGATTGCCTCACGGAAAGAAAAATAAAAGCGGTTATTCCACCAGCGCGGAAGTATTGGAAGGGCTGCGGTACGCCCATCCGGCGGTAGAGCTGGTTTTGCAGTTCCGTATGCTCAGCAAATTAAAATCGACCTATTGCGACGGCCTGCTCAAAGTGATCGGGGAGGATAGGCGGATCCATTCCCGGTTTAACCAGACGGAAACCAGGACGGGGCGCATCAGCTCTACGGACCCCAATTTGCAGAATATACCGGTCAAGACCGAACTAGGACGGGAACTGCGCCGGTTTTTCTGCGCGAAAGACGGATGTGTGCTGGTGGATGCGGATTATTCCCAGATTGAACTGCGGGTGCTGGCCCATGTTTCCGGGGACGCCAATATGATCGGGGCGTTTCAAAAAAAAGAGGATATCCATGCGATTACAGCGTCCCAGGTATTCCATATGCCGCTGGATATGGTGACACCGTTGATGCGCAGCCACGCCAAGGCGGTAAATTTCGGCATCGTGTATGGGATTGGCGCCTTTTCCCTCTCCAAGGACATCCATGTCACCCGGAAAGAGGCCGACCAGTATATCAAGGATTATCTGACGCATTATGCCGGCGTAGACCATTATATGAAGCAGGTGACGGAACAGGCCAAAGAACAGGGATATGTGGAAACCATGTTTGGACGCCGGCGCTATCTGCCGGAACTCACTTCCTCCAATTTCAACCTGCGGGCTTTTGGCGAGCGGGTGGCCCGGAATATGCCTATTCAGGGCACCGCCGCGGACATCATAAAAATCGCCATGATCCGGGTGGAACGCCGCCTCCAGCAGGAAGGGATGCGGGCTCGCCTGATTTTGCAGGTGCACGACGAATTGATTGTAGAGGCGCCGGAGGAAGAGGCCGAACAGGTGGCAAAACTCCTGCGGGAGGAAATGGAGCATGCGGTTTCCCTTTCGGTGCCGCTGGTGGCGGAAGCTTCTATTGGGAAGACCTGGTATGACGCGAAAGGCTGAGAAAGGCCAAAATGAAGGATAGGGAGTAGGGAAGTTATGAAAACAGCACAGCAAATTTATCGGAAGTATCGGATCAAGAGTTTATCCCTGGATGGAATTTTTGCCTTGATTACGTTAGCGCTGATCGCGTTTTCCATCTGGCAGTGGAACTGGATCCTTTTCATGTGGGCGTTTTTGGGATGGTGTGTGGTTTATTTGGTGTGGCGGTTCCTGAAAGGGAAAAACCGCAATAGCCTGATTCCCATCTTATATAGGGCGTGCGACGCGAAAACCTACCGGGAAGTATATGAACAGATTGTACACAACCGTAAATTGAAGTTTGGACTGGCGGACGATAAAATTGAATTGGCGTTCGGCATGATTTTCCAAGGGGATTACCAGCAGGCGCTGGATGTATTGCAAACCATCAATATCCGCTCCAAGGGGATCGGCAAAAACGCGGTGCTGCGGGTTTATAACCTGATGAGCAAATGTTACGCCAGGCTGGATCAATGGGATATGGTGGAGCGTACCCGGGAAGATATTGAAATCCTAATGAAAAGCGGCAAACTGCGCTCCACAGCGGAACGGGCCGCCCGTACGGCTTTAGCTTCGGTGGAAGCGGACTTATCCCTCCATCAGCGTCAGCTGATAAAGGCCCGGGAGTACCATGAGGAGCGTCTCAGCCGGGTCAAGGTTTTGTATCAGAAAGTATCCATTATTTATCAGTTGGCCTGTATTGACCTGATGGAAGGGGACAGGACCCAGGCTAAGGAGCGCTTAGAGTTTGTAGCCCAAAATGGCAATACTATGATTGAAGCCCAAATGGCCCGGGAGCAATTAAGGGAATTAGAAAATGTTGCAGAGGAAGGCACGGAACCCAAGGAACTGCCCAGTGAGGGCTGATACATAAAAGGAGTATCACTCATGACAAAGGTGACATTGCTCAATATGTGTATGGTGACAGACCCGAATACAGGCAGGGTGCTGGTACAGGATAAACAGGGCAGCCGATGGGACGGGCTGACATTTCCAGGGGGACATGTGGAACCGGGGGAAAGCCTGGCGGCTTCTGTATGCCGGGAGGTATGGGAAGAGACGGGGCTGCATATCAAAGACCCCAGATTGTGCGGCGTAGTCCATTGGTGCGACCAGGAGACAGGGGAACGCCGGATCATCTTTCTGTACCGCGCTTGTCAGTTTACCGGCAGCTTAATAGGAGAGACCCGGGAAGGCCCGGTTTTTTGGATGGACCTTTCGGAAATGGTAAAAAGCCCGCGTTTGTCCGATGGCATTTTGGACTATCTCAAAGTGTTTTTACAGGAAGACAACAGCGAAGCGTTCGCCCGCCGCTGTCAGAAGGGAAACTGGGATGGATTTGAAATTTTGTAATGGGCGGCGGTGCTCCATGGCCGCCGTCAGCGGACATCAAAAAGAAAGGATGCTGGCACTTTGAAAGTACTGTTTGTATGTACAGGAAATACCTGCCGGAGCCCCATGGCGGAAGGAATTTTCCGGAAAATGATTGAGGAACATGGGGACGAAGAAAAGATCTATTGTATGAGCGCGGGGTTGGCCGCGGCGGAAGACGCCCCTCCCACAGAAAACGCCGTGAAGGTGTGCAAGGAGATAGGTGTGGATATCAGCCGGCACCGAGCGCGTAAAATGTCGGATCTGGGAAACCTGGCGGCCTTTGATGTGTTCGCCGTGATGACCTCCACCCATGCCTATGTGCTGCGCCAGGCGGGGGTACCGGAGAACCGCCTGTATGTATTGGGGGAGGAGATCCCCGATCCCTTTGGCGGGGACGAGCAGACCTACCGAATTTGCCGGGACAGGATCTGTGCCGCGCTGGAAAAGTTGTATAGCCTCATCCGGAGGAAAACCGGTGAGTAACGGGAACGCCGTACAGGCGGCTGTAGTACCTATGGCCCGGGAACACATTTCAGAAATAGCCCGTTTGGAAGGCCTGTGTTTTTCTCAGCCATGGAGCCAGCAGGGGTTGGCCGCGGAGCTTACCAATTCCACCGCGCGTTTCCTGGTGGCCTTATGGGAAGGGAAAATAGCGGGATACGCCGGTATGCACGGGATCTGTGGGGAAGGGTACATCGCAAACATTGCGGTGTTCCCGGAATACCGGAAAAAAGGGATAGGCAGGACGCTGGTGCGCGCCCTGCTGGAGACAGCACGAAGGGAAGCGTATGACTTCCTATCTTTGGAGGTGCGCCCTTCCAACCTTCCCGCCGTGGAATTATACCGCAGCGAAGGGTTCCAGACGGTTGGGATGCGCAGGGGATTTTATGACCACCCCAAAGAGGATGGATGCATCATGACTTATTTTTTCAAAGATGAAGGGGAAAACAAACGGTGAAAAAAACGGGAAGATTCCGAGGGCAAGGGCTTAAGATTTCAAATATGGAGGAAACAACGGATGCGTATTTTGGCGATAGAAAGTTCCTGTGATGAGACAGCGGCGGCTGTGGTGGAGGATGGAAGGAAAGTGATTTCCTCTGTGGTGGCCTCTCAGGTAGAGGAACACAAGCTTTATGGGGGCGTGGTTCCGGAAATTGCTTCCCGCCGCCATGCGGAGGCGGTTGTAGGGGTAACAAAGCAGGCCCTGGAGCAGGCCCGGATGGATCTAAAAGAGGTCGACGCTTTGGCGGTTACCTATGCGCCGGGGCTGATCGGGGCCCTTTTGGTAGGGGTCAATTTTGTAAAGGGGCTGAAGCTGTCCACAGGTAAGCCGCTGATCCCGGTACATCATCTACGGTCCCATATTGCTGCGAATTACATCGCCCATCCGGATTTAAAACCGCCCTTTTTATGCCTGGTGGTATCCGGCGGGCACAGCCATATCATCCAGGTAGAGGACTATACCAAACTAAAGGTAATCGGGCGTACCCGGGACGACGCCGCCGGGGAAGCCTTTGACAAAGCGGCGCGGGCCATGGGGATGCCCTATCCAGGTGGGATCCATATGGATGAGATTGCCCAGCGGGGAGATGATAGCGCTTTCCGTTTCCCCCACCCACGGGTGGATGGGGCCCCCTATGACTTCAGTTTTTCCGGATTGAAAACAGCCGTGATTAACCAGATACACAACGCTTCCCAAAAAGGCGTAGAATTGCCGGTGGAGGATTTGGCGGCTTCCTTCCGGAAAGCGGTGGTAGATTGCCTGACTGACCGGTTTGTAAAAGCGGCACGGGATACAGGAGCTCAGAAGCTGGTGATAGCAGGGGGGGTGTCCGCCAACCGTTTGCTCCGTTCCCGGTTGGAAGAGATCTGCCGGGAGAACGGATGGCGTCTTTTTATGCCGCCTCTGTCCTTGTGCGGGGATAACGCCGCCATGGTGGGAGCCCAGGCATATTATGAGTACTGTGTTGGAAAGAGAGCAGGATTGGATTTGAATGCCTGCGCGGCAATGTCCATAGAAGAGTAAATGATTGTTAATAAATGTATTTTTTGCAGGATAAAAACATTGTTCATGCAAAATGAATAGCGTTTTTTGTTTTTTCTGTGATTTAATTAACAATTTAGTCATTGATAAAAACTGGCAATTATATTATAATGAATGTAAACCACAAGAGTGTGCAACAATAAAGTATGCTTGTTTGCCCTGCGGGGCAGAAAGGGGAATTATCGAATGACGAACAATAAGTCTGTTCTCAATTGGATTGAGGAAATGAAAGCGCTCGTCAATCCGGATCAGGTAGTCTGGATCGACGGCTCTGAAGAGCAACTGGAAGCGCTGCGCGCCGAGGCATGTTCCACCGGCGAAATGATCAAACTGAATCAGGACAAGCTGCCGGGCTGTTATCTGCACCGCACTGCTGTCAACGATGTAGCCCGTGTAGAGGATCGTACCTTTATCTGTTCCAGAAAGGAAGAGGACGCAGGTCCTACCAACCACTGGAAGGAACCTCAGGAAGCTTATAAGATGCTGTATGATATCGCTCGTGGCAGCTATCAGGGTCGTACTATGTATGTGATCCCCTATTCCATGGGTCCCATCGGTTCTCCTCTGGCCAAGATTGGCATCGAGCTCACCGATTCTATTTATGTTGTACTGAATATGGCCATCATGACCCGCGTAGGTCAGAAGGTCCTGGATACTCTGGGAGACAGTGAGGACTGGGTAAAGGGTCTGCACTGCAAATGTGACATTGATGCGGAGAAGAGATATATCTGCCACTTCCCGGAAGACAACACCATCATTTCCGTAAACTCCGGTTACGGCGGAAATGTTCTGCTGGGTAAGAAGTGCTTTGCTCTGCGTATCGCTTCCTATCTGGGCAAGAACGAAGGCTGGATGGCCGAGCATATGCTCATCCTGGGTATTGAGAACCCCAAGGGCGAGATCAAATACATCGCTGCTGCTTTCCCGTCCGCCTGCGGTAAGACCAACCTGGCCATGCTGATTCCTCCGGCCGGCTACAAGGCCAAGGGTTACAAGGTATGGTGCGTGGGTGACGATATCGCCTGGATGCGCAAGGGTCCGGATGGAAGATTGTGGGCCATTAACCCTGAAAATGGCTTCTTCGGCGTGGCTCCCGGCACCAATGAGAAGTCCAATCCCAACGCTCTGGCTTCTACCCGCAAGGGCACTATTTTCACCAACGTAGCTCACAACCTGGATGACAACACCGTGTGGTGGGAAGGCTTGGATAAGAATCCTCCGAAGAACGCAGTGGATTGGAAGGGCAATCCTTGGGATGGTACTACTTCCGCCGAGAAGGGCGCTCATCCCAACAGCCGTTTCACCGCTCCCGCGAAGAACTGCCCCTGCATCAGCTCCGAGTTTGAGAGCGTGTCCGGCGTGCCGATTTCTGCGATTATCTTCGGCGGACGCCGCGCTAAGACCGCCCCGTTGGTATACCAGTCCCGCGACTGGGATAACGGTGTGTTCGTAGGTTCCATTATGGCTTCTGAGACCACCGCCGCTGCCGCTGGCGCTGTAGGCGTTGTACGCCGTGACCCCATGGCCATGCTGCCCTTCTGCGGCTACCACATGGGCGATTACTTTGCTCACTGGATTGAGATGGGCAAAGTGCTGGGCGACAAGGCTCCTAAGATCTTCAACACCAACTGGTTCCGTCTGGATGACGAAGGTCATTTCATTTGGCCTGGATTCGGCGACAACCTGCGTGTGCTGGAATGGATCCTGAAGAGATGCGAAGGCGAAGTAGGCGCGAAAGAAACCGCTATCGGTTATGTTCCCAACGCTGATGATATCAATCTGGAAGGCCTGGATCTGGATAAAGCAACTCTGGAAAGCATTCTGGAAGTTGATAATGACGTCTGGGCGGAAGAAGCCAAGGGCATCGAAGAGTTCTATGGCAAGTTTGGTGACAAGCTGCCTCAGGAACTGAGAGATCAGCTCAACGCTCTGAAAGACAGACTGGCGAAATAAAAAATTAAAAGATTGCGAAAGCCGCTGTAATAAAAGTTACAGCGGCTTTCTCTTTGTTCTTTTTTGTTTGGAAAAATGATAAATAGGGGGAAAAGAAGGAATTATAACCGCGATATTTCTCTTTTTGTGAGAATAGAGAAAGGTTTTCCACAGACAATAAAGAATAGGTGGATACATGCAAAAAGAAAATAATCCACAATGCGAAAGGAAAAATGATGAAAGAAAAGAAAGATTGTCCTTGTAAACGGATATCATGCCCCCGACATGGAGATTGTGCCGCTTGTAGAAATCATCATCAAAAATCTAAGACGACCTGCCAACGAATAAGAGAAAAAAGATCGATTTTGAAGGGAGAGGAATGGAAAAAGCGGAAAAAATGAAGAACGATGAGTGTTTTCCTTGAAAAATAGAAAAAAATTACGAATTTGTTCATTATTTGTTCATTTAGGTCTTGCTTTTTTCTTCAGACCTGTTTATACTTATTACATTAGCTTGTTTGCCCGGCACTGATTTTAGTTGTCGGGTTATATTTTTTCTAAGGAGGACTGCTTCATGGCGAGTAGTACCAAAGCTCCAAGCAATGCGATTCACCCTAAGGGCGATTTCTTTAACTTCAAAGGAACCGGCTCTAACCCCCGCACAGAAGTGATTGCGGGTCTGACCACTTTCTTTACCATGGCGTACATCATTTTTGTCAATCCCCCGATGTTGGCGGAGACAGGAATGGATCAAAATGCGGTATTGATCGCCACCTGCCTTTCTGCGGCGATCGGTACAGTACTCATGGCGCTGTTGTCCAACTATCCCTTTGCATTGGCTTCCGGTATGGGCCTCAATGCGTTTTTTGCTTACACCATCTGCGGACAGATGGGATATTCCTGGCAGGCGGCCTTGGCGGCGGTCTTTATCTCCGGTATCATCTTTATCATTATTACGGTTACCGGTGTGCGTACAGCGATTGTCAACGCTATCCCATTGCCGCTCAAGAAGGCTATCGGCGGCGGTATTGGTATTTTCATTGCCTTTTTGGGCCTGAAGAACGCGGGTATTATTGTTGACAGTGAAAGCACCTTTGTTGCTTTGGGCAAATTCAACGAACCCCAGGTGATCCTGGCAGTGATCGGCTTGGTCATCACCATCGCGATGGTGGTGTGGAATGTCAAGGGCGGTTTGCTTATCGGTATTATTGGCACTTCTGTCATCGGTGCCGTGATGCAGTATGCCTTTGGACTTCCCATTGGTCTGCCGGAGACCTTTACTTTTAATTTCAATTTGAATCTGGCTCCTACATTTGGACAGTTCTTTAATGGATTTGGAGAATTGTTCAGCGCGGGCCAGGGTATAGGCGTACTGATCTTCTCCATTATTTCCGTACTGTTGTCCCTGACCATGGTGGATATGTTTGATACCATCGGCACTCTGGTTGGCGCGGCCAGCAAGGGCGGCTTCCTGGACAAGGACGGCAATCTGCCCAATGCGAACCGTGCACTTTTGGCGGACGCCATCGCCACTTCCGCAGGCGCTGTGCTGGGGACTTCCACGGTTACCACTTATGTGGAATCCAGTTCCGGCGTTTCTGCGGGCGGCAGAACCGGTTTAACCGGCCTGACCACAGCGGCATGCTTTGTCCTGGCGATATTCCTTATGCCTGTGCTGGGCTTTGTTCCCAACGCGGCTACCGCCCCGATCCTGATTATTGTGGGTGTCATGATGGCAAGCTCTTTAAAAGAGATTGAATGGGGCGATATCGAAGTTGCGATCCCCGCTTTCTTTACGTTGATTATGATGCCTCTGGCCTCCAGCATCGCGGACGGCATCGCCTTTGGCTGCATCTCCTATACCGTGATCAAGCTGGTGAAGGGTCAGCCTAAGAAAGTACATCCCGTCATGTACGTCATTTCTATCCTGTTCCTGGCGCGGTATATCATTCAGGTATTCCAATAAAATATTTGATTAGCTTGATGCCTCCTGTGGGTTTGCGGCCCCGCAGGAGGCGTTTTATTAGAGAAAATTAAAATTTACGCAATTAGATTTCCTTTTTCAGTCATCTAAAAGGCTGTTGAAAAAATAAAGCGCGATAATAACACTTCTTATCAAAAAACAAAACCGGCGTCTTTTGAGAATGTTTAAAGCTTCAAAAGACGCTGGTTTTGTTGTACTATTGTTTCAAAAGACTGTTTTGTCCCAGTTCATTTTTCCGTTGCTGTCAGGAGACCCAGTGGTACGTTGTCTTTTTTAGCTGCCAGGACTGGGAAAGAGAATCGTACTGATAAAATCCCTCAAAACCGCGGCCTCCGATATCACAGCCAAAAGACATGATATTCAGCCGGATATAATCCAGCCCGATTTTATGTACATGAATATCGATATAGAGGCTTTCAGCATAGCCCGCACTATGGAAATCCTCAATACTTTTTTCTACAGATGGATATCCGGTTACGCTTTCCACTTGTTGAACAATGTATTCTTTTTCTTCCCGAAAGAAATCTTCCTGAGTAAAGTCCAGAAAAAGAGTTTGGCAGCCTTCCATACCGGAACAATCCCGGAAAATCCGTACTGTAAAGTTAAATGAAAGTTGAGGACCCGTCAGCCCTTCTGGTACAATGGTTTTACCACAAACACAAAGTACTCCCAGAAAGGAGACGAGTCCTCATGGCAAAATTATACCAAGTATGCTGCCCGAAATGCAACAACAAAACGGACTTTTATCGCTACGGAAAAGATGCACATGGTCATCAGAAGTACCAGTGTAAGAAGTGTTGGCATCAGTGGGCGCCAGATGCCAACAGTCATCAGATTGGCAGACCTGTTGGTTCTGGACGGATAAAGGAATATCCAAGCTGCCCTGTTTGTGGGAAAGCAATGTATGTGCATCACGATAGAGAGCACTACATCCACTATACCTGCACAGACAAGAAATGCCGGCATTCCGTTTTTGCTCCAAAGCCTACTGCTATTTCAGCACCCTCCATGTCCAAGCTTTTTGGAAAGACGGATTTCAAGCGGATGCGCTATCCTGTCCATGTGATCCTCATGGCTTTGACCATGTTCTACCTGGGCAAGAACTCGTTCCGCAATATCGCTTTGATTTTGCGTACCGTGATGAATGTCCGGGTATCCCATACCACCATCAGCAACTGGTGTACCCATTTCGCCCCATTGTTTCAAAACATTGCGATACAGCTCATTCCGGCACTCAATTTCAACTCTGACGAGTGGCATGCTGATGAAACCGTGGTCAAGATACAGGGCGAGAAATACTACCTCTGGCTCATTCTGGACAGCGAAACCCGCTTTGTCCTCGGCTTCCATCTTAGTCCTCACAGGGACAGCCCCCAGGCTTTCACCTTACTGGAAGCTGTCAAACCTTTAGGTTCGCCTAAAGCCATTGTGAGTGACCGATACTTTGCCTACAAGATGCCTGTTAAAATGCTGTATGGGGTTCAACACATCCGTGTTCAGAGTTTTCACGATGACATTACCAACAACCTCATTGAGTGTTTTAACAAGCAGTTCAAGGCTTGGTACAAGACTAAACAGGGTTTTTCGTCCTTCTCTTCTGCCAACAACCTCATTTCCATGTTCATCTTTTTCTACAACTTCGTACGCCCTCATTCCGCCTTGAACAACCTCACCCCAGCTCACTGCGCTGGGCTCAAGCTTTCCAAAAAGCGTAAACGGGTGCTTCTCCTCGTTGCGTAGAGCTTTTCTTTGCTTTCGGGTCCTATTTTTTCATCTTTACTTTACTGTGCCGGAAAATAGGATCATTACCATCATAGTAGGAAATACTCCTCAAAAACAGGGAAAACTTTAAAATATTATATTAGATTACAAAAAAGTTATCAAAGAAAAATTTTTTCCGCCGATGGCCGCTCTCTTCAAGGAGAGAAAGCCAAATTATTCACTGTTTGGTTGAGGGAAATCTTAGGGAGGATTTCCCCAATTTTTTCTGCTGGCGCAATTTGTGAAGAGAAATTCCTTCCCCCAACAGTTTACTGTATTTTTGTTTGGGACATTGTTTTTTACCAAATCGAGTAGCCGGCCAAGGGGAGTTTTCATGGAACAGGGGGGAAAACAATTGACATTGCCCCTCAAGTTTTGTACAATAAATGCAAGTGATTTGGGAGCAATACGCGGAAGTTGCCGCGTGGTTCCGCTAACATACAGGAGGCAAAAAACATGAATGTCAAAGGCATCGAAATCAACATGAAAAATCATCCGGTTCTGGATCCGAAATTTATCCCGATGTCCGCGTTTTCTACGGCGTTCGAGCAGTCCGCAGCCAATGGGCAGACCGTCGTTTTGGCGCTGGAGAGGGAAAATGGGCAGATCAGCCGGTGGGAAAAGAAGATTCACGGCACCCCTGAGATGAGGGAAGCCGATATTCTGTACATTGAGCGTACCGTTAAAATGATGTTATGGGCTGCCGGCGGCTATAAAATTTATGTCTGCGGCAATGAAGAGATCGGAAATGCCGTGAAAGAGATTTACCGCCGCGGCGGCGAGCGTGATTTTGACGTTGACTTTATGGAGTCCGTCTATGAAAAGCCCTTTGAAGTGGTGGTCCTTCCTTTGGATCAGGCGCCTGAGGAGAAACAGAGCCCCAAACAGATCGGCGGGAACAATACTGGTTGCCGCATCGGCTTTGACGCGGGCGGAAGCGACCGGAAAGTATCCGCGGTGATCGACGGCGAACCTGTGTTCAGCGAGGAAGTTGTATGGCATCCGAAGGTGACAGCAGACCCCGATTATCACTACAACGAGATTGTCACCGCCTTCAAAACAGCCGCTTCCAAAATGCCCCGGGTGGACGCCATCGGCATCAGTTCCGCCGGTGTTTATGTGGATAACCGCGCCATGGTGGCTTCCCTGTTTATCAAGGTGCCCAAGGATCAGTTTGACGCCAAGGTCAAGAATATCTATATCAACGCCGCCAAAGAGATCGGCGATGTGCCGGTCAACGTGGTCAATGACGGCGATGTTACCGCCTTGGCGGGGGCCATCACTTTGGGCGACAATAATGTATTGGGTATCGCCATGGGAACCAGCGAAGCGGTAGGTTATGTCAACAAGGACGGCAATATCACCGGATGGCTCAACGAACTGGCTTTTGCCCCTGTGGACATTGGGGAGGACAAGGCTTGGGACGAATGGTCCGGGGACCGTGGAGTGGGATGCAAATATTTCTCCCAGGATGCTGTCAACCGTCTGGCCCCCCGTGCCGGTATTGAGCTGCCTGAGGACGCCACTCCTGCGGAAAAACTCAAAATTGTGCAGGGCCTGATGAACGAAGGCGACAAGCGTGCTGTGCCGGTTTATGAAACCATCGGCTGCTACCTGGCCCACGCTATCGCTTATTACAGCAAATTCTATGATATCCGCCATATTCTCCTGTTGGGACGCGTGATGTCCGGCAAGGGCGGCGATGTCCTCCTAGAGACAGCTACCCGTGTTCTGCATGAGGAATATCCGGAACTGACTGGAAAACTGGAGATCAATCTTCCTGATGAGAAATTCCGCCGTTTGGGACAGTCTGTAGTGGCGGCTTCCCTGTAAAAACAAAATTTTTGTATTGCTATTTTTTGAGAGGCCTCCTTCTTTGGGCGAAGGGGGCCTTTTTCGGTTGTATTAGTCTTATTTATCCTTTTTTCAGATCTTACCGGGGGAATCAAAGAATTTTGGTTGCTTCAACAAGGGATTAACGGTATAATGCTTATTACGGCAAAGTAAGAGAAAATCTTTAAAAGAAAAAAGGAGCCTTGGTATGAAACGAGAAAATGTGCATCGGGGGAAATATCAAAAAGCCTTTGCCAGTGGCTTGAATTTTTACAAGTTTTTTTGGATCTTTTTTATCGGCTGTTTTCTGGGCGTTGTGGTGGAGACAATATTTGGGCTGATTACCACTCAGAAGCTGGAAAGCAGAGCGGGACTGGTCTATGGACCATTTAACCCGGTTTATGGGTTTGGGGCTGTGCTCATGACGGTATGTCTTTATAAGCTGCGTGAAAAAAGGGATCTCTGGATTTTTCTGAGCTGTATGGTGATCGGAGCGGCCTTTGAGTATTTGTGCAGCTATTTGCAGGAGCTTGTGCTTGGGACAGTATGCTGGAAGTATGATGATCAGATGTTTTCTATCCAGGGAAGAACCAGTTTGCTGTACGCGTTCTTTTGGGGCGTGTTGGGAGTATTCTGGATCAAGATGCTTTTTCCCTTGTTGTCCCGTTGGATAGAGAAAATCCCGGTAAAAGTGGGGGTTCCCCTGACTTGGATCCTAGTAGTTTTTATGGTATTCAATATGGCGGTATCCTTAATGGCTTTAGAAAGACAAAATCAGCGCCGGGAACAGATCCCGGCAAATAATGCCGTGGCTCGCCTTTTGGATGAACGGTTTCCAGATTCCAGGTTAGAGCGTATTTATCGCCACATGTATGTGGTGGATGGAACAGAATAAAAAAAGCCTTTCCCAAAAGGAAGCCTTTTACATAAAATAGAGAAAGAAATAAAAAACGAACGGCCCAACCATTTGAAAAATGGAGAGGGAAGAGAGAGGGTTTGCGTTTTGGTTTACGATAATGTATTGGAAGCGATTGGAAACACTCCCATGATCCGGCTGCACCATATGACAGGGCCGGAAGATGCGGAAATTTTGGTAAAATATGAGGCGGTGAATATAGGGGGCTCTATTAAAACCCGCACCGCTTATCATATGATTTCTCAGGCGGAAAAACAGGGAAAAATAGGCCCGGATACTATTCTGGTGGAGCCCACCAGCGGCAACCAAGGGATTGGGATCGCCCTGGTGGGGGCGGTAAAAGGGTATCAGGTGCGCATCATTATGCCGGATTCTGTCAGTGAAGAGCGGAGGAAACTGATTTCCCATTATGGCGCGCAGCTGGTGCTGGTGCATGACGAAGGGGATATCGGCGCATGTATCGCAAAGTGTATGGAGGTCGCAGCCCAGATGGAGAAGGAAGATCCCAGGGTATTTATTCCCCAGCAATTTGTCAATCCTGACAATCCGGCAGTTCACCGCCTGCATACAGCGGAGGAGATCCTCAAACAGGTGGAAGGCCCCATTCATGGATTTTGTTCCGGCGTAGGTACGGGAGGGACGATCACCGGCATAGGGGAAACGTTAAAAGGGCGGTTCCCAGATATTGAGATTTGGGCAGTAGAGCCGGAAAACGCGGCAATCCTTTCCGGGGGAAGTATTGGCACACACCTGCAAATGGGGATTGGGGATGGATTGATTCCAGATAACCTCAACACAGAGATCTATCAGCATGTATGTATTGTGACCGATGACGAGGCGCTGGGAGCAGCACGGCGTATGGCCAGTGAAGAGGGGATCCTGTGCGGGATTTCCAGCGGTTCCAATATTGCGGCGGCCGTGAAATTGGCCCAAAAATTGGGAAAAGGTAAAACAGTAGTTACCGTATTGCCAGATACAGGGGAACGGTATTTCAGCACCCCCTTGTTTCATGAATAACAGGGAATACAATGGTCAATATTTTCCATAATCAAAGAAAGTTTCTGAGGAATTTGAGGAGGGCGTTTTTTGCGGCCAAAAAAGAAACGAGGGAAAGATTATGAAATGGCTTCATACATTAAATCGAAAAATAGGACGTTTTGGGATCCCGCATTTCATGATTATTTTGTCTAGCGTGATGCTGGGTGTTTATCTGCTGGATTTTATCATGCCGGGATATGGAATTTCCTCCTTTCTATATTTAGACTTGAACCTGGTAGCTCAGGGACAGGTGTGGAGGCTGCTTACCTTTTTATTCCTTCCGCCTAACACGTCAGTTTTATGGATTTTATTCAGCCTTTATTTTTATTGCCTGATCGGAAACTCCCTGGAAAATGAATGGGGTACGTTCCGGTTCAACGTATTCTATCTGTTTGGCGCGGTGGGGGCTATTTTGGCCGCCTTGTTTACCGGCGGTATGGGTACCAATGTTTATCTCAACCTATCCCTGTTCCTGGCTTTTGCCGCTATTTATCCAGATTTTCAGGTAATGGTGTTTTTTATCCTGCCGGTTAAAGTAAAATATTTAGCCCTTTTGGATATCCTGTTCCTGCTGGTGATGCTGGTTTTAGGAAATTGGAACACCAGGATTTCTATCCTAATGTCATTTCTCAATGTCCTGCTTTTCTTTGGAGGGGACTTTTTACGCAATCTCAAACAGCAGGCGGGATATTGGAAAACGAGAAGGAATTTCCGGAAATATAACAGAAGATGAACAGGTGATATCCCTATTAGAGGGCTGTTGCCTACATTTACAAAAAGAGACGTTTTCAAAAATCTTTGAAAACGTCTCTTTTTCTGTCTAAAAATTATGATGAAAGAAAAGGTGCAGAAAGGGAAACGGAAAAATTTTTGGCCGCCATCTATGATGAGGCGCACAGGTAAACCCCAAAGGACCCAGTCACTAGCTACTAGGATTTTCCTAAAAAGAAGCAAATTGACCGCGTCAAACTTAAAAGTTTCGCCCGCCTTTTCAAAGGCGGCGGGGTGAAGGGGCTCCGCCCCTTCCTCGCCCTCCGCAGAGGGCGAAATCCTCCAGGATCCTCGAAGCTCAGGAGGGGAGGCCAAACAATTGCCAGATTGCGACATTTTGCAAAGGAATTTTGTATCTGACAGCTTTAAAATATTTCCCATTTTTATACTACCTTAAGGGAAAACGTAAATATAAAAACGTATTGCGGCTAAGGGAAGACAACCCTTTTTATTGGTGATAATCGCCCAGATACGCAAAACGTGGCTGCAGGACACCGCCGGCCTCCACGATTTCAAAAAATTGATCCGCGGGGCGAACCCATAGGCGGTGTTCCCCATAAAGCTCCTCGTAAACCACCATTTCTTCTTCCGTCTCGGAATGTTTGGCAAACCCGATCACCCGGTATTCGTTTCCCTTGAAATGGCGGTAACGGCCAACTTTACGTTCGGGAACAGCGGGTTCCTGCGGATTGGGTTCCTTGGCGGCAGGATTTTCCCCTTCTTCTCTTCCTAAATCACAGACGGCATCCGGCGCGGTTTGTACTAAAATGCGGGTATCATAGGGCGCCACCAAAACGCTGATATTGCCGTTCACAGGGGCTAATACTTCGTTTTGATGGAGATAATCCACTAAGACCTTGCTTGCATCCATCCCAAAATCCAGACGGGCCTCTTGGTCCGCCAGATTGAGGGCGATATAAACGGTCTGGCCGTCTTGGAAACGCTTAAATACCAATTGTTCATTTTTGACGATCACCTGTTCATATCCACCGGTCTGTAAGGCGGGCAACTCTTTGCGCACTCTGGCTAGTTTTCCAATATGGGCGCTCAACTTCTCATTGGAGCTAGGCAAATTATTGAGATCCAGACAGGGACGCAAGGGCGCGTCGGAGCCATTTTGCTTAATCCCTGTCAAGGCCCACTCACTTCCATAATAGACAGAAGGGACACCCGGCATAGTAAACAGCAGGGAGTAAACGTTATAGATATGCTCCAGATTACGCAGCGTGCTGGCCAGCCGGTTGACGTCGTGGTTGTCTACAAAGTTATAGGTATCGATATTCCGGTAAATCCCGCCGGAACCAAATTGCCGGTTTAGGGAATGGGCGATTTCAAAATAGTTTTTATCGTTGTGGGAGGAATATAACCCCTTGTAACATTCGTAATTGGTGACAGAATCCAGCATTTCCGGATTTGCCCACCGGTTATAGTCCCCATGGATAATTTCCCCTACCAGCCAGAAATCCGGCTTTTTGCTTTTGCAGAACTGGCGGAGGCGCTTGAAGAATTCCGGATCAACGCAGTCGGCGGCGTCCAGGCGCAGCCCGTCGATATCAAAATCGTTGATCCACTGCCCAACGGCCCCCAACAGATGATCTACCACTTCGGGATTGCGGAGATTCAGCTTTACTAGATTATAATGCCCCTGCCAGCCTTCATACCAGAAGGGGTCCCCCATAGGGCTCCCGCCACCAAAATTGAGGTTATGGAACCAGTCGCAGTAATGAGAATTCTGGCCGTTGCGCTGGACATCGGTAAAAGCCCAGAACTGACGGCCCACATGGTTAAATACGCCGTCTAAAATAACCCGGATCCCGTTTTGATGCAGCTCTTCGCACAGGGTACGGAAACAATGGTTATCTCCCAGCCGCTTGTCAATCTGGTAATAATCCTTGGTATCATATCCATGTTCGCTGGATTCAAATACAGGCCCTATATATAAGGCGTTGACGCCCATTTCCTTCCAGTGGGGAATCCATTCCCGTATCTTATTGATGCGGCAGACGGTTTCCCCATCGGTATTGTACTGGGGAGCGCCGCAGAACCCTAAGGGATAGACGTGATAAAAAACAGCGGTATTAATCCAATTGCTCATACTAGAAAACTCTCCTTTTATGAATTTCAAAACAGTTATTACAAAATAAAGTGGTCTTATTATATCATATAAACACCAAATAATCCAGATTTATAATATTTATTTTGTGTATTATGCAAGCAAATAATCTAAATCCATCAAGGGATTGTATCCGACAGAAAGGATATCCCACAAGAGCCGTTGTCAAGAGAAAAGGATCATGTTATACTGGAACCTAATAAAAAACGGAAGACCCTCTTCCATTACTTTGTGAAGAAAGGCGGCATTTTATGAAACAGATAAAAATTGGAAATGGCTCTTTTTCTGCGTCCCGAATCGCATTGGGATGTATGAGGATGGAGGGGCTGACACCGGTGGAAGCCGAGCGCCTGGTCCAGACGGCGCTGGAATGTGGGATTAACTTCTTTGACCACGCGGATATTTACGGGGGAGGACGTTCCGAAGAGATTTTTGCGCAGGCTGTAGGAATGAGTCCCAGTGTCAGAGAAAAGATGATTTTGCAAACCAAGTGCGGCATTCGGCCGGGAAGATATGATTTTAGCAAGGAACATATTTTAAACGCTGTGGACGGCAGTTTAAAAAGGCTTAAGACTGATTATGTGGATGTATTATTGCTGCACCGTCCGGACACTTTGATGGAACCAGAGGAAGTGGCCGAAGCTTTTGACCTGCTCTACCGCAGCGGAAAAGTAAAATATTTTGGCGTAAGCAACCAGAATCCCATGACTATGGAACTCATGAGCAAATACCTGCATCAAAAAATTATGATCAACCAGTTACAATTTGGGCTGATGCATACCGGTATGATCGACAGTTCCCTAAATGCCAATATGACCAACACCGCTGGCCTGGACCGGGACGGCGGCGTACTGGAATACTGTAGGCTAAAGGATATCACCATACAGCCCTGGTCCCCGTTCCAGTATGGATTTTTTGAAGGGGTATTTATCGACAACGAAAAATTCCCTGAAGTTAATGCCAAGCTGGAGGAGCTGGCGAAAGAAAAAGGGGTGAGCAAATCCGCGCTGGCGACCGCATGGATTTTGCGGCATCCCGCCCGGATGCAGCCGATTGTAGGCACGACCAATGCCAACCGGTTGAAAGAGATCTGCCGGGCGGACGAGGTAACGCTAAGCCGGGAAGAGTGGTATGAACTATATTGTGCCGCTGGAAATAAGCTTCCCTGATTGTGAGGAAAAAGATATTTATGAAAGAGAATAAATATGATGACCCGGTATTTTTTGAAAAGTACAGTGAGATGGACCGTTCCCGATTGGGACTGAAAGGGGCCGGAGAATGGGAGGCTATGGAAAAGCTCCTGCCGGATTTTCAAGGGAAAAGGATGCTGGATTTGGGATGTGGATACGGCTGGCACAGCATTTATGCGGCGGAACATGGGGCATCTTCTGTGATAGGCCTGGATATTTCCCATAAAATGTTACAGGTAGCCAGACAAAAGACGTCCTTTCCCCAAGTGGAATACCGGTGCATGGCTATGGAGGATATGGAATTTGAACCGGAGTCCTTTGATATTATATTCAGCTCTCTGGCCATACATTATATCCGTTCTTTTTCACCCATTGCAGAAAAAGCGTATACTTACCTCAAGCCGGGCGGGACATTCCTTTTTTCGGTGGAACATCCGGTTTTCACCGCCAACGGCCCCCAGGACTGGTATTATAACGAGAAGGGGGAAATCCTCCACTTTCCCGTTGACCATTATTATGAAGAGGGAAAACGGGTAGCGTGCTTTTTAGGGGAAAATGTGGTGAAATACCATAGGACACTGACTACCTACCTGCAAACGCTGCTTCAGCAGGGATTTATCATTCAGGCCGTAGTGGAACCTCAGTCCCCAGCCCATATGCTGGAAACTGTGCCCGGCATGAAAGACGAAATGCGCAGGCCTATGATGCTGATCGTGTCGGCGCAAAAGCCAGGAAAACCAGAATAGGAAGAAGATCAAAAACAGTAAAATCAGTGGGCTGCTTCCTTTATCGTCCCTACAGCGGGACGGCTGGGAAATTTTATTTAGCCATTGATACAAGCCGGAAGAGGCTGGGATTCCACACGATCAAACAATCCACCAGATCGCTTGGTCTCCCCTGCTGAACTCTTGGGATATTTAGGATTTTTCCTTCTGCGAAGGAAGGTTCCCCGCTTTTTTTGAAAGAGGCGGAGAAAAACTTTCCTGTTTTCCTTTATTACGCAATTTAATGCTAAATGAAAAATCCCCCAGCGATCCTATTTAAAAAGATCGCTGGGGGATTTTTATAAAAAGGATTCCTGTCTCAGCTGGGTAAGAATATCACATATAATTTCCGCGCGGTTAAACGGGGTCATAAAATAAAATCCATCCGCGTGGGAGCGGGCCATCCGGGCAATTTCCACGGCGATTTCCACGCCAACCTGGGCAGCCTCCTCCCGGCCCATGTCCGGGGAAAACCGGGAAAGGTAAGATTCCGGGATATGGATTCCAGGCACTTCGTTGCTCATATACCAGGCGTTTCGGAAACTTACTAGGGGCATAATTCCCACCAGGACCTTGGCCCCCATGGCGCGTGCGCCGTCAATTAAATCAAAAGAATCACAGAACACAGGCTGTGTCAAGAAGAAACTGGCCCCGGCATCCATTTTCCTTTTGACCCGTTTGAGTTCCGATTCCACCCGTGGGATCAAAGGATTGAGCGCCCCGCCAATAGAAAAGGGGCTGTCCGCGAACACATCGGAATTCATCTGTTGGATATTTTCCATCAGTTTGATAGAGGTTACGTTGAATACCGGTTTTACATAACCCCGGTCACATTCTGGGACATGGTCCCCAGTGACCGCCAACACGGCACGGATGCCTTCGCAGTGTGCGCCCAGCAGGGAAGCCCGCAGCGCATTGGCATTTTTATCCCGGCAGCAAAGATGGGGCAAAGTACTGATACCCACCTCCCGCCGAATCTTAGCGGCGCATACTACAGAATCCAGTTTGACCCGGGCCAAGGGGGAATCGGAAATAGTAATAGCGTCCACTTGGGCGTCTTTTAGCCGCTGGGCCGCGGATAAGAGCTTACTCAGATCAGTCCCATAAGGGGGGTCCAATTCTGAAGCCAAAAGGAATTCGCCCTTTTGGAGTTTGCGGGAAAAAGCGTCCTGCCGGGGCGGCGGGACAGGGGAGGGAGAACGGCCGCTGGGGGCAGAGACCAAAGCGGGGCTGCGCTGTTCCCCCAGCATCTGCGCAAGCCGGCGGATATGGTCCGGTGTGGTCCCGCAGCATCCGCCTACCAGGAAAGCGCCGGCGGCCGCGATCTCGGCCGTTTTGACGGCGAAATATTCCGGGGATGTGTTGAACACTGTCCGCTGCTGTTCCACGGAAGGGTACCCAGCATTGGGCAGGATAAACACGGGCAGATTCCCGTGGCTGCGGGACCAACGGAGCAGGGAAACCCCATGGGAAAAAAGATGCATCGGACCGCACCCGCAGTTTAACCCCACCGCTGACACCGGCGATTCCAAATTTTCCAGCTCAAACAGCAATTGAGAAAGGGGAATACCAGCCCTGGTGCGTCCGTCCGGCGTGATAGAAAAAGAAACCATGATTTCCACATCCGGACATTTCTCCCGTAAATAAGAGAAAACAGGGAGCAGAGGTTTGATTTCTGCCAATGTTTCAAATAGAAAAGTCCGGGCGCCGCACGCAAGGAAAGCGTCCGCCAAAGCGAAATATTCCGGGAGAGGGTCCGCCTGTTCGTCCCCCTCTGGGTAAATCATCCCTAAGTCGGCGGCGACTACCGCCTGTTCCCCCGCTTCTTTTTGGGCGATCTGATACCCGGAGCGGACAATTTCCAAAACTTCAGGCAAGGGGAGGCCGAGGGCCAGCGTGTTGGCGGAAAAGGTATTGGTGCGTATCAGGCACGCGCCCGCGTCCAGGTAACTGCGATGGATACCGGCAATACATTCCGGATGTTCTATGTTGGCGGCTTCACAGCGGGAAGCGGGCATGCCGGTCAGCTGGGAATAATAGGTACCCATCGCGCCGTCGGCGACAAATGGGCCGGGTTGTTTTATCAAGTCTTTGAGTAACATGGGTTCACCTCGCGCAAATGGACAGGAGGGATCAGTCTCCTATTCTTCCAAAAGATCTATTTTATCCTATTATTTTACTTGGAAAAGCAATGTTTGTCTATAGGATGGCTGCGGTGTTTCCGGTAAAGTGAAATGATTATGAGAACCCCGCCGACTTTACGAACTGGCGGTCCAAACTTAAAAGTATCAATTAAGGACGAAGCCCTTTTCTATATTTGCGGACGCTGGGAGTGGCCTTGAAACAAAAGCTGGAATCATGTATAGTGTAAAACCAGACAGGCGGCAGAATGGATAGGCGATGCTGACAGCAAGGAGGAAATATGGACTGGCTTGATGAAGTGGAAGAAAGGCTGAAAAACAAGAGGCAGATTTTATTTACAAAAGATTCCAAGTACTTGCAGGATTTGACCGGATTATTCCAGTCACAGGACCATAGGGTTATGATTTTGTGGGCGTTTGATTTGGCAGCGGAATCGGTCGCAGAACTTGAAAGGAAATATCCGGACGAGAGGCGTCCGAGGGAAGCGCTGGAAGCGGCCCGGGATTGGGCGGCGGGAAATATCAAAATGAGGCTGGCTCAGAGAAAAATTTTAGATTGCCATGCTTTTGCAAAAGGGATTGACTGTAAAGAGGACATTGCCATATGCCACGCGGTCGGGCAAGCCTGCGCGGTGGTACATACTGCCGGACATGCGATAGGATATCCGGCATATGACCTGACGTCACTTGTGTACAAACTCGGGATAGAAAATTGTCTGGAACAGATCGAGTACAGGAAACAATCCTATATTGATAAACTCTTTTTCTGGGAGCGCCACATCAGCGATTATTTAGGACCATGGGCGGATTTTCTGTGAAAGAAGGAACGCCAAGGCGGCAAGGCCTGGGGGCAGATAATTGAGGACAGGGGCTGAATTGTAAAAAGGGCGTCTCCCAAAATGAAGGAGACGCCCTTTGCCTATCCGGCCAAGAATAAAAATATTGGAATCAATGTTTCCTTTAAACTAGAGATATACTGTAGCCTAATGTTAAGAGTATAGAAAAAACATATTCCCCATTTCTTGCCTCCAGGGATCTCATTTTTTCCTATAGATGGGAAGAAAGGATACAGTCCTTATTCCTGAATCCCGGGGATTTTCGGAAGCTGCTGAAATCCTTGTTCCAACTCCTCATCAGTGGGGACGTAATCGCTCATAGTGCCTTCCATATAGGAAGTATAAGCCGTCATATCGAAATACCCGGTTCCGGTCAGGCCGAAAAGAATGGTCTTGGCCTCTCCGTTTTCCCGGCACTTGATGGCTTCGTCGATAGCGGCCCGGATAGCGTGGGCGGATTCCGGGGCGGGCAGGATGGTTTCCTGTTTGGCAAAGAAAGTGGCGGCTTCAAACACTTCGGTTTGCTTGACGGAGCGGGCCTCGTCGATATAGCCGTCGTGGTATAGTTTGGAAAGAATGGGGGACATGCCATGATAACGCAGGCCGCCGGCGTGGTTGGCGGAAGGCATGAACCCGCACCCCAGGGTGTACATTTTCGCCAGGGGGGTGACTTTGCCGGTGTCGCAGTAATCGTAGGCATACTTCCCCCGGGTAAGGCTGGGGCAGGAAGCGGGTTCCACCGCGATGAAATAGGGGTTGGCTTTCCCGGTGAGCTTATCCTGCATAAAGGGGGAGATCAACCCACCCAGATTGGAACCGCCGCCAGCGCAGCCGATGACAATATCCGGGTATTCGTCGAGCATTTCCATGGCGGTTTTGCTTTCCAGACCGATGATGGACTGGTGCAGCAGTACCTGGTTGAGTACGGAACCCAGAACATAGCGCGTGCCTTCTGAGGTTACGGCCCGCTCTACCGCCTCGCTGATGGCGCATCCTAAGCTGCCGCCCGTACCCGGGTTGGCTTCCAGGATAGCGCGGCCAATCTGGGTTTGGTCACTGGGGCTGGGGATGACATCAGCGCCGAATGTATGCATCACCGACTTGCGGTAGGGCTTCTGCTGGTAGGAAACTTTTACCATAAAGACAGTCAGGGGCATTTTGAAGTAGGCGCAGGCCTCCGACATAGCGGTTCCCCATTGTCCAGCCCCGGTCTCGGTGGTCAGGGCTTTTAGGCCCTGTTCTTTGGCGTAATACACCTGGGCGATGGCGGAATTCAGTTTATGGCTGCCGGAAGTGTTGTTGCCCTCAAATTTATAGTAGATTCTCGCGGGGGTATCCAGGGCCTTTTCCAGGTTATAGGCGCGGATCAAAGGGGAGGGTCGGTAAATTTTGTACATTTCCTGGACTTCTTCCGGGATATCCACATAACGGGTTTGGGTATCCAGCTCCTGATGGGCCAGCTTTTTACAAAAAATAGGATATAGATCGCTTTCCTGTACAGGTTTCATAGTGGCGGGGTTGATGATGGGATCATGCTGCTCTTTCATATCAGCACGCACATTATACCATTGTTTGGGCATCTGGTCCTCGGTTAAATATAATCTGTGGGGTACTTTCATCAAATATTCTCCTCTCTGTCGGTTTGTGTGTATCAGGCGAACGGCAACAAAAAAGCCCTTGCCCCAGAAAAACACTGGGACAAGAGCCTATCACTCCTGCGGTACCACCCGGTTTGGCGAATATTCGCCCGCTCAGCCGTATACAAACATATACGCTCTTTTGATAACGGAAAGAGAATTCCGTCGGACACTACTGAGGACCCTATGCCCCGTTCGTGCCGCCCTCGTAAGCCCATTCAAAAGAGGTTTCCTTGCTGTGATCACACCTCCCACAGCTCTCTGAGAAGGAAATTTCTCTATCTACTCTTCTTACTCATCGGTTTTTCTATGAAATTGTCTGTATTATATAGCCCGCGTTAGGATTTGTCAAGATCGGAAGAAAAATTTTTCTGTGAGGGCGATTTTTCCTCCAGGATACCCGCCATGCGCAACAGATGCTGGGCATTGGTGGTTTGGCATTGGCCGGGCTTGAGGATATAGTCAAAATGGATCTCATCCCCGGTATAAAATTCAGAAAAATGAAAATTGACGGCTTGTATTTCCTTGTCCTGGGAAAGGGCGCACAGCTCGAAATCATGGGTGGAAACCACCGTGACGGCCCAGGGAAGGGATAACCTCCGGATCGCCTGGGTAGCGCCGATGATCCGGTCGGCGGAATTGGTGCCTTTAAAGATTTCATCAATCAGGACCAGCATGGGACGTTTGCTTTTGGAATACTCCACCATGGACCGGATACGGAGGATTTCCGCATAAAAAGTGGAAATCCCGTGGCTGACGTCATCCTCAATGCGCATGGAGGTAAATACCGCCATAGGGGAGATTGAGAACTCTTTGGCGCATACCGGCCCTCCGGCAAAGGCGAGAAACGCGTTGACCCCAATGGTGCGCAGATAGGTGGTTTTTCCTGACATGTTGGAACCGGTGACAATACAAGTCTGGGCGTTGAGGGAGACCGGGTTGGTCACAGCCTGCTCCTGGGGGAGCAGGGGATGGGTCATGTGTTCCGCCTGCACAATGGGGGTATCCCCTGCCGCAAAGGTGGGAAAACAGTGATTCTCCCGGACCACGCAAGGGACGGCCAGGCTGACCAGGGCTTCCAGCTCCCCAACATCTTCCAGCCATTTGCGGATCTGCTTGCCGTACTTTTTGCGCCAGCGCTCCAGCGCGTATACGGTATGGTAATCCCACATCAGAAAGCACAGGCCGACGATATATAGGAGAGGATTATGGCGTACCTTGGCCATCTCGCAGATCCGGTTCAGGCTGCGGATACCATAATGGGCGCCGGAATACCAGGAGATTTCATACCTCAGGTCGTGCAGGCGTTTAGACTGCACATAAAAGCTTTCCACTTCCTCGAAGATATCGTCGTAAGCGTCCACGGCGTCCTGAAAACCGAAGAGAGGGTGCAGAGCCGTGCCGAGATTTTTTTGCATCGGGAGGGCTAATAACAGCTGTAAAAGAACCCCGGCGGAGGCGGCCGCCCAGGGCAAGAGCCCGAAAAATGCCAAAACCAGCAGGCAAAGGGTGAGAATGGGCAAGGCCCAGGCAACAACCAGCCAAAACGGGGAAACAATGGTGGAATCCGTTTCCGCGTATTGTAAAAAAGCTTCCATATCTTCTCTTGATTTCTTTTTTCCGCGCAGCTGGAAAAGCAGTCCTGCGGTTTGCAGCTGGAACCCCAATTCTTTCTGTTCTCCCAGCTCTTTTACCGCTTCCTGACGGGAGAGGAGTTCCTCTCTGTCTGGCGTGGGGCCAGTGAGCCATTTGGCCAAAAGGTCCCGCCCGTATGGGGTAAAAGCGGAACAAAGGAATTGATATAAAGAATGCTTCCCGAATAAATCCAGATCTTTTCCCTGGGGGAAGTCCTCAGACAGGTATTCTGTCCCATCCTCCTCTAGCTCCTCGGCCCAATGGTTGTCCAGACGGAGGCGGTATCGTTTGAGTACTTGGGTACGGGCGTCATAATATTGCTCTTTTTTGAGCAGATAAGGGTGAAAAATCACCAAAGCCACAAAACAGGCGAAACCGACTCCTGAGAGGATATAACCGATGGGGTTTTGGTCCGCGATTCCCCAGACCAGGGACAGGGCGAACAGGAGAAAGGAAACCAGACGGAATGTACTGACCACACTGCACAAACGATGGTAACGCAAGCTCTGAGTGATTGCCTTGACACGGATATTTTTGCATTCGTCGATTGTCATTACTGAAACTCCATTTCTATCACGTTTATAGGTGAGTTAGTTTTTATTATTGTTTATTTATCATAGCATAAATATATGGCGGAGAAAATAGAAAACAATATAATTTGACGAAAAATTTACAAAATTTTCCGGGTACAAACAACAATTAGGATTTATCTAAAAAGAAGCAAAATATTTTATAATACCCTTTTTTAACGGCCTATGGTATACTATCTTACAATAAAATTTGAGAAAGGATAAGCGCTGTAGGAATGGAACAGGCGCTTTGGAAAGGGAAAAACGATGGGGATTTTAATCTGCCCAAATTGCGGACAGCCCTTGCAAGAGGAAGCGAAAGCTTTCTATTGCCCGGCTGGCCACTCTTTCGACCGGGCAAAGAGCGGGTATGTCAACCTACTGATGCCGGGAAGCAAGCATTCCGCCCAGCCCGGGGATGACAAGCGGATGGTGGATGCCCGCGCGGCTTTTTTAAACGAGGGGTATTATCGCCCTTTGTTGTCTTCGGTGGTGGAGATGGTGGGCCGTCATATATCGCCAGAGGGCAAAGGGGAAATCTTGGACGCGGGTTGTGGGGAAGGATATTATACAGCGGGTGTGGACCAGGCGATGAGAGAGGCGAAGGTGCCTTGCCGGATAACAGGCGTGGATATCTCCAAACTGGCGGTCAACAAAGCGGCGAAACGCTGTAAAAATCTTACCTTAGCGGTGGCCAGTGTATTCCATCTGCCAGTCCAATCGGAGAGCTGTGACCTTTTCCTAAATCTGTTTGCACCTTTCTGCCTTCCAGAGATCCTGCGCGTTTTAAAGCCGGAAGGCAAGCTGCTTCTGGTCATCCCAGGCGAACGGCATTTGTGGGAACTGAAACAGGTAGTATATGAATCTCCCTATTTGAATGAAGTAAAAGATTTTGGTTTGGAGGGGATGGAGCTATTGGATCAGCAGGAGCTCTCCTGGCAAATGGAGATTGGAAAGACAGAGGATATCGACCACCTTTTTCAGATGACCCCTTATTATTACAAGACTTCCCGGGAAGGCTATCAGAGATTACTTTCCTGCGGAACTTTGAGTACCAGTGCACAGTTTTACCTGTTGGTTTATGGGAAGCAACACCATGGTTTTTAAGGGAATCCCGCGCCTACTTGCAATTTTATAGATCCAATGTTAAAATAGAATCGGTTTTTTGTGACTATTCAGAGGATGCTGCGGGCAATATCCTATAGTATAGATGCTTTTTGTTGTCCAGATTTTGGCCTGCCTGATGAGTCAAGCGGAAAGCATTGCGGTCAAGGTTGTCCCCCGGAAGAATGAGAAAGCAGTGGATAACAGCGCTATGATTGCGGATCAATCCTTTTCCAGAATGATTTAACAAAATGTAAGATTCAAAGATATTAGGAATCGTAGGAGAAGGGATTGAAGGAAAAAAGGAACGATCAGGTTCCCAGATTCCCGTGCGCGCTAGCACAATGTGAAAGCAGGGATCACAAACGTATGGATCGATTGATAAAATATAAACGGGCGGTTATGTTTTTAATCAGCCTGGTGTTGTTGTTTTGCCATATGGCGGTATTCTGGTATGTCTGGAACCGCTTTTTCAGTATGGCCATTATACAGCCCTTTTACCGGAAGGGAAATTGGCTGATGGTAGCGGTGTATACCGTTTTACTCTATACCTTTGCCCGTATTTACGGCGGGTATAAAATTGGGTATTTCCGGGTGTCGGAAATTATTTATTCCCAGGTGCTTGCGTTACTGTTTACCAACTTTATCACCTATTGTCAGATCAGCCTGGTGGGGCGTATGTTTATGGACCCCGTTCCCATTTTACTGATGACAGTGGCCCAGATCTGTCTGGTGGTGTTGTGGGCGTATTCCGCCAACCGAGCCTATTATCATATTTTCCCGCCGCGGAAAATGATTTTGGTATACGGCAGCCGGGCCGCTACGGAACTAGTATATAAGATGAGCAAGCGTTCCGATAAATACTTGATCTGTTCCGCCGTGTGCACCGACGAGGGGTATGAATCCGTGATTGAAAAAATCCGGGGATACGAAGCTGTCGTGCTATGCGATGTTAAGTCAGAGGTGCGCAATCAGGTAATCAAATACTGTTACGATCATTCGGTGCGGGTTTATATGACCCCTAAATTGTCAGATATTATCATAGGAGGGGCGGATAAGATACACCTGTTTGACACGCCGCTCTTTTTGTGCCGGAATAACGGGCTATCTTATGACCAGCGTATGGCGAAGAGGGCTTTGGATTTAGTACTAACTTCCATCGCTTTGATTCTACTCAGCCCTTTTATGCTGCTGATCGCTCTGGCTATTAAGATTGATGACCGCGGACCTGTGTTTTTTAAACAGAAGAGGCTGACCCTGGACGGGAAAGTTTTTGAAGTATATAAATTCCGCAGTATGGTGGTAGATGCGGAAAAAGATGGAGTAGCCAGGTTAGCCACTCAGCATGATGACCGGATTACCCGGGTAGGGCGTTTTCTGCGCAAAGTGCGTATGGACGAACTGCCGCAGCTCATCAATGTGTTCAAGGGGGATATGTCCATTGTTGGTCCCCGGCCGGAGCGCCCGGAAATTGCGGAACAATACAAGGAAACCATGCCGGAATTTGATTTTCGTCTGAAAGTCAAGGCTGGGCTTACGGGATATGCCCAAATTCTTGGAAAATACAATACACTGCCCTATGATAAACTCAAAATGGACCTGATCTACATTGAGAATTATTCTTTTTTACTGGATCTCAAGTTGATCCTCATGACCATCAAGGTATTGTTTATTCCAGAGAGTACCGAAGGGGTTGCAGAGGGGGAACTTACCCCAGTCGACCATATCGGCAACAACGAGCAGCAGGATAAACGCGACCAGTAGCCTGCGTTCACCATGAGTTTTGAAAAGAGCAGTCCGGCCACAGGAAGGATAGAAGCGCCGGGCCAGGTAAAGCGGGGGAATCGTGTGGATCTATCCATTATCATAGTCAATCATAACACCAAGAAGCTTACGCAACAGACCATTGATTCCGTAATCAAAGGAACTCATACGTTACAGTATGAGATTGTTGTTGTGGACAACTCCAATCAAAAAGAGGAATACTATACGCCGCAAGAAGGCCAGCCAGTGATTCTGGTCCCCAATGTGGAAAACAAGGGTTTTGGACATGCCTGTAACTTAGGGGCCAAACAGGCGATAGGGGATATCCTCTTGTTCCTGAATTCCGATACCATTTTACAGGATAAGGCCCTGGATGCCAGCGTAGACTACCTTAGAAAACATAAGAGAGTGGGTGCTCTGGGGATCCGTACCCTGTTGCAGGACGGGACACTGGATCATGGCTGCAAACGGGGATTTCCAACCCCCAGCAACGCGTTGTATTATTATCTTGGCATGGATAAACGCCATCCAGAAAGTCGTAAATACGGGGCATACCGCCAGACCTTTATTAATGATCGCCAGACCAGTGAGGTGGATGCGGTATCCGGTTCTTTTTTGATGATTCCCCGGGAGGTATGGAATCAGGTGGGCGGCTTTGACGAGGAATTCTTTATGTATGGGGAAGACCTGGATCTATGCTACCGTATCAAGAAAAAAAGTTACCAGATTGTTTATTTCGCAGATGCGCAGATGGTTCACTTAAAAGGGCAAAGCGGCCTGCATACCAAATCCAAAGAAGTTATTTACCATTTTTACAATGCGATGATCCTATTTTACAAAAAGCATTATATCCGGCAGTACAATATCTTTGTCACAGGTATGGTGTATTGCGGCGTGTGGCTGAAGTATCTGCTCACGATCCTGAAATCCAAAATAAGCGGGTGATGGTTTGGGAGAAACGATTGATATACTTATGGCGGTCTATAATGGAGAGCGCTATGTACAGAAACAGGTAGATTCGATCCTAGGGCAGACTTACCGCAACTGGAGGCTTATCATTCAGGATGATGGTTCTACAGACCATACCATCGATTTGCTAAGGCCCTATGCCCAGGCCTATCCTGAACGGATTTTTGTCTACCAGCGCGAGGAAAATTCCGGGGCGGCTTATTTGAATTTTTACAGCATGCTGCCCCTGTCTTCCAGTCGCTATGTAATGTTTTGTGACCATGATGATGTATGGATGCCGGATAAGATAGAATGTACTTGGCAGGAGATGAAACGGCTGGAAAAGGAGAATAAAGGCCGTCCTTGTCTTGTGCATACCGATTTGAAGGTGGTCGGGGAGGATCTTTCTGTACTGGCTCCTTCCATGGTACGAAGACAAAAGTTAAATCCTTATGCCTCTTTCCGGCAGATTATGGTGCAGAATGTGGTGACAGGATGTACCATGATGGTGAACCGTTCCCTTTTGGATATGGTGGAAGGCGTTCCGAAACATTCCGTGATGCATGACTGGTGGTTTGCTTTGATCGCTGCGGCGTTTGGAAGGATTGGTTATGTGGACAGGCCGACGATTTTGTACCGCCAGCATGGGGATAACCAGGTGGGGGCCAAGGATGCAGGCAGCCTCGCCTACAATATGGAGAGGTTAAAGGATCAAAAGGGAGCCCGTCAGGTGTTGTATGATACCTGTATACAAGCGGGAGAATTTTTGAGAACTTATGAAAAGAGGCTTTCCCCTAAACAGAAGGAATGGCTTTCTCTTTACCGGGATTTGCCAAAGCAAGGAAAATGTCGAAGAATTTTTTTGCTGTTTCGATACCGGTTTTGGAAGAAAGGCTTCTTAAGAAAGCTAGGACAAATGGCTTTTATTTGAGAGTAGTTCTTGTTTTTAATGTGGAATAGGAAAACAATCTGTAAAATTCGTGGATTTTATACAGATAATTTGGTTTGTTTTGGGATAATTCGTTTTTTAAACGCTTAACAAAAATTGGTGAAACATGGTATAATACCAAATCGATAATAAAAACTAGGAGGCACATAAGGCATGAAAGGAATCATACTTGCAGGAGGAGCGGGGACTAGGCTTTACCCATCTACCATTGCATGCTCCAAACAGATTCTTACCGTTTACGATAAGCCGATGATTTATTATCCGCTGTCCACCCTGATGTTGGCTCAAGTGAGGGAAGTGCTGATTATTTCTACCCCTCGTGACGTCAAAGTATTTGAAGAACTTTTGGGCGATGGAAGCCAGCTGGGAATGGATATTAGTTACACCGTACAGGAAGCCCCCAATGGTTTGGCGGAGGCCTTTATCCTGGGAGAAAAGTTTATCGGTGATGACAATGTCTGCTTAGTGCTGGGAGATAATATATTTTATGGCTATGGTTTTTCCGAACGCCTTATGGCAGCTGCGTCCAGAAAAGAAGGGGCTACCATTTTCGGCTATCATGTGAGCAATCCGAAAGATTTCGGCGTGGTAGAGTTCGATGAGGAAGGGAATGTTCTTTCTATTGAGGAAAAGCCCCAGAATCCCAAGTCCAATTATGCAGTTCCAGGCCTGTATTTTTATGATAGCAATGTGGCGGAGATTGCGAAGAATGTGAAACCTTCTGCCCGTGGAGAGTTAGAAATCACTTCTGTAAACAACGCTTACCTGGAGGCTGGGAAGCTCAAAGTGGAGTTATTTGGCCGCGGTATGGCATGGCTGGATACCGGTACTCACCGTGCTATGCTGGATGCCGCCAACTTTATTGAAGCAGTGCAGACCCGTCAAGGTTTGTATGTGGCCTGCCTGGAAGAGATCGCCTACCGCAATAAATTTATTGACAAGGCGCAGCTGATCAAACAGGCGGATCGTTTCTCTAAAACCGACTACGGCCAATATTTATATCAGATCGCAGAATCGGTAAAAGTAAAATAAGGTTCCATGATATGGGAAACGGCTATGACGCCAGATGGAAAAGGAAGAAAATTTCCCCTGAAGAATGTTGCACACAGGAAAAGAGGAAGTTTTCCTCCTTTTGCGGCTTTCCAGAAATCTTTTGTTGGATGAGTTTTACGGTTTGCCTGTATGTTCCACGCTGAATAGAGGCAAGCTATCAACAGTATTCCTGTTTTTGTAAAATGAGAACTACCAAATTGGGAAAAAAGCGTGGAGAAACGGATGATACACATGAAGATTTTAATAACGGGAGGAAACGGCCAGCTGGGGACGGAACTCTCCACGGTGTTAGAACGTCAGCAATCGGAATTGGGGGCTATCCCTGCCTGCTATCAGGGAGCACAGGTTGTCCGTGTGGATGTAGACGAGCTGGACATTACTGATTTGGAAGCAGTTTTGCAATTCATCCAGGAAGGCCAATTTGACCTGATCCTCAACTGTGCCGCCTACACCAATGTGGATGCCTGTGAGACCCACAAGGATGCGGCGTTCCAGGTGAATGCTCTGGGGGCGCGCAATTTGGCCATGGCTGCCCAAAGGGCAGGGGCGAAGCTTGTGCATGTGTCCACCGACTATGTCTTTGCCGGCGATGGCAAAGAGCCTTATGAGGAGTGGAGCCTGTGCAATCCCCAGAGCGCTTACGGCGCTACCAAACTGCTGGGGGAACAATATGTGAGGGAATTCTGTTCCCGTTATTTCATTGTTCGGACTTCCTGGCTGTATGGATATGTGGGAGGGAACTTTGTCAAGACCATGATGCGTTTGGGACGGGAGCGCGGCGCGATCACCGTAGTAAACGACCAACGTGGAAACCCCACCAATGCGGCAGATCTGGCATACCATATTTTGAAATTAGGTGCCAGCGAACAATACGGGATTTATCATTGCACTGGAAACGGGGAGTGCTCCTGGTATGATTTTGCCTGTAAGATCATCGAATATGCTGGGATTGACGCCAAAGTTTCTCCATGCACTAGTGAAGAATACGCAAAGAACTGTCCCAATACCGCAAAACGCCCTGCTTATTCTTCTTTAGAGCATCGGATGCTGCGCAATACGGTAGGGGACGAGATGCGCCCTTGGCAGGAAGCGCTTCAATACTATATCGCAAATTATAAGGAAGGCGGAAACAACACATGAAAACATATCTGGTAACCGGCGGCGCCGGATTTATTGGTTCGAATTTTGTCATTTACATGCTCAATAAATATCAGGATGTCAAGATTGTCAACCTGGATAAGCTCACTTACGCGGGCAACCTGGAAAACCTGAAGAGCGTGGAGAACAATCCCAATTATACCTTTGTACAGGCCGATATCTGCGACAAAGAGGCTGTAGAGGCGTTGTTTGAGAAGTATTCCTTTGATTATGTCATCAATTTTGCCGCGGAGAGCCATGTGGACCGCAGCATCGCTGATCCGGAAATTTTTGTAAAAACCAATGTGTTGGGCACTGTAAATCTGCTGAACACAGCCAAAAAGGCATGGCAGATCGGCGATGACCAGTACAAGGAAGGCTGCAAATTCCTGCAAGTTTCCACCGACGAGGTGTACGGCTCCCTGGGGGCGACCGGATACTTCATGGAGACCACCCCGCTGGATCCCCACAGCCCCTATTCCTCCAGCAAGGCATCCGCCGACCTGTTCGTGAAGGCGTATGCCGATACCTATAAATTCCCGGTGAATATCACCCGTTGTTCCAATAACTACGGCCCGTACCAGTTCCCGGAAAAACTCATTCCCCTGATGATCAATAATACTTTGCAGCACAAGGACCTGCCCATCTATGGCGACGGTATGCAGATCCGCGACTGGCTGTATGTAGAGGATCACTGCAAAGCCATCGATATGGTGGCGAGAGACGGCGTAGTGGGACAAGTCTACAATGTAGGCGGACACAATGAGCGTCCTAATATTACGATTGTCAAGACGATTTTGTCTTATATCAAAGAGCATGTTGATCCAGAAGTGGGCGAGCACATGATGAAACATGTGGAAGACCGCAAGGGGCATGACCGCCGGTACGGCATTGACCCGGAGAAGATCAAGAATGATCTGGGCTGGTATCCGGAAACCTCCTTTGAGGTGGGTATCCAAAAGACCATCCAGTGGTATCTGAACAATAAGGAATGGATGGAGAACGTCACCAGCGGCGCTTATCAGGAATATTACAAGAAGATGTACGAGAATAAATAAACGATTCATGAGAGGGTATAGCATACAGGACCGGGGCGGTAGAAATTACCGCCCGCACTGTTGTTATGGCCTTTCTTGTTACGTGCCCCAAATATCAAAGAAAGAAAGGGATTGTCATGGGAAAATTTAAGTTTATTGAAACCGGTATCGAAGGTTTGGTCATTGTAGAGCCCACGGTGTTCGGAGATAACCGCGGTTATTTTATGGAAACCTATAATTATAATGAGTTCGCGGCTGCGGGCTTGGATATGGTTTTTGTACAGGACAACCAGAGTAAATCCAAAAAAGGCGTACTGCGCGGATTGCATTTCCAAAAGAACAATCCCCAGGGCAAGTTGGTGCGTGCCGTTCGGGGCGAAGTATACGATGTGGCGGTGGATCTGCGCAAGGGCAGTAAAACCTACGGCAAATGGTATGGTGTGCTGCTCAGCGAGGAGAACAAACGCCAGTTCTATGTGCCGGAAGGATTTGCCCACGGTTTCTTGGTGATGACGGATACCGCGGAATTTGTATATAAATGTACCCGCTTCTATGATCCCACCGACGAGGGCGGCCTGATGTGGAATGACCCCGATGTAGGCGTGGAATGGCCTATCCAGGAGGGGATGGAGATTTTGCTCAGCGAAAAAGATAAAAAGAATACGGCGTTCCGCGATTTGGAAAGCCCCTTTGTGATGCCGGAAAAATAAAACCGAAAGAGGAGTATCGCTTTGAAAAAACAGATACAGACCTTTATGAGGTATCGCTTCCTGTTGGAGGACCTCATTTCGAGGGACTTAAAAGTAAAATATAGGCGGTCGGTATTGGGGCTTGTGTGGAGTATCCTCAATCCCCTGCTGATGATGCTGGTAGTAACCACGGTATTCAGCACGATCCTGAGAATTCAGATTGAAAATTTTCCCCTTTATTACCTGACAGGTTCTTTGATTTTTAACTTTATTTCGGAAGCTACTTCAGCGGCCCTTATCTCTATTATTTCCTCCGCACAGCTGATTAAAAAAGTTTATGTGCCCAAGTATATTTTCCCTGTGGAAAAGACCCTGTTTTCCTTTGTCAATATGTTATTCTCCCTGATCGCCATTGTGATCATCATGGTGATTACCCCGAATACGCAGTGGCATTGGACGCTGGTATTGTTCCCGATTCCGCTGATTTACGCTTTGGTATTCGCCATCGGGTTGGGGCTGATTCTGGCGGCGATCAATGTGTTTTTCCGGGATGTGGGACATTTATATTCCGTTTGGCTGACCGCCTGGACGTATTTGACCCCCATTATTTATACCATCGATATGTTGCCGGAAAACCTGCGCTGGCTCATGAAAATCAATCCCTTGTATCATTATGTCACTTATTTCCGGATGCTGGTTATGGATGGAAATGTTCCAGCGCTCACGCCGGGGTGGCAATATCTCGACCTCATTTGCCTGGCGTTTTCCCTTTCGTTCCTGGTGCTGGGGTTGATTGTCTTTAAAAAGTCCCAGGATAAATTTATTCTGCACATATAAGGAGGGGGAAAATTTGGCAAACGCGGTAGAGATTGAACATGTTACCATGCGGTTTAATATGTCCAAAGACAAGGTGGACAGCATCAAGGAATATATGATCCGTTTGATGAAACGCCAGCTCTTTTTTGAAGAATTTTTTGCCCTCAAGGACGTCAGCCTGAATATTGAAAAAGGCGACGTATTCGGAATTGTGGGGTTAAACGGTTCTGGAAAGAGCACCCTGCTCAAGGTGATTTCTGGCATTTTAAAACCCAGCAAGGGCCGGGTGAGGACTTACGGAACCATTTCCCCCATGATTGAGCTGGGGGCCGGCTTTGATATGGATCTGACCGCGCGGGAAAATGTATTTTTAAATGGTTCTGTTTTGGGCTATTCCCGCAAACAGATGCGGGAAAAATTTGATGAGATCATTGAATTTGCGGAATTAAAGGATTTCGTGGATGTGGCCGTAAAGAACTATTCCAGCGGTATGATGGCCCGACTGGGATTTGCCATAGCCACCATTACCAAACCTGAAATTTTAATTGTAGACGAGATTCTGGCGGTAGGAGATTTCTTATTCCAGGAAAAATGTGAAAACCGGATTCGTGAATTAATGGACGGCGGTACTACGGTGCTGATCGTCTCCCATGCCATTGAACAGATTGAACGCTTGTGCAAGCATGTATTATGGCTGGATCACGGGCATATGAAAATGCTCGGGGATACCAAAACGGTATGTGACGCTTATAAACAGATCAATTGATCCAAAAGGGAGAAGGCAATGCTTTCTCAACGGGAAGGTTTTAGAGATTAAGGAGAAACTTGGAGGATATGGAATGGAAAACAAGCTTGGTCTAGAGTACAATCAGAGCTACTATGAGGCATATGACATTGGGAACTCCAAGGTATCGTATGAGCATTGTCAGGCCCTCAAGGATTTTATGGCTCATGTAGCGGATGTGATTGTGGAGCAATTACATCCCAAAACCGTGTTGGATGCCGGATGTGCCATGGGATTCTTGGTAGAGGCGTTGAGAGACCGAGGAGTAGAGGCTTACGGAATTGATATTTCAGAATATGCCATCAGCCGTGTGAGGGAGGATATCAAACCCTATTGCTGGGTGCAATCCGCGACGCAGCCCCTGCTTTCAGATAAACCCGCTCATTACGACTTAATCGTCACTATTGAGGTGATTGAGCATCTCAGTGAGCAGGACGGCGCCCTCATGATTGAGAATCTTACCCGGTATACCGATGATATTCTGTTTTCCTCCACGCCGAATGAGTCCCCGGAACCTACCCATAAAAACGTACAATATGGGGAATATTGGGTAAGACGGTTTGCGCAAAGTGGCTTTTATAAAGACGTCTTTTTCCATGCTGATTTTATTTCTAACCAGGCGATGCGTTTCCAGAAAAAAGAAGGCGGCGCTCAGCTGATCGAGGATTATGAAAAGGCGTACCGCCTTTGCCAGGATCAGCAGAAAGCTTTGGAAAAGCGCGCCGAGGAGCTGGAACAAGAGGTACGGCGGACCATGGATCAAATGGTGGATCTCACAGTGAAAAATAAAGGATTGATCGGCGAAAACGAATATTATGCCGCCCAAATGAGAACCATCACCAAAGAAAATGAAAAATTGTCCGAGCACATTCAGGATCTTTGTGTTCTTTACAGCGGTGTGGTGAATTCCACCGCATGGAAAATGACGAAGCCTATACGGGCGATAGGGAATGGCATCCGCAAACTGATTTATTCCAATCGGGCGACGACATTGTTGGTCAAAGGAATGAAAAGTCTGCTGCATGAGGGTTTCCGGGCGACTCTGCATAAAACCAGAAAAAGCCTGGATCAACAGAATAATTTTAAAGAATTTGCCAAGCATGTTCTTCCCTCCCAGGAAGAACTGGAGAAGGAGCGCAACACAAAATTCGCAAAAGACATCAAGTTTAGTATCCTGGTTCCCCTATATAATACCCCTATTCCCTTCCTGGAGGAGATGATTGATTCCGTTATCCAACAGACTTACCCTAATTGGGAGCTGTGTCTGGCGGATGGAAGCGATGACCAGCATCCCGAAGTAGGACAGCGTGTGAAACAGTATGCCCAAAAGGATAGCCGTATCCGGTATCACAAGCTGGAAAAGAACCTGGGAATTGCGGACAATACCAACGCTTGTATCGAGATGGCTACAGGCGACTATATCGCTTTGTTTGACCATGACGATGTGCTGCATCCATCGGTACTGTTTGAGAATATGAAGGCGATTACGGAACAGGATGCCGACTTTATCTATACCGATGAGATGACTTTTTCGGAAACTCTGGAGAACGCTTTGACTGTGCACTGTAAGCCGGATTTTGCCATAGACAACTTGCGGGCAAATAATTATATTTGTCATTTTTCCGTATTCAGCAGGGAACTTTTGGATCAGGCTGGATGGTTTGACCGGAATTATGATGGCAGCCAGGACTATGATATTATCCTGCGTTTGACAGAAAAGGCCCGCCACATTGTGCATATTCCCAAGGTATTATATTTTTGGCGCAGCCATCCGGGATCTGTGGCCAGCGATATCAGTGCGAAGCCTTATTGTATCACTTCCGCCAAAAAAGCGCTTAACGATCATCTCAAGCGCTGCGGGCTGGAAGGGGAAGCGGAAGATGCGCCCCGTTTAACTTCCATTTATCGCATCAAGTATAAAATTCAAGGGGAGCCTTTGATCTCTATTTTGATTCCCAATAAGGATCATATCAAGGACTTGACCCGTTGTATTTACTCTATTATCGAGAAGAGTACGTATTCCAATTATGAGATTATTATTATGGAAAACAATAGTGAGGAAAAGGAAACCTTTGAATATTACGAGATTTTGCAGAAACGTCAAAATATTCATGTAGTTACCTGGAAGGGTCCTTTTAATTACTCGGCTATCAATAATTTTGGAAGAACTTTTGCAAAGGGAGAATATCTGCTTTTCTTAAACAATGATATTGAGGTCATTACTCCGGACTGGATGCAGGAGATGTTGATGTATGCCCAGCGTAAGGATGTTGGGGCAGTAGGCTGTAAGCTGTATTATCCCGACGATACGGTTCAGCATGCCGGCGTGGTAGTGGGAATTTTGGGAACAGCGGGACATGTCCACTATCGCTATGAGAAAAGCAATTTGGGTTATATGGGACGACTGTATTACGCTCAGGATTTCAGTGCTGTGACCGCCGCCTGTATGATGATGCCAGCTTCTGTCTTTGATGAGGTGGGCGGGTTTGATGAGCGTTTTGTAGTAGCTTATAATGATGTGGACTTATGCCTGCGTGTGAGAAAAACAGAAAAATTAGTGGTATTTACGCCCTTTGCGGAGCTGTATCATTACGAATCTAAGACCCGCGGGAATGATTTGGATGAACAGAATAAAGAGCGGTTTGATAGAGAACAGGATCTTTTTCGATCCACCTGGAAGGATTTTCTGGAGAAAGGGGATCCCTATTATAATCCAAACTTCTCTTTGGAGCGAGAAGATTTTTACCTAAAGGCATAATTCTTTATAGAAATCAGAATGGTGGACATGTAATAATTTTTGATTGTAATAGGAAAGTTTTCATTTGGTAGAGTGTTCCCGAGGTATAGGAAAATACGTTCCGAATCATTAAATAAGAAGAGAAATGGTTCTGATTTCTTGTGACCAAATGAATTGCATTTGAGGAGAATAAGAAATGGTAAAACAGCAGTGGATAGAGTTCTGCCAATGGATCAAGCGTCATGCGAAGGTAATTACTTTTTCTATCTTTTGTATTTTCGCCCTTCTTACCGTAATAACAATTCTATTTCCTGGAAAAACTTATAGTCAAGTCACGTTAGAATCTCATATTTCTCAAAATGTAGGTCCGTTTATAGATGGAAAATCAGTGGAATATGAATTTTCTTGTGAGGAAGATGGATTATCTGGTGTTCAGATATTATTTTCCACCTATGCTAGAGTAAATGCAGGTGGAAAAATCCATGTGGAAATTACAGATTTACAGACAAATAAGGTTGCCTACCAAGGAATTATCAAAACGGAGCAATTACAGGATAATCAATATTATCCTGTAATGTTCCCGGAAATCCCTGATTCTAAAGGGAAACAATACAATATAAAACTGTATCCGGAAAATTGTGATCTCAGTAATGCGGTCACTTTCTGGATAGGAGATTCTGGACAAGACAGTGAAATTATGGTAGATGGGGAAATGGTAACAGGCGGCTTAATTTCCGACTTATTGATTTCTAAAGATAGATATCGCTTATTATGGGAGCTTTTGCTATTGACGGCGGGTAGTTTTGCCCTATGGGGAGTAGCTCCTAAAAAATATCCAGAGATTTCGGAAGAAATAGGGGAGGGAAGGGAATGAAAGCGGCAATACAAAAGATTGATAAGAAAAAATGGATTCTTGGCGCGGTAGTTGTAGTTTGTATATTTCTTCTTTCCTTAGCCATAGAATTGGTGGGATTTCAGTGGAATCTTTTATTTTTAAAGGATGGGCAAAAAGGTACCATCACCTATAATCTCTCTGAATTGAACAAAACTGGGTTTCGAGAGGAAAATGGGGTATGGATTGCGGAACAGGATAATGCCCAGATTCATTTACGATTTGACCGGATGTATGTCAATAAACTGGAGTATGGATACAATACCAGCAGCGATCTGGAGACGCAGATAACGGTAGATACTTATGATGTATATGGACAATCAGAGATTAAATCGTTAGAGGATAACGGTGCGTATCAATTGGATCGATCTGTACAGAATATTCGTATGGATACTGATTCTATTACTTTGTCAGTTCCGGAAGGCACGGAGATTACTTATATCCAGATTGATAATTCTATTCAATGGAATCCCTTACGATATTTATTTATCTGTGTTGTACTATTTTTTATCACCGCTTTAATTGTTTTCAGAAAACTATGGGCAAGAAAAGTAGAAGCAGGATTTTTGCTTGTAGCGGTTAGTATTGGCATTCTGCTTTTGGGATTATTGCCGGCCAAAAGTGTGTCTTGGGATGAACAGATACATTTTCGTTCTGCTTATGAATATTCTTTCCGAAGCAATGTTATATGGACAGACAGCGCGCAGCAGATTCGTCATACTGATGAAGCCAATTCCTATTCTATTGAGGAAAGAAACGATGCTATTCAGTATATGAATGAGCATGCGGATTATAATTCACCCCAAAGCGTAGAGACACGTGGAAAAATTCCAAATTATAAAGATTATGGCTATTTTGCCCAGGCATTCATGTTACTATTGGGCAGAAAGTTGGGATTTACTTTTTCAATCTGTTATACATTAGGAAGATTGGGCAATTTTATTCTCTATACTTTTATGATGTACATGGCTATTCGCAATATCAAAATTGGAAAACGAATGATGGCTTTAATCGCTCTTATGCCCACTCCTATGTTTTTATCCTGCGTATATACCTATGATGCGGTAATTACTTCTTTTTTGATGGTGGCGTTTTCCATCATCATTAATGAATTATTGGAGCCAGAGAAAAGACTTTCTTTTGGAAATGCCTTTTTATTTATTGGATTAACAATATTTGCGTGTCTTCCAAAAGCGGTTTATGTTTTCTTTATTTTATTGGGGCTGCTTTTGCCAGAGAGTAAATTCCAGAGTAAGTCTGCAAAATGGATATTTAAAATAGGTCTGGTGTCTATTTTCATTATTTTATTAAGTACCTATGCTTTTTCAGCCATTATCGACCCCCAAGGTTCCTCCGACAGTCGAGGAGGGGATACAGATGTGGCTCGCCAGTTATCTTTGATGTTGGGACATCCCTTAGGATTTTTAGAAATATTATTTAAGAATATGCAGCAGAGTATGGGATCCTATGTAATAGGTAGTCCATCGTTACTCCACTATGCGTATTTAGGGGAGTATAAGACTTATAATCTACAAATTCTTATGGCGGCTTTGATTATTTTTACCGCTCTCACCGATACCTATGGGGAGAGAGATGGAGAAATGCTGCAACTTAAGTCAAATCAGAAAATTTTCTTAGGTTTAGTAGTTTTAGGGGCCGCCGCTATGACATGGGTAGCGCTATATGTTGCCTTTACCCCCGTTGGATTAACACAAATCAACGGTGTACAAGGTCGGTATTATATTCCTCTCTTAGTTCCATTTTTCTTATTATTCCGTTCCAAGAAAATCAAAAATTTGATCCGACCGGAAACGTATCATATCATCCTATTTGGGGGAACGGCTTTCCTCTCCATGTTTTTAATTTATCATAATATCTTAAAACCATTATGTTTTTAATCCAAAAGCCTGGAAAAAGAATCTCCAAAAATTTAGTATAGTAAAATTTATTTTGGTATGTTAGGATATCTTTTGTATTATAAACAAATATGGTGTATCATTAGGAGGGGAAATAAAACTTGAAGCAGTACGATCAACAAACGTTAAAGAAGTTGCATACCTTTGAAGTGGCCATGTTACAGGATTTTATTCGGGTATGTGAAAAATATGATATCCCTTATTTTGGAATTTTTGGAACTTTATTAGGCGCCGTCCGCCACAAGGGATTTATCCCTTGGGACGACGATTTGGATGTGGGGATGCTTAGAAAGGACTATGAGAGGTTTTTGGAGGTTTTTCCTCAGGAACTTGGAAAGGAGTACCGGATTCTGAATACAGGTGTGGATGAGGAATATACCTGTTCTGTAACGCATTTTGGAAAAAGGGGAACGGTCTTTGTTCCAGAACATGCGAAACGTATGAAGTGTGAACAGAATATCTGCTTTGATATTTTTGTTTTCGACCCTATTGCGGATGAGGAAAAGGCCAGAAAGAAACAGCTGAGGAAAGGTTGGTTCTGGTCAAAACTTCTTTTCCTGCGGGGAACTCCCTATCCCATCATTCCGTTGGAGGGGATTTCAAAAAAGATTGCCACAGCTGGTTGTTTTCTTATCCATTATGGCCTGCGCCTATTCCATATTAAAGCGGGATATATTTACCGCAAAATGGAACAAAATGCTCAGAAATATAGCGGGGGGGGGCAGAAAACTAAGCAAATTACCTGTTTTCAAGACAGCGATATCGCAAAAAGTATTATGTCTTATGAGGATATTTTTCCGCTTAGGAAAGTGCCGTTTGAAACGATTTCCATCAACATTCCTCGTTGTGCGGAACAGTATCTGACCCAAACCTATGGGGATTATATGCAGCTTCCGCCGGAAGATAAGAGGACCAATCATTTTCCCGATCGTTTGGATTTTGGGAATGAATATGAAAAAATGTGCAAAGAATTCCAGCGTACATAAAGGAAATGGTTGATCACGGAAGGCGTATGAAGAAGAACAGTACTGATTGTACATCGGAATATCCCGTGATTTCCGTAAAACAACGGTACTGTTTTCTTTTTGCTGAAAGAAAGCGGGAGATATCCATATACATTTTGTAGAAAAATGTACTAATATTAAAAAATGGTCCGATAGAGAAATAGAAAGGAGAAAAAATGGGTAGACATTATGTGATTTTTTCCGCGCTCTACCTGCCAAATTTGGGAGGAGTAGAACGTTTTACCTATAATCTGGCCAAAAAATTGTTGGCGCGAGGGGATCAAGTGACGGTGGTTACTTCCAATGTGCAGGGGATTCAGGAATATGAGAAGACAGAGGGGATAGAAGTATTCCGGATGCCCTGCTTTTCATTGTTGGGAGGCCGTTTTCCAGTGATCAAAAAGAATGGGGCATATCGTAAATTAGAAAAGCAACTCAAGACAATCCCCTGTGATTTTGTGATTGTAAATACCCGATATTATCTTCATTCCCTGTTTGGGGTAAAGTTTGCGAAAAAAAGAGGGGTTCCCTGTATTACCATTGAACATGGAACCAGCCATCTGAGCATAGAATCTCCTTTGTTTGATCGTCTGGGACAGTGGTTTGAACACTTTCTCACATCACGCATTCGAAAATATTGCCATCATTTTTATGGGGTTTCCCAGAATTGCTGCCGGTGGCTTACCCATTTTGGTATTAAGCCGGAAGGGACGGTATACAACGCCATCGATTTAGACCAGATCCAGTCTTATCTGGACCACCCAGTAACCCGTTATCGGGAAGAGCTAAAAATCCCCCAAGGGGCAAAAGTGATCGCCTATACCGGGCGGCTGGTACGGGAAAAAGGTGTTCTCAGTTTGATGGAGGCAGTCCGGCGCATCCATGAGCAACAGCCGGATGTTTTTCTGTTGATTGCTGGGGATGGCGACCTGAGAGATGAAGTGGAGCAGGGACTCACAGATTATATCTTTTTCCTGGGAAAGATTGATTTTCCCCATGTTGTTTCTCTGTTGAAAGAGACGGATGTGTTTTGTCTTCCTACTGTTTATCCGGAAGGCTTTCCTACATCAGTACTGGAAGCGGCGGCCTGCCGCTGTTTTGTGGTGACCACCGATCGTGGGGGAAGCAAGGAACTGATACAAAACCATAGTTATGGGAAAATCATGGAAGGGAATTCTCCAGAAGAAGTATATCAAAATTTGATGGAGGCATTGTCTGACGACGATTATCGCAAGGCTGCCATAGAAAAGAGTTACCAACGGCTGACTGAGAACTTTACATGGGAGATTGTATCCGGGAAAGTGCGAAAGATCGCAGATACACTTTGTCAATCCCATCAATAATTAAAAATAAAAACTGCCATTACTATTTCCTGTCGGGACTGTAATGGCAGTTTTTTAGAATAAATTCATTTTATGTGGAAAGCGTTTTGTACAATACCCGCGTGAAAAGAAAGATCTGGATTATTCAGCAATAAAAGCTGTGGAGGCCCCGATCAAAGATATGAGATCATGGGGAGATATTTGGATCTGAAGGCCGATTTTCCCAGCGCTTACCATAATGGATTCCTGGGTTAAAGCAGATTCATCAATAACCGTGGAGTAAGCCTTTTTCATTCCGATCGGTGAACAGCCGCCGCGGATATATCCGGTCACCTTATTAATCTCCTTGACAGGGATCATCTCGACTGATTTTTCCCCTACCGATCGTGCCGCGGCTTTTAAATTCAATTCTTTGGCCACCGGAATGACAAAGACATAATACTGTTTACTCGTTGCCTGAGTGACCAGAGTTTTAAAAACCTGATCAGGGTTTTGCCCCAATTTATGGGCTACGGATACACCGTCTATGGCGCCGTCCCCGTGATCGTAGGAATGGGCCTGGTAAAAAATTTTGGTTTTTTCCAATTCTCTCATGGCGTTGGTTTTGCTGATTTTCATACGGATTCCTCCAGAATATGTTGTGTGATCAGATAATGGTACAGTTCATCCTGGGAAAGAAAAACATGTCCGGGTATCCCGACAGACTGCGCTCCCTGGATATTTTCTTCCAGATCGTCTATAAACAGGCATTCCTCAGGGATGAGGCCGAGTTCCTGTAATAGTTTTTGATAGATTGCGGGATCTGGCTTGATCAGTTTCATATCAGCGGAAATGTGTATGGTATCCATCAGATCAAATACAGGAAAGCGGGCGCAATAGCGATGGAAACGTACCCCCGCATTGGAAAGAAGATGCAGGGAGTATCCAGCACGCTGAACTTTTCCTACTAACTCCAGCATATGAGGAACTGGTTGGAGACACGCGTCCCAATGCTTCATGAAGAACCGGATTTCCTGTTCCAGAGAAGGGAGGCGGTGTACCATAGCCTGTATGGCATCTTCTTCGGAGATGATCCCCTGGTCAAGCTTCTTCCATTCAGGGGCCATAGTAGTGGCCTGTACGATTGCTGGGAGATCTGGGCGCTCTCCCAGGACATCCCGAACAGCCTGATGCGGATCAAAAAGCAACAAGACGTTTCCCATATCCCAGATAAAATGCTTAATCATAAAACCATCTCCTGAAAAGGTTAATATTGGGAATAAAAAATATCTAAATGCCTTCCAGTCTCCTGAAAAAAGTTGATGTAACTATAACAGACGGGTACATTGCCGTTTTTACTGTAACCTGAAAAAAGGTAACGGCCGTTATATTCCAGATGGACTACCCAAAATGTTTTGGTGGAATTTGAGTGATAGAGATAGAAATCCAGTGGCTGAAAGGTTTCTTCACCGCCAAAAAGATCGGGAAATAAGTCGGCTGAATAAAGTTTTGTTTGAAAACGGACAATGGCATTGGACATTTTATCGTCCGGGACCGCTTTGATGGGGTGTTCGGGGATATCCGTTGGAAAAATGGGTTCGGTTAAATTATCCTCCTGATTTTCCATACAACTTAGAAAAAGAATATCGTCCACATATCCCGCGGAAGTAATACGCCATTGAATCAATTTGGCATCAGTAAATAAAATATCTACAAAATAAAGATTATCCGTCCGTGTTCCTCCTAACCCTAAGTTAGGTTCCCCGTTATACCGCCACACCTGGGTATATTTTTCCAGGACAATGCTGTCGATTTTCACGTTAAAAAGGATATCAATCTGTTTGCTGACCAAAGCGAGGAATGTCTTCCGGTTTTCCAAATCATCTTCTGTCAGAGAATCATCGGACAGCTGTTTGTGGTTTGCATAGCTATAAGGAAAAACTTTGGAACATTTGATAGGGTCGGGGACTTGTTTTACAATTTCCTGTGGGGTATTTACTTCAGCGGAAAAGTTTTCCACTCTTCCATCGGAATCATCTGTAATCATAGGCAGGATAAATAAGGCAAATAATGCCCCCGCTAACAATACCACAGAAGTCAGTACAACAGTAAGTATATTGCTGATGGAACGTTTCATGGAGACACCTCCTGAGAATCCTGAGAAAACTCAATGGTAATGGCGGTTCCTTTCTGTACGACGCTGTGAATGGATAATTTTGCATGATGGACGTTAGCGATTTCCACACAGAGGGCCAATCCCAAACCTGCTCCCCCTACCTGGCGCGACCGCGCCTTATCCACACGGTAAAAGGGTTCAAAAATTTTTTTCTGCTCACTTTCAGGGATACCTATCCCAAAATCCTGGACACATATGCTGAGGTTTCCCTGTTTTGTGAGGGAAGAAAACAGCAGGACTTTTTTTCCGGGAGAAGATGCCTTGATAGCATTATCGATCAGATTGTACAAAAGGGACTTTATCAATTCCCGGTTGGCATAAAGCGTATAAGGGATGGACGAAGAGGAAAAAGAAATCTCGCGGCTGGCGGCGATCGGCTCCACAGCGGCAGTGATTTCCTCAAAAAGATCTGGAACGGAAATAGGAGCCATTTCTGGTTTCTGCCCGAGAAGAATAATCTCCATGAGTTTTGAGGAGATAATTTTTAGATATTTCCCTTCTTTGTAGATGCTTTCCGCGTAATCATGTATGGTTTCCTCATCCAGACGTGCATTGCATAGCAGATCGGAAAAACCGATAATAGAAGTCAATGGGGTTTTCATCTCATGAGTCATGTTATCGATGAAATCTTTACGAGCCTGCGCTACCTCTTGCAATTCTTGTACCTTTTGCTGAACAGCGTCGGCCATTTTATTGAAATCTTCGGTCAACATTCCAATTTCGTCTTTCGAGCGGATGGGAATGGGCTGATATTCCCCCTGCGCTACCCGCATAGTGGATCTGCGTAGCTGGTGGATCTGATGGGTCAGCAAGCGGGATAAAATCAACATAATCATTGCTACCACAAAGGAAACAATGGGGCCGGCGATCCCAAAGAAAAGAAGCTGTTCATTTTTTACATCATAAATATCTGTGATGTCTTTGATGGTAAAGAAATAGTATAAATCACTTTGAATGATGACAGGGGAAGCCAGATACAGATAAATCTTTCCTTGATCTTCGTTCTTTTTGATCAGTCTTTTCCCTTCTTGTCCAGACAGCAGGCTGTCTATTAATTCGGAAGGGATATCCTGGTTAAAATTGCTGAAAAGGCGGGTTTCTGAGCTATCGTTTAATTGGAGATACAAGTTATCAAGGGAAAACTGGTAGGAAAATTCCCGGGCCAGGTCTGCGATCTGGCTGCTGCCAAATTCACTTCCACTGAAACGGTACCTTTCATATAGAACCTGAGTTTGAAAAGAAGAAACCACAATGCTGTACATTTCTTCTGCTGAATTGATTTCTTTATTTTTATTGAGCTGATGGTTATTCCCGATCAACATAAAAGCGATGATATTGATCGCCACAGTGAGTACGGAAAGGGAGATGAGGAAAATTTTCTGCCAGAAACGCATCCATTATCCCTCCAAACGATAGCCGACTTTAAAAACAGTCTTTAAGCACTCCTCTAATCCTAGCTTTTTCCGCAGCCTTTGGACATGGTTGTCCACAGTCCGGGTTTCAATGTTGGCGGAACATTCCCATACATCATCCAGAATTTTATCTCTGGTGAGAGCCACATTGGGATGTTTCAAAAACAGCACCAGCAACTCGTATTCTTTTGGGGTAAGCTCCACTAAAGTTCCGTCCTTTCGGACGCTGCGTTCCTCGAGATTGACAGTAATATCCTTAAATTCCAGGCTTTTACGGTCCCGATGGAAACGACGCAGCACAATTTCAATACGCGCTAAAAGTTCAAGAGGCTCAAACGGCTTTACAATATAATCCTCTGCCCCCGATTTTAAGCCTTTTACCCGCTCGGAAACATCCCCCATGGCGGTGAGAAAAATCACAGGAATCCCTAAGGGACGAATGGATTCCATCACCTGAAACCCGTCCATTTTAGGAAGCATAATATCCAGAAGAATTAGGTCAATGTGGGGATCGTTTTTTATGGTATGTATGGCCTCTTCCCCATCAAAACAGGGAATACTTTCGTATCCAGAAATACTGAGGCTGGCTGCGATCAATTTGGAGATCGTCTGGTCATCTTCTACAATTAAAATTTTAGGCATTTGATAGAATCCTTCCTTTTCCAGCAACAACGAAAGGATATACATACCTATTTGGAAAAACTTCAAATAACATTGGGCAATCCCCGCGCCAAAGCCGAAAATAGAGCAATATTTTATTATTTTTGATTCATTTGCTGATAGATATATTCTTCCAGACAAAGACCGGATTCTTCAATCGCTTTGGCATTTTCTACCCCAACATAGCGATAATGCCATGGTTCATAATTGATCCCGGTGATGGAATCTTTCCCTTCGGGATAACGCTCAATAAATCCATAATCAGAGGCGTGCTCGCACATCCACTGATAGGCTTGTGTCTGATAGAAATCTTCTTCTACCCCATTGATATCAATGACCAGGCCGGTTTGATGTTCGCTGTATCCGGCTGGCATCACCAGCTTGCGCGCCTCTTCTTCTGCTTTTTCCCGGCTCATTCCCTCTCGGACGTGTTCCTGAATTTCGCGCTCAAATAATTCAGACTGCTTTTCTTTGCTGCGGTAACCAGAACTCAGCCATATAGAAACGCCGTCGGCATAAGCGTCGTTTACCATTTTTTGGACAGTATCCACAATCCGTTCATCCAGGCCGCAGGGGGAGAGGCTCTCTGGGTAGATGATACGGCTTTCCTCCCAACTGTCCGGCAGAGGATTAGATGCGTTCACCAGAATCATATCCCAGTTACAGGATTGATTCCATTGGGAAAAGGAAGTATTCACAGACAGAGGATCTGGATCAGCAGAGGCCGGTGAGGAATCTGTGATACTGGAGACTTGAGAGATATCAGAATCACCGGTTTGAGGGACAACGTTAGTGGGATCAGATGTTTTGGGGGTGAGGGTATGCACTGCAAGAACGATCCCTCCAACTGCTACGACAAGAATCGCGGCAGCCGCAAGAATGATATTTCGTCTTCTTTTCCTCAGGGCACGCTGACGGGACCGGCGGGAACTCTGATATTGTTTTTGATACAAACTGATCTCTCCTAACTTAGTAAAGACAAGCCGGGCAGCCCCCGTGGCCTACCCGGGAATATCGTTTTCTTATTTTAATAGGATACCCCAAAATAGGAAGGGAAATCCTGATGAAAATGCAATTATATTGTAAACTTTCATGAAGGAAAACACAATATCTATAAGAACAAAAATCGGTCATAAAAAAAGAAGATGTTTTTATTTACCCTATATCTACATGAAGAAAAAGAAAATCTCATGAAAGCATTATTTAGGTTTCTGTTTTATGAGTATCCATAGGAGGAACCTGGAAACAGTAAAATTTTGAACATATCGGCCAAGATGGGGAAAAGGAGATTCCCGAGTAGGGAGAAATACAAAAGAATAGAGAAAGAAGCAATTATGCATTCCTATTAGGTACAAATAAATAGGCGCAGACGGATCAACCGTTTGCGCCCAGAATATGTAGGGGAACTTACGAATTTTTTGTATCTGCTATTTGTCAAAATAGGGGATAGTACCGTGACAGAAAATATGCTTGGCTACTGTGCATCTTTAAATAATTCCATATTGCTAAATGACAGCATATTTTCTTCAATGGTATAAGGATTGCTCTCTTCCCAGGATTCCGATCCGGGAATATAAGTGGTGATGTCCAGCACCCCATCCTGTGCCGTATAAACAGCGTTATAATAGGCTCCCCGGAAGTCGATCGTGAGGCTTCCGTCTTGCTGGAAGGTATATGTGACGGTTTCAGATTCGTCTGTCCACGAACCCAGCAGGGTCTCATCGATGATTGGTGTTTCTATCCCAGAGGGCTGCGTGATATCAGATTCTTGTTTTTCAAACTGAAGGACATTCTCTATGGCGAGCTCTGGGTCCTGTTCGCTATCTGTGCTAACCCTTGTAAGGGTTAAACCGGTATCCGTGGCCCAGTATTTAAAGTCACCCGCCCATACATCCATATTTCCAGCGGATACATCAAAGCAAAGGATGTCATTTTCTAAAATATTATAATTTCCTTTGACATTTAACCCGTCTGTAGTAACAATTACTGTTCCGTCCTCCTGTAGGGTTAGATAGGTGGCCGGTTCTGTCTGTTCCATCAACCATGTTCCCGCGACAGGGCGCTGATGGATCACCAACCCAAACCACTCCCAAGAAAAAATTCCCACGAGCAGGACGGTGAACAAAGCAACTCCCAAGGCTGCAAATCCCGCGATCCGGTAAGAGAGTTTGATATTTTGAAAATGTTTGTAGCATTTCCGCACGTATTTTTGAATTTCCCCGTACCATTTTTTGATAGAAGGCTTTATATTTCCCCACACTTGGGAACACTGGCGGGAAGCTGTATGAAAAATGTCCTTTCCTTTTGCCAATACCGGATTTATGTTTTCCTTTGTCTCTTCTTTCCCCGGAATTTCTTCTATGCAGATTTCTTCTGCCTCTGTTTCTTTAGGGGCTTCTAGGGCATCTTCTTCTGGGAGACCGGAATCCTTCTGGTCCGGATAATGTTCCTCCGCTTCCTCAGAGGGACACTCGTCGGAAGAAACAGATGGTTCGCTGGTTTCCTGATCCTCTCCAGGGGCCTCTTTTTCCACAGTGGATTCCTGCTCTGTGGAAAGATTACTTTCCTCTGTTTCTTCAGAAGGCACGACAACGTCTTGTGAGGAACAAGAGGGTTGCTTTATATGATTAGAACCTTGTACCCGGTTATTTTTCTTCTTTCTACGTTTGGAACTCAAAATAGAAAAACCCCTTTCTTCTAATTTCTCTTATTTTACACGATTTTTTTGCAGGCCACAAGAAAAATATGCAATCCCGGCGATGTTGACAAAAAAGGCGTCCCCGATTTCCTATGATGTATAGGGGATTTTTTTATTTTTGGGAAGGCTCGATGATTTTTTCTATGGTTTCTTTCTATTGACCTGTTTTTGAAAACAAAATATAATGGAAAAAACAGTTTTTTGCAGATATCGTCTTGTTTTTCTCCCGGCGGCAACGCATGGAGGCCAATGTACTCCTTTTATGCCGCAGAGAGGATGGCGGCATATTTTTATCCGGACAATGGTACATGAGAGAAAGGAGAATTTTAATGAGTATATTAGAGACCAGGAACCTGATAGATTACCGGCAAACCATAGCGGCGCCCCTTTTGGAGCGTGTGCGGTTCCCTTGGGAAGTTCTCCCTCAAATTGGAGAATTCCTGTTGCAGCTAGGCCCTTCCCTCCCCCCGGAGGAATATGAACAGGTAGGGGACGGAATCTGGATTGCCCGCAGCGCCCGAATCGCTTCCACCGCCTGTTTATGCGGTCCTCTGATTGTGGGGAAAAACGCGGAGATCCGCCATTGCGCTTTTATCCGCGGAAATGCAATTGTTGGGGAAGGTACCGTGGTGGGGAACTCCACGGAATTAAAAAATGTAATCCTGAGTAATGGGGTACAGGTTCCCCATTACAATTATGTGGGGGATTCCATCCTAGGATATAAAGCTCATATGGGGGCGGGTTCTATTACCTCCAATGTAAAATCCGATAAAACACTGGTCACGATTGCCTCGCCAGAAGGCTCCATCGCTACTGGATTGAAAAAAATGGGGGCGGTCTTAGGCGATTTTGTAGAGGTGGGCTGCAACAGTGTGCTCAACCCCGGCACGGTTGTGGGACGTAACAGTTCCATTTATCCCTTATCTATGGTACGCGGTTTTGTACCCGAAAATCATATTTACAAAAGACAAGGAGAGGTAGTCCTCCGGAAACAGCGCAAGGAATAAGCATTTGCTGTTCTTTGATAAGATCAATTATTTTTTAGAAATGGATGAATCATCATGCCTTCTCAAAAACGTATCGCTGTGATCCAGGACCTGACCGGGTTTGGAAAATGTTCTCTGACAGTGGCCCTGCCATTGTTGTCATCTGCCGGCGTGGAGGCCTGCCCAATCCCTACAGCGGTTTTATCCACACATACCGGGGGATTGGATGGGTTTACCTACCGGGATTTGACAGAAGACCTGTATGCTTTTGGCAACCACTGGAAATCTTTAGGTATCCACTTTGACGCCATTTATACAGGCTTTTTGGCGTCTCCCCAACAAATTTCCGTGGTTTCCTCTTTGATAGAGATGCTGAAAACCGAGGATACCCTGGTAATCGCAGATCCCTGCATGGCGGATAATGGAAAGCTGTATCGGGTTTTCACCCCGGAAATGGCCCACAAAATTGGAACCCTGTGCCGAAAAGCTGATGTGATTGTGCCCAATATCACCGAAGCATGTATGCTGTTGGGATGGGAATACCAACCCGGGCCGTATTCCGAAAAGTGGATACAGGAACTTTTACATGGGTTACAAGAACAGGAAAGTAAAAATATAGTGCTCACAGGGGTCTATTGGGAGGAGCAACGCCTAGGAGCGGCTTGCTGTGATCAAAAAGGAAAGATCCAATATGTTTTTACCCCAAAAGTCAAAGGGCATTTTCATGGCACAGGGGATATCTTTGCCAGCGTTTTGTCTGGCTCCCTGCTCAATGGGCAATCCTTGCTGGAATCCGCGCGGATTGCCGCGGATTTTACCTATGATGCCGTCCTTCGTACCAGCCGGGCGGGGACAGATCCCCGGTATGGCGTCCAGTTTGAGCCGGGGATTCCCCGCCTTATTCGGCGCCTATCCCAAAATCTATAGGGACAAGTTGTATGCATCAAAAAAACAGGTTTCCCCCAATCATATATTTTTTTAAATTTTTCTCTTCCCTTTGGGAAACAGCGATTGACAAACTCTGCAAAATTTTCTATAATATCTCGAAATGTAGTTTGGAATATGCCCCTGTCGATGTGAATACTGGGCCTGAGGTCCGTTCCGGTATGCATATCCAACATGAATGGAGGTAACGCATGAGACATTTAATTGATCCACTGGATCTCACTGTGGAGGAAATCGAAGGATTGCTGGATGTTGCCAACCAAATCGAAGCCAATCCCCAGCGCTATGCACACGCATGTGAAGGAAAAAAATTAGCTACTCTGTTTTATGAGCCGAGCACCCGCACCCGACTGAGTTTTGAAGCTGCTATGCTGAATTTAGGCGGTAAGGTGTTGGGCTTTTCTTCTGCCGACAGCAGCTCGGCGGCCAAAGGGGAAAGCATTGCAGATACTATCCGCGTGGTTTCCTGTTATGCGGATATCTGCGCTATGCGGCATCCAAAAGAAGGCGCCCCGCTGGTGGCGTCCCGTTTTTCCAGGATTCCGGTGATTAACGCAGGAGACGGAGGACACCAGCATCCTACCCAGACGCTTACTGACCTGCTTACCATCCGTTCCCTGAAAGGGCGCCTGTCTGAACTCACCATCGGCCTGTGCGGCGACTTAAAATTTGGGCGTACAGTACATTCCCTGATTAAATCCTTGGCGCGTTACCAGGGAATCCGTTTTGTGCTGATTTCCCCCAACGAGCTGAAGGTTCCCGATTATATTCGGGAGGAAGTTTTGCGTTCCCGGAATATTCCCTTTGAAGAAGTGGAATCCCTGGAATCCGTCATGCCACAGCTGGATATCCTCTATATGACCCGTGTGCAGAGGGAACGATTCTTCAATGAGGAAGATTATGTCCGGCTGAAGGACAGTTATATTTTGGATATGGAAAAAATGGCGAATGCTAAGCCGGATATGGCCATCCTCCATCCGCTTCCACGGGTAAATGAGATTGCTGTAGAGGTGGATAACGACCCCAGAGCCGCGTACTTCAAACAGGTCCAATATGGCGTTTATGTAAGAATGGCTCTGATCTTAAAACTTTTGGGGGTGGAAGTATGTTAAACATCGATAGCCTGGAGACAGGGGTTGTCATCGACCATATCAAAGCCGGAAGCAGTATGAAAATTTACCGATATTTGGAATTGGACAAGCTGGATTGCTGTGTGGCCATTATCAAAAATGCCAAGAGCGATAAATTTGGCAGAAAAGATATCATCAAGATCGAAGGGGACGTGCAGATTGATCTGGATGTGCTGGGTTTCATCGACCACAACATCACGGTCAACCGCATCCGTGGGGGAAAGATTGTAGGCAAGGAACACCTGACCCTTCCCGAGCAGGTAAAAAATATTGTACACTGTAAAAATCCCCGCTGTATCAGTACGGTGGAAGAAGGGATAGAACATATCTTTAAGCTTTGCGACAGCGAAAAACACTTGTACCGCTGTATTTACTGCGAACAGGAGTATACCAGCAAATAAAAAGATAAATTCCTGCACCCTGTACCATTTTATAGAATAATTGATAGGAAAAAGAACCCGTCCTGTGACCCAGGGCGGGTTCCTTCATTTCTCCATGATTTAACAAGGGAAGGCAGGGAGGGTCAAAGGCTGTTTATAGGATCTTTGTCCCCCAGCCAATGGAAGTAGAAGTAATATTATCGTGGGACCGTCTTGCTATAAATAAAACATTTTAATGGGACTTGTTTTTTTCCCATATCCAAGACAATGCTGCGCTCACACATCCGTGAAAAGCCCCTTTTTTCGTAAAACTGATAGGTACAGGCGTCATCGGTATAAAGGTAAATCTTTTTTCCTGGTTCCCTGTGCTCAAGTTCAGAAAGCAACGCGCTTCCAACCCCTTTTGTGGACAGCGATGGGGTGGCGGCCAAAAAGGTGATTTCACCATCGGGGGAATTATCTTTTAAATATTCTGCAAGCATGTCCTTGTTCGTTTTCTCGTATAAACTGGCGCCGCCTTTATGGGAAAGGTTTTGCAGGCAATGGAACAGCTTGATGTAACAGGTTTTCCAAAAGGACCGATATGGTTTTTGTTCCCCTTTGATTTCGGCGAGCAATACGCCCGCAAATGTGTCTCCAACATATGCGGCGATGGCCTGTGTGGCACGGGTAATTTCCAGATACCAGAAATATCTTCCATACAGGTTCAATAAAAGTCTGCTGTCCATATACCAGTTAAAATGCATCCCGGTGATCGCGGACTGTATGGCTTTTTTATGGTCGGATTTCCTAAGTTTTTTTATTTCTATTTTCAAAAAGGCACCCCCAGGCGTTAGTTGTGAAATAGGACTATTTAAGAAAATTCTATGCTGGTATCCTTATATTGCTGATGATAACAAAAAATTTATTTATTGAAAGAATTTTGGACGTTATTTTTCTGATAAGAAAATAGTGAATTTCCACGACAATAGTCTTCGGAAATTCACCATTTGAGAAATACTCGCCTCCCCGGCAGATTGATCTTACCTGCAGAGGGACGTTAAAATTCTTCTTTTAAGCTGCGCAGGAAAAGGCCGGACAAAACTTGCCGGGGATTTTCCCCATGATTGACAATTGCGTCTACCGCTTTACAGATAGGGAGATCGACGTGGTGGCGGTCTCCCAGTGTTACCAAAGCCCTGGTGGTGGATACGCCTTCCGCCAATTCATGGTATGGCTGCCCTAAAATAAACAGTTCCCCGAACTTGCGGTTATGGCTGTGTTCGGAAAACAAAGTAGCTTGGTAATCCCCTAAATGGCATAGGCCGTAGGCGGAGATTTCATTGCCTCCCATGGCTTTGATCAGGCGGGCGATTTCCCGGGTCCCCCGGGACATCAGGGCGCCCTTTAGGCAGGTATGGTTGACCCCATCCAGCATACCTGCCGCTATGCCGATCACATTTTTAGCCGCTGCACCGATTTCGTTACCAACCAAGTCTGTTCCATAATAAAACCGGATCAGATCGCTGGAAAAAGTATGTACCAGATCCCGCTTGATTTGATTGTTGAGGGAATCAATGACCATGCAATTGGGGATTCCGCGGATAAAATCCTGCACGTGCCCAGGGCCAACCCATACGGCGATGGGGTTTATACCATGGGTGAATTCTTCCATAATCTCACTGAGCCGTTTGCCGGTGGTTTCCTCGATCCCTTTCATACACAGGACAATAGGCTTTTGCCCTAGGTCACAGCGGACCAGTTGAGACGCAAAACTGCGCAGCGCTTGGGCGCTAATGGAAATAATCAAAATTTCGGCGTCCTTGACCGCGGAGGGAAGATCACTGGTGAGGGTGATAGAATCCGGGAGGTCTAATAGATCGTTTTTCCTTTCCTGTCTTAGCCTTTGATAGTGGGAAGAATCCGGCAGACCCCACAAAGTGACTTCTTTCCCAATATGGTTTAAATACCAGGCGATGAAGGACCCCCACCGGCCGCAGCCGAGTACCGTTATTTTCATGGCAAACACTCCTGTTCCGATATGGTGATTGGAGAGAGGAAGCAATTTTTCCACTCTCTCAGTTATTGCTTTCCAGTATGAACACCCTCATTATACCATAGAACCGGAAAAAAATCAGTCAGAGGGAGGCTTTTTATAAAAGAGCTGTTTGATGCCCATGATTAACAGGAGGACCCCAAATAGTTTCCCGAGGATTCCGCCGTCGATTACGGTGGACAACCAGGCCCCTGCCAATGCCCCGATTACCCCCAGAGAGGAGCAGAGAAGGGCTGTTTTCCAGTCAATCAAATGTTTCTTCCAGTAAATAATCAAGGCAATTATAGCGCTGGGGATGAAGAAAAGCAGATTAATCCCCTGCGCAGTCCCCTGTTCCACTCCGGCGAACAGGGTTAAATAAATGATGAGGATACCGCCGCCCCCCATCCCCATGGCGCCCAATATACCGGAGGCGGTTCCGGCCAGCGCCGACCAAAGCCAGCTCATCGGATTAACATCCGGAAGGCTGCCCAGATCATCAGGATACCAAAAATACGCTTGAGACAAACGTCGTTGATCTTGGTTAGCAGAATAGAGCCTATCACCGATCCCACAGCTCCCCATAACAGATAGGGGGTAGCATCCGAAATCTGTACCCGTCCGGAGGTGAGATACAGAATGGAGCTGACAATACAGATAGGCAGAATGACACAAACGGAAGTTGCATGTGCCTTTCGTGGGCTGAGGCCAGTTTTTCCCAATACAGGGACAATAATCATGCCGCCTCCAGCACCCAACAGGCCGTTAAATGTCCCGGCCACCAGTCCTCCCAGGGAAGCGATCCATTTTTTCTTTTTCATCATTATCGAACCTTCCAGCATGTTTGTAAGGCCGGCCTGTTATAAAAATGCAAGTAAGGCCGGAAAAGAGGTATCGCTGTTAGCATACCCCGATTTTTCCTGATTTGTCCTGGAAAGTTGTGGAAAAAAAGAAAAAGCTTCCGGATTTCGGAAGCTTTTATCCATTAAAAAAGGAATCCCGCCTGACCGTAATGTGCTATCCATAACCTGCCTACTGTAAGACAGGTGGGTGCCCGCCCTCCGGTTTCACGCTCCCTTCTTCCGGCCCTAAGGCCGGGAGGTCTGCAATCCGCCGGCGGAGACAAAGCTCCCGAGAAAAATATTGTAGGGTTATATAAGCACGGTCCGCGCATCAGGCAGGGGTTTACTGCTCTCTGTAAAGATTATATCACAAAATACGGAATTTATGAAGGTTTATCCCTAAAAATTTACTGAGCGGGGTTTTCTTCTTCCTCATCGTCATATAACTCTTCAAAACGGCTCTCAAACTGCTCAGCAAGCTGGTCCAGCAGCTCTTCGTCTTCCACTTCTGCTAACTGCTGCTCGCCGTATTCATCAATCACTTCAAAGATATAATAGGTACCGTCAGAATCCAGGGAATCTTCCGGGTCCTCGAAGGTAGGAAGCAGAGCATAGTAACATCCGTCGTCATTTTCAATAACGTCTAAAATTTCAAATTCGTGTTCATTGCCTTCATCATCGATTAAGGTAATCAGATCAGCGGCAAACTCATTATCCATAGGGGGAACCCTCACTTTCTATATCAATTCTTTTTCCATTTTACCGTTACTTTTCCATGAAGTCAACAAAAATATTTGATTGCAAATAAATAACAGGAATTTTTAATTTTGTTGGAAAAAAGTATTGACATTTTACATATGTGTGCTATAATATAGACAACAAAAGGAAATCAAACAGAAAGAACCTGAAAGGTTCAGAAGACATCATCAAAGTTTATAAAGAAAGTATAGATGGTTTGGTTTCCAGAAGGAAGGGAGTGAGTCCAATGGGCGATAGTAAACCACAACATTTTATAAGCTTTGGCCTCATTGGTCAAAGCTTCCAGAGAAAGGCTTCCATCATTCACTAAAAAGGTTATAAAGGGAGGACAAGTTGCTGTAAACCTTGAGAGCAAGGCACTATGGCAAATAGATCCAAGCGAGTGATAAGTTTTTATAATACAGTGAACAGAATGGAAGAAAAAGAAATGTTAACCGGTTCGATAACAAGTTGTTATATAA
>CAKUYY010000004.1 GCA_934717555.1 uncultured Clostridium sp.
AACAGAAGGAACAGGTGATATGGGAATACCAATATCGTCTGGATCATAATATCCCTTGGAATTCCGAAAACTGGAAAAGTGTTCTTGTGGCAAAGACAGCGACCCTGAAACAAGAAGTAGAGGACGCTCAGGCTATGCAGCAGACAGGGCAGGGGGATGTTACCGGCCTGGAAAAACAGGAAGAGCAGCTGAAAATAGACCTATACCGTCTGGAACATGATATCGAGATTAACGCGGGGGACAGCGGAATGACAGTGGATTATCCGCTGAATTTCTGGTCGATTTTTACTTCTTCCACTTCCCTGCTCCAAGTGGTGAGTGTTCTGATTATCGTGATTGCCGGAAGCTGTGTAGCCAGTGAATTTTCTTCGGGAACCATTAAGTTCCTGCTGATTAATCCAGTCAAGCGGGGCAAAATTTTAGCTTCCAAATATGTCATGATCGTGACGTTTTCTTTTATTATGTTGGCTCTGTTTTATGTGGCTAATATCCTGTTTACCGCGCTTTTCTTTGGTTTTGGAAATTTTGGCGCCCCTTACCTTTATATTTCCGGCGGGGAAGTCCACAGCATCTCAGGATTTCTTTACATGGCTGGGCAGTACCTACTGGGAAGTGTGAACATGATTGTCATGGCAACTTTGGCATTCGCTATCTCTTCCCTTATCCGCAGTTCCGCATTGGCTATTGGGGTGAGCTTATTTGCCATGCTGGCCGGCAGCGGAGCGGTACTCTTTTTAAAAGAAGCGCTTAACATTGACTGGGCGCGTTATATCGTATTCGCCAATACGGATCTCAATGCTATCCTCTCGGGAACAACGCCCTTTGTCAACCAGACCATAGGGTTTGCTTTGGGAGTAATCGCCGTGTATATGGTGGTGTTCTTGCTGACCGCCTGGGATGGGTTTGTGAGAAGAGAAGTCTAAAAGCAGTAATATTAGGATAAAATCAGGAAAATAGTTGATTAAATCCTCCTACAGCAGATGAAGGGAAGACAAAGGTCTGTTATAGGAGGATTTTTTTATAGTGTCCAAGGAGGAAACTATCATGGGGATACAGGAAAACAGGTAGCAGGAAATATTTTTTACCAGTGGAAAAGAAAGAGATTCTGTCGGTTTGTTTGACTTCATGGTAGTTTCGCGGTAGAATAAAAAAAATTACCTTTTTGGAGGAATCCAGATATGACTGTAGCAGATAAAGCGGCATTGGAGTTCTCGTCGCTTTCTATCTATAAAGGGATACTCAACCGGACGGTTCCCGGGGCTTTTTACCGGTTACTGTGTTCTTATGAGGCGCACCCTTTGGAGTTCGCCCGGGCTTGGGGAGAATTTTTTTCTTTGCTGTGTGACCGGGGATACAGCGAGAATTTGGCGGGATGCCTTTCGGAAACGGTTTTATTTGATGAAAATGCCTTCTCCAGGGCGGCTGCGGCGGGCAAGGCGCAAAGCCTGCTCGGAGCGGTACGGAAAGCGGTGGAGCGGGATGTGGAAATTATCCGTTCTGTTTCCCAGATAACCCCGGAACAATTGCTGGAAGGGTATCGCCGCAGGGATGAACTGGGGGAAATGGCCAAGACGCTGCCCCGATGGAAAGCCGGACAGCCTATCGAGGTTTTACAGGGGCCGGTGGAACAGTGTCTGGAACGGATGGCGGAATATTACCGTGGACATGGCTGCGGTATGTTTGCGCGTTATCGGGCGTTTGTCTGGCGGGAAAGAAAAATGGAACCCGTGGCGTATCCGGACCCCATTGAGCTTCGAAGCCTGAAAGGATATGAAATCCCCAGGAGCCTGGTGGAGGATAATACGGTGGCCTTTTTAGAAGGGCTATCCTGCAATAACTGCCTGCTGTATGGAGACCGTGGCACAGGAAAATCTTCTACCGTGAAGGCCCTGCTCAATGCGTATTACCCCAAAGGGCTGAGGATGGTGGAAATGCCAAAGGAGCGGCTATGCGATTTTCCTCAATTGGTTGACCAGATCGCGGCGCTTCCCCTGCGGTTTATTATTTTTATTGATGATTTATCGTTTTCCCAGCAGGATGACACCTTTGCCGCGCTGAAAGCCGTGTTGGAGGGCGGGCTGGCGGCGCGCCCAGAAAACGCTTTGATTTACGCCACTTCCAATCGGCGCCATCTACTGCGGGAATGCTTTTCCGATCGAGAGGGTGATGAAATCCATCGTTCCGATACCATTCAGGAAAGCCTTTCCCTGGCGGACCGTTTTGGCTTATCGGTAAACTTTTCTGTGCCGGATAAGTCCGCTTTTTTGGATATTGTACATGCGTTGGCCAAAGAGCGTAAACTGGTGATAGCGGAGGACGAACTGGAGTCCGGCGCGGAACGTTGGGCACTGGAACGCGGAGGCCGTTCCCCCCGCTGTGCGAGGCAGTATATTGCTATGATTGAATCCAGGATGAAACGGGGATTGTTATAAGAAAGGAGCATTTTTGTGAAAAAAAGCGTGATTTCCATAGGGTTTGTCGTGATGATGGTGCTGTCCCTCTTAACTGGGTGTTCCAATACCACAAATTCCTCCTCAGGAGGTTCTTATGCCAAGGATGATTATCCAGTCACGATAAATGACGTGAAATTTGACACCAGTCCGGAAAAAGTAGTTGCCTTGTCCCCCTCCTTGGCGGATGTTGTGCTGGCTTTGGGATATGAGATTAAGCTGGTAGGGAGAACGGAAGCTTGTACCCAAGAGGATCTTTCTGTTTTATCGGTGGTAAACGGACCAGAGCAGTTGGATATAGAGCAGATCAAAGCGCTTTCCGCCGACCTGGTTCTGACAGAACAGGCCCTTACGGAAGACCAGGAAAAAGGGCTTACTGATGCCGGGATTCGTGTGCTCACGTTGACACCGGAGGATACACAGGAAGGAATCCAGCAGCTCTACCAGAACCTAGGTTCTGTTTTAGGGGGAGCCAAAACAGGTTATGAGAAAGGGGACCGTACCCAGAAAAGCTTTTTTATGGCGTTGGATGAAGTACAGCGCCTGGCGGAACGTCAGCGGGGAGACATCGTTGTGACGGCCTGCTATCTGTATGATATCCAGGGGAAGGCTGTAACAGGGGATCAGTTTGCCAGCAAATTGATCGAATATTCCGGTGCGGTCAACGCCATGGGGGATTCCACCAATGGACAGATTGATGTGGAGAATTTAAAATTGGGGAACCCCAATTATATTTTCTGCGCGCCTGGAGTAAAGGAGCAGCTGGAAAAGGATGAGGAGCTTTCCACGCTCAGCGCGGTACAGGAAGGCAAAGTCTATGAGATGGAGCCAACTTTATTGGAATGGAAGGGAAATGCCCTGTTGGACGCTGTAGACTTTATGGCGGGTACTATGTATCCAGCCTTGAAGGGGGATTCTACTGATTCCAGCAGCAGCGCTGAAACCAGCAGCGCGGCTTCCGGCAATCCTTTCCCCGCAGGAACAGAACTGAAACCCGGAGACAGCGGGGAGGGTGTAATGAAATTACAGGAACGTCTGATTGAACTGCGCTTTTATTATGGCGTTGACGAAAGCGGTGTTCCCAGCGGCGTATATGACGACGCTACGGAAAGAGGCGTGCAGGATTTCCAATACCGGATGAAAATGAACGCCAATGGAATCGCGGACGACGAGACATTGGACGCGATCTATGCCCCGGACGCGATGGTCAGGACAGATTAATAGGAAAGAGTAAAAAACCACCGGAGACATTTTAAAATGTCTCCGGTGGTTTCTGTCATTTCGCAAATTTTACATTCATTTTGCTTTGTAAGTTATCATAATATTCTTCTGATAACCCTGCATAATCAATATTCTCAAGATCACTGATACTCTGCACATCATGTTCTTTTACATAATCTGTAAAGTATCTTTCTATAAGATGCATGCTCAGTAGAGAGCTTTTAGCTTGTACATATCCATACTTATTGTTACACTCTTCTTCGGTCATACCCAGCTGCGCATATAGTTTCTCATATTCCTTTTGAATTGTCTGTAGTTCTTGGCTGTCGGCACCAAGTTGTTTTATGAGGTTTTGTTTTTCTGATTCCTGAAAGGACTCTATTTCCTCATCGGTTACGCTAATTCCTAGTTCTTCCGCTTCCAATAAAATAGCTCTCTGTCTTGCAAGCAAATAAACCAAGTCGGATATAGATGAATTTGCGCTTTCTTGGGAATATTCCAGAGCTATTTGGTTGGTATCATTCATAAAATGAAGGGTTTGGTCAGTAATGCTACAAATCCCCCGCATAAACAATACTTCGGAAAAATAAACAGGTTCTTCATTGATATAAGCGACAATGTCAGTTAGTTCATAGGTTTCCTCCTGGTATTGTCCTGTAATATACGCGTATGCTTCTTGTAAAGAAGAATTGTAATTCTTGTTCTCACTGGGGCGTACAGCTAAAACGCTTATTCCGGTAAAAAGAATCAACAGTACCCCAATTAAGATACTAAGTAAAAGTTTTCTTTTTTTCATTTTTACCCCTTTCTGTGGATTAGGAACAATCCACTTAAATAGAATTGAGTTTTAAGAAGAAATATCATACCAACCAGGCGCAACCTCTCTCACACGGACAAAATCATATTTTTCTCTGTACTGCTCAATCAACTTATGAGGCTTTTCACCTCGTGTATAAACCAGAACTCTCCAACTCCTCTCATCTGAACAAAAAAAGATATAATCTGGATACTCAGGATAAAGCATAATATCTAGATAAAAAAAGTCATGAGGAAAAACTTTATGGAAATTATGGATTGATTCCCAGTTTTCTACTGTAAATTTATGAAAAACTTTATTTTCCGGATAGGGTAATTGTTTTTGAAAGAATATCAATCCATTGTCTTCAACAAAACATTCTCCAGTAAATCTTTCAAAAAAGTCTGGTTGATTTTCTACAAAACCATCAATTTCACTCACCAATAAGTCAAATTCCTTTTGGTGTTGTTCGAAATCATGAATAGGATCTTCAGCATTGAAGATATATTCATAAATATTATAGTGAATGGAATCCAAAAATTGGAGTACAGGGATCGTTATGGAAACCACAATGATGATGGCTGAAACGATAACTGAGATCGTGATGATAATTTTTTCCTTCTTGCTAGTCAAATCAAACAACTCCTGAAAAATTTGTAGTAACTTCTATTGTGGTAATAAATGGTTTTGGGTGCTGAGATATTATTAACTTATTATACAATATATCGCTGTTAAAAACAAAATGGCTACCTATTTTTTTAAGAAAAAAGAAGGGGAATCGGTTCGATATAAATCGGATTGATTCCCCTTCTTTTAAAAGTATATTACTAGGTATATAGAAATAAATCATGATAATTTTTATCTCTTATGGCGAAAGATCAAACCACCCCGGAGCAACTTCTCTTACACGAACAAAGTCCTGTTTTTCCCAGTAACGGTCGATCAGCTCATTGGGCCTTTCCCCTCGAGTATAGACTAGTACCCTCCATGATCTTTCGTCTGAGCAGAAAAAGATATAGTCGGGGTAGTCGGGATATAACATAATGTTGCTAAAATAGAATTCATGTGGAAAGACTTCTCTAAAATATTTAATTTTTTCCCACCCGTCTGACGTGAATTTATGAAAGACTTTGTTTGCGCAACCAGATTCATCTATGCGGTAAAATACTAATCCGTCGTCTTTTACAGAACATTTTCCAGTAAAGTCCTCAAAAAAATCAGGCTGATCTTTCACGAATTCATCAATTTCTTTTACTAATAAATTAAACTCCTGCTCGTGTTGGGAAAAGTTGCGAAGAGGATAGGTATCCCAGGTAAAAAAATAATCCAGGACTTTATAGTGAATAGAATCTAGGAATATCCATGTAGGTATAACAATGACTGCAACAATAATAATAGGAATAATGATTCGAAAAGCTCTGCGCTTAAAAAGAGGTTTTACTACGCTCATCCTTAAATTTCTCCTGAAAATGTGGTTGTAAATTCTATAGTTGTAATAAATGGTTTGGGATGGATGGATCCTTCTAGATCTTTATAGCGTTGCATAATATACCAGTGATGAAAGTCTCCAAGCAATTTACACTTAAACCTTTAAATGCCTCATATCCGTCATATGTAAGGTCCTCTGTATTTAACTTAAATTTTTATATTTTATCCATATATTTCTGGTTTTAGTATAAATGCAATTTTAAAATTTTGTAAAAATAAAAGATAATTAGTCAATTCGCCTAAGGCTCTAAATAGTTAAAATTTTTGAGAGCAATTATAATACTCATGCCTTAAAAGACATGTATAAAAAATTTTCTGAAAAACTTCCAAAAAAATCCTTACCAAAAGCTGTGCATACTGTTTCCCAATCTGCGGATAATAAGGATACATTCTGATATTAAAAACCGCAGGAGGATTCAATAAAGTGAAAGCGACAGGAATTGTAAGAAGAATTGATGATCTTGGCAGAGTGGTGATCCCCAAGGAAATCCGCAGGACGCTGCGGATCCGGGAGGGGGACCCTCTGGAAATCTATACCGATACCGACGGGGAAGTTATCTTTAAAAAATATTCCCCTGTAGGGGAAATGTCCCCCTTCGCAACCCAGTATGCGGAAGTATTGGCGCGCACATCCGGGCTGCCTACCCTGGTATGCGACCGGGACCATGTGGTGGCCGCGGCGGGCGTTTCGAAAAAGGAATATCTGGAACGCAGGGTGACTTCCCTGATGGAAGAACTCATGGAAACCCGCCGTGGATTTGTGGTAAGGCAGGGGGACATGAACCGTTTTGTCCCGGTGGAAGGGATCGACAAGGCCGCTGTAGTAGCCTATCCTATTTTGGCGGCGGGGGATGTCACGGGGGCCGTGATTTTACTCAATGGTGAACAGGAAAAGATACCAGGCGAAACAGAGATCAAATTGGCGCAGACAGCGGCCGCTTTTTTGGGAAAACAGATGGAAGAATAGGAAAAATAAGACATAGTGCATAATTCACGTCAAAATCTCTTGGAAAGCGGTAGGCAATGTTACCCTTGCATTTGGATAGTTTTTATGCTATTATGTTAAAAGTATAGAAAGAGTAGGATGAAAGAGTGGGGCGACCCGCTCTTTTGTTTGTCTATGGGGTGAATTTATGGCAAAGAAAAAAAAGGGCGGCAATACAGTACAACTGGTATGGAGTATGGCGCAGCCCATTGCGGAAAATCTGGGATTGGAAATTTGGGATATCCGATTTGTCAAGGAAGGCGCGGAATGGTATTTACGTATCTTTATTGATAAACCGGAAGGGATCAACATAGAAGATTGCGAAGCCATGAGCCGCGCGGTGGACGGTCCTCTGGATGAATTGGACGCCATTGAACAGAGCTACTGCCTGGAAGTCTGTTCTCCTGGACTGGAACGGGAACTGACCCGGCCAGAACATTTTGAACGGTTTGAAGGAGCCCCAGTTAAAGTGCGTATGATTCGCCCACTTCCCAGCGGGGAAAAAGAATTGTCCGGCGTTTTGGGCGGATATCAGGACGGCGTAGTTACCTTGGTCCGGGAGGGGGAAGAACCTCTGCAGTTCCCCAAAAAGGACACGGTATTTGTAAAATTGGATGATTTTGACGATGATTTTGGAGGAATCGAGTAATGAACAGCGAAGTATTTGAAGCCCTGGCCCTTTTGGAAAAGGAAAGAGGAATTCCAGTGGACTTCATGCTGGATAAGATCAAAAAGGCTATTTTGACAGCCTGTAAGAACAGCTATAACGGTAATGAGGACGCGGTGATCAATATGGATCCCGCCACCGGGACGTTTGAAGTGTACTTAAGAAAAACCGTGGCGGAGGAAGTTGCAGATAAAGGAAAGGAGATTTCCCTGCTGGATGCCCGCAAGATCGATCCTAATGCGGCTGTAGGAGATAAAGTCGGCGTACATCTGAACACCAAGGAATTTGGCCGAATCGCGGCGCAGACCGCCCGGAACATCATCCGTCAGGGAATCCGCGACGGCGAGCGCGGGCAGGTGATGCAGGAATTCCAGAGCCGTCATCAGGAATTGGTGACCGCCGCGGTAGAGCGTATTGATCCCCGTACTGGGGCTGCTACGCTGAAAATCGGCAAAGCGGAGGCGGTACTTCCCAAGAGTGAGCAGGTGGGGACGGAGGACCTTAAAGAAGGCGATCATATCAAAGTATATGTGGTGGATGTCCGGGAAGGGGAAAAAGGCCCCCGCGCTATCATTTCCCGTACCCATCCGGATCTGGTGAAACGCCTGTTTGAGACGGAAGTGCCGGAAATTTACGATGGTACCGTGGAAATCAAATCGGTCTCCAGAGAAGCCGGTTCCCGCACCAAACTGGCGGTACACAGCCGTAATGCGGATGTGGACGCGGTCGGGGCCTGTATTGGTCCCCGCGGCGCCCGGGTTGGGGCTGTAGTCAACGAGTTGGGCGGGGAAAAAATCGATATTGTGGAATACGATGAGGATCCGGCGAAATTTATCGCTTCTGCATTATCTCCCGCCGATGTCCTGAGCGTGGAGGTCGATCCAGAGGGAAACCATGCCTGCCATGTGACCGTGCCGGACAGCCAGCTGTCTTTGGCGATTGGGAATAAGGGACAAAACGCCCGCTTGGCCGCGAAACTGACAGGGTGGAAAATAGATATCCGTCCGGAAAGCGGATTCTACAAGAGCGAGGAAACTTTGGCGAAAGAAGCACAGGAGCAGACCGAAGAAGAAAAGATAGAGGAATAAAAGCGGAAATTTTTAATCAAATTGCTCTGCTTTTTAAGTGGGGCCCTACCGGTTTCTTTGCCTGTTTCCAGATTCAGAGTGGCTCTCTATGGGCAATGGAGAGGGATTGGGTTCCAGAATAGATCATTGGGCGGATTCGCCTGGTGGAGGCTTGGAAAGGTGGAATGATGCATGCGTCAGAAACGTGTCCCGATGCGGATGTGCACGGGCTGTGGGGAGATGAAGCCGAAAAAAGAATTGGTTCGCGTGGTGAAGGCCCCGGACAGCAAAGATGAAAACGGCGCGGTAACGGCTCAGGGAGGAGTTTCCCTGGATTTAACAGGCCGGAAACCGGGGCGCGGTGCTTATGTATGCAGAAATATCACTTGTTTAAAGGCAGCGCGCAAGGCCAGAAAATTTGAACGGGCCTTCTCCTGTCAAATTCCCAGCGAGGTATATGACCAGATGGAGGAGGAATTGACTTCAAATGAGCAATGACCGTCTGTTGTCCCTATTGGGACTGGCCAGAAGAGCAGGACGGCTGACTATGGGAAACGACGCAGTGATCGGTTCTGTGGAAGAGGGAGTTTCCGCGCTGGTATTGCTGGCGGAAGATTTATCGCCTCGTACCGTGAAAGGTGTGGAACTAGCGGCACAGAACGCTTGTGTAGACACAATGCGGATCGTACAGACTATGGATCAGATTAGTATGGCCTTAGGCAAACGGTGTGGGGTGGTTTCCATCAATGACACAGGCTTTGCCAAAAAAGCACGCACGCTGATTACAATGAGCAGGGAGGAAACCAATATATGATGATGAAATATCGGGTACATGAGGTGGCCAAAGATCTCAATGTGCCCAGCAAGGAAATTGTAGACCTGTTGCAGAAACACTTTGGAGAAGTAAAGAAACATATGACAGCCTTAAATGAGGAAGAACTGGATGTCATTTTTGAACATTATACACAGGCCCGTGAGGTAGAAAGCTTTAATCAATATTTTGCACAGAAAGAGCAGAAAGCTTCCGAACAGGATCAACAGCCCGCCCAGGAAGCTCCCGCCAAAAAGCCGGAAAAGAAAGAGCCCAAAAAGGCAGCGCAACCTGTAAAAAAACAGGAGAAACCTGCCGCTCAGAAACAAAACGTTGAACAGAAGAACCAGAATAATAAGCGCCGCCCGGCTGCACAGGGAAAGAATGCCCAAGGTGGGCAAGCGCAGCAAAAACCGGCAGCCCAGAAAAAAGCGGCGACTGCCCCTCAGCAGCGGCCTGCAGCGCCTGTACAGAATAACGCGCCGGAAAATGAATCCAATGTGGTGACCAAACCGGCAGGCCGGATTATCAACACGCGTTCTACCAATGTAAATATTGATAAGTACAATGAAAAATACGACCGGCTGGCCTCTGAAAAAGTGAAGGTAGATAATACCGTACAGAAGCAGAAGATTACCCAGCGTTCTCAGCAGAGGGGAAAACCCCGCAATTCCAGGAAAGAAACGGAAGCGGAACGCCTGCGCCGTATTGCCATGGAACGCAAGGCCAAACCTATTACGGTGTCGATTCCGGATGAAATCACTGTGGGAGAGCTGGCTCTGCGTTTGAAAGCTACGGCTGCGGAGGTCATCAAAAAGCTGATGATGATGGGGTCCATGTGTACGGTAAACGATGTCATTGACTTTGATACCGCTTCCCTGGTAGCCATGGAATTCCATGCCAAAGTAGAAAAAGAAGTGGTTGTCACCATTGAGGACCGCATCATTGACGACAGTGAGGACGAAGATGATAACCTGGTTCCCAGAGCGCCGGTAGTGGTGGTCATGGGTCACGTTGACCATGGCAAGACCTCTCTGCTGGATGCTATCCGCCACGCCAATGTCACAGCGGGAGAAGCCGGCGGAATTACACAGCATATCGGTGCTTACCGGGTGTCCATCAATGACAGGGAGATTACGTTCCTGGATACCCCCGGCCATGAAGCGTTTACCACCATGCGTGCCAGAGGCGCCCAGGTGACAGACATTGCAATCCTGGTGGTTGCGGCGGACGATGGTATTATGCCTCAGACGGTGGAGGCCATCAACCATGCGAAAGCCGCGGGGGTTTCAGTGGTGGTGGCCATCAATAAGATGGATAAACCGGCCGCTGATCCCGACCGTGTGAAACAACAGCTCACCGAATACGAATTGGTTCCGGAAGAATGGGGCGGAGATACCCCTTGCATCCCGGTATCCGCCGTTACCAAGAAAGGGATCGACGACCTTCTGGAAATGGTGCTCCTGATCGCGGATATGAAAGAGCTCAAGGCAAACCCAGACCGCGCGGGAAAAGGTACTGTGATAGAGGCGCGCCTGGATAAAGGGCGTGGTCCTATCGCTACGGTGCTGGTTCAGAATGGTACGTTAAAAGTTGGGGATATTATTGTTGCGGGTACTTCTGTAGGCCGTGTACGCGCGATGATGAATGACCGGGGAGAGCGCGTCAAGTCGGCGGGTCCTTCTGTTCCAGTAGAGATCACCGGCCTGGATGATGTTCCCACCGGAGGAGATACCTTTAACTGTGTATCCGACGAGCGCCTGGCGCGTGAATTGGTGGAACAGCGCCGTAATAAGATTAAGGAAGAGCAGTTCAACTCTCAGACCAAGATTACACTGGATAACCTATTTGACCAGATGCAGCAGGGAGAGATGAAGGAACTGAAGATCATTGTGAAAGCGGATGTACAGGGTTCTGTGGAGGCGGTTCGCCAATCCCTGCTGAAGCTGACCAATGATGAGGTGCGCGTCAATGTTATCCATGGGGGCGTAGGCGCCATCAACGAATCCGACGTCATGCTGGCCAACGCGTCCAACGCCATTATTGTAGGATTTAATGTGCGTCCCGATCCGGTAGCCGCGGAAAATGCGGAGCGCGACGGGGTGGATATGCGCCTGTACCGCGTAATTTATGATTGCATTGAAGAGATTGAATCCGCTATGAAGGGTATGCTGGCGCCTAAATACCGCGAAAACCTGCTGGGGCGTGTGGAATGCCGCCAGGTATATAAGATCAGCAATGTGGGGGTAATCGCTGGTTCCTACGTGCTAAACGGAAAGGTAACCCGCAACGCCCAGATCCGCGTGGTGCGCGACGGTATCGTCATTGCGGAAGACAAGATGTCCTCTTTGCGCCGCTTTAAAGACGATGTCAAAGAAGTGGCCCAGGGCTACGAGTGCGGTATCGGGTTGGAGAAATTCAACGATATCAAGGAAGGCGATATTTTTGAAGCCTTCGTGATGGAAGAATACAGAGAAGATTAAACAGAGCTTTCCGGTATTTCGGAAATGGAATACCGGAAAGGTTGCCAGAGAAAAACAGGAAGGGAAAGGGGCGCAAAGCCGCTGTTCCCTTTCTGCTTTTCCATATTATCGGAGGTTAAAAATGGCTAGTCATCGTATTGACCGGACAACGGAAGATATTAAGCGGGAACTCACCGCAATTTTTCGGGAATTAAAAGACCCTCGTGTGCAGGGGATCCTGCTCAGCGTGGTGAGGGTAGAAGTTACCAGCGACCTGTCTTATTGTAAGATTTATGTCAGCGCTATGGAAGGATTGGAAAAGGCGAAAAATGCCGTTCAGGGTCTGAAATCCGCCGCAGGATTTATTCGCCATGAACTCGGCAGCCGCCTGAGCCTGCGCCATGTTCCAGCCCTCCAATTTTTGGCCACGGATTCCATTGAATACAGCGCCAATATTTCCAGGATGCTTCACGATTTAAGGAGTGAGGAAGAAGATGGAGAATAATCTCAAGCAGGCGGCCGCTTTTTTTCAAGGGGCGGATGATTTTTATATTCTTTCCCACCAATATCCCGACGGGGATACCCTCGGTTCCGCGGCCGCTTTATGCCGTGCGCTGAGAAAGATGGGGAAGCGGGCGCAGATGTACTGTCACGACGCCGTCCCGGAAAAGTTCCAATACCTGGTGGAAGGGTTGGAGAAACAATGTTTTGAGCCTCAGGCGATTGTAGCGGTAGATGTGGCGGATACGCAGCTTTTGGGAAAAAGTATGATGAAATACGCCGACAGGATCAACTGGTGCATCGATCATCATGGCTCCAATACACATTACGCGGCCCATTGGGTGGTGGACCCTACCGCGGGAGCTACCGCGGAAATGATCTGCCGGCTGATCCAGGAAATGCAAGTGGAGATAGATCCCGAAATAGCGGGGTGCATTTATACAGGGATTACCACCGATACCGGCTGTTTCCGTTATACCAATGCAACCCCTGCCACTTATCGCATCGCGGCAGATATGATGGAACTGGGGGCGCCCGCCGCTGATATCAACCGGATCATGTTTGATACCAAATCAAGGGTCCGTATGGAGCTGGAACGCCGGGTGCTGGATACGATGGCATTTTACTGTCATGATAAATGCGCGGTAATCTCTGTGACCCGCCAAATGATGCGGGAATCCGGCGGGACAGACGAAGATATGGATGGAATTGCATCCCTGCCAAGACAGGTGGAAGGGGTACTGGTAGGCGTTACGATACGGGAAAAAGAGGACGGTTCCTTTAAAATATCCATGCGTACCAACAACGGGGTCAACGCTTCCCAGATTTGCGCCCGGTTTGGCGGCGGCGGCCATCCGGCGGCGGCAGGATGTACCATACAGGGAAGCCTGGAGGAAGTGCGTGACCAAATTGTGCGGGCTATTGAGGATGTTCTGGGGGAAACGGTATGAATGGGGTTCTGGTAATTGACAAGCCCCAAGATCACACTTCTTTTGATATCGTAGCGATTGTACGCCGGCTTGCCAGACAGAAAAAAGTGGGACATACAGGGACACTGGACCCTATGGCTACCGGGGTACTCCCGCTGCTGCTGGGTACGGCGACCAGGGCGCAGTCCCTGGTTCCCGATACCGACAAAGAATATCTGGCTGGGTTTCAACTGGGAATCGTCACAGATACCCAGGACAGCACAGGGACTGTGCTCAGCAGGCGGGAGGCGCAGGTGGACAGGCAGAGGCTGGAAGAGGCTTTGTGCCAATTTAAAGGGGATATTTTACAGGTCCCTCCCATGTATTCGGCCGTGCAGAAGGACGGGGTGCGCCTGTACGATTTGGCCCGGAAAGGGATTGTTGTGGAGCGGGAGGCCCGCCCAATTCGTATCCATCAGCTAACCCTTCTGGATTATCAGCCGGAAACCGCAACCGGCACGATGAGGATACATTGTTCCAAGGGTACTTATATCCGCACACTATGCCATGATGTGGGGGAAATGCTGGGCTGCGGGGGCGTGATGACCTCGCTGCGGCGTACAATAGCATGTGGTTTTTCCCTGGGGGACAGCGTTTCCCTGGAAGAGGCCAAAGTTTTGGCGGAAGAGGGAAACCTAGAAAAATATCTTCGTTCGACAGAAGGGCTGTTCCAAGGGTATCCTTTGGTGAAGGTGACGGGAAAACAGGCCAACCGATTCAAAAACGGCGGAGGCCTGATGCTGAGCAGGACGGGCGTTTTACAGCCTTATCAGGATGGAAGCCTTTATCGGGTACAGGACCCGGATCAAGAATTTCTGGGTCTGGGAGAGGTATCCTTGGAAAAGCAGGAATTATTGGTAAAAAAATTATTTTGTATGGAAACGAACCAGTCGAAATAGTCGGTTCGGGTATAATTGATAGAACAATATTATCAAGAAAAAAGGCAACAGTAAAGTTTTGTGCAAGCATTTTAGAGGCTTGCGGGGTGTCTGTCGAAAGGAAGATATCCGGCGGGGTGTTTGGCCGAGAGAAATCCGACTCAGGCCATTCCCATTTTCTGTTGGATTGCGGTCGTTCGTCAAGGACAAATTCTTTTTTATTATCTGCAATCGGAATAATGTTTTAGGTTGGTTTGAAATTAAGAAAAGCGGGGAGGCCGTGCTGTCAATGATACAATATGAAGAGCTGTGCCCGTCATCCTGTCCTACTGCGGTGGCGCTGGGCTTTTTTGACGGACTTCATCGGGGGCATACGGCCGTAATAGGGCAGGCGGTCCAGGAAAAACAGAATGGATTGATGCCAGTGGTATTTACTTTTCCGGATAGCCCTCAGAGGGAATTGTCCGGCAGCGGGGCGCCTAGGCTGTTGGTATTGCCGGAAAGGGCCAGGCTGCTGGAAAAAATGGGTGTGGAATATCTCTATCAGATTCCTTTTTCCCGGATGATGGATATAAGTCCGGAAGAATTTGTTTCTCATATTTTACGGGATATCTTAAAAGCTCAAAAGGTATTCTGCGGATTCAATTATCATTTTGGAAAAGGCGGAAGGGCGGACAGCCGCGACTTAAAAAGGCTTTGCAGGCGAGAGGGGATAGAAACGGTTTCCCTGGAACCTGTGCTGGAACAGGGGACCCCGGTCAGTTCCACACGTATCCGCAATATGGTGGAGACAGGAGACATTGAAAGCGCTAACAGAATGTTAGGCCGCCCTTTCTTTTATGAGGGAGAAGTGATAAATGGCAGAAAATTGGGCAGGCTGCTGGGAACCCCTACCCTGAACCAGCTTTTCCCGGAAGGCTTTATTCTGCCCCGTTTCGGCGTATATGCGGCCTTAGTTTCCTGTGATGGTTGGACGACCAGCGGTGTTACCAACATCGGCGTAAAACCCACGGTTGGATCTCCTGACCCTTTATCGGAGACGTGGATGCCGGACTATCGGGGAAAGGAACTGTATGGTGAAAGGGTCAAGATACAGTTGCTGCGCTTTTTACGTCCAGAAAAAAAGTTTGAGGATCTGGAGCAGTTACGACAGGCAATTCTATCTGATGGAGAACGGGCCCGGGAAATTTGCCGCGGCTATTTGCAGGATTAGGAAAAAGTATGAACCGGAAGTAGATTAGGAAAGCAAAATAGAGAGAATCTAATTAAAAAAAGAGCTGCCTTATGAAAAAATAAGGCAGCTCTTTTTCAATACAACTTTTAGGGACAGATATAATCCAATTCCCCGACGATTTGCCCGTTTTGGTAATAGATACGGGGGACGCGTTTTCCAATAAGACATACGGTTTCGTAATTGATGGTATCGCAAAGGGAAGAGAGTTCCTCTACAGGGATACAGGCCCCCTGATCCGTACCGAACACGGTAACGGCATCTCCTTCCTGAATACCATCGATGGAGGATACGTCCAGCATCAGCTGATCCATACAAATGCGGCCGATAATGGGGACCCGCTTGCCATGCACCAGCATTTCCGCCCGGCTGGAAAGATTGCGGGAATACCCGTCGGCGTACCCGATAGGTACTGTAGCAATTTTAGTGGAAGCCTGAGTGTGATAGGTACATCCATAACTGACCGCCGTGCCGGGGTTAACTGTTTTTAACATGGAAACCACGGATTTCAGCTGCATGGCGGGACGCAGGTCAATATGCCGGCGAATTTTAGTGGAAGGGAAGAGCCCGTATAAAATAACGCCGCACCGCACCATATCCAGGCTCATCTGGGGATAGTCCAAAACAGCGCCGCTGTTGCAGCAATGACGCAGTGGAATGGAAACACCGCGGCGTTTCAACTCTTCCACGACAGACATAAAACAACGGAATTGACGCAGCGTACAGGCTTCTCCGTCTTCCGCCTCATCAGCTACGGCGAAATGCGTAAAAATACCTTCAGGGACGAAAGCGTCCATATTGGCGATCCGCTGGGCGGTATCAGCAGCTATTGCGCACTGCTCCTCTGTTTGGCATATCAATCCGATACGGCTCATCCCGGTATCCAGCTTGATATGGATTTTTACGGTTACGCCGCTGTTTTTGGCGTGATAAGCGAGGTGCTGGGCGTATTCTTCGGAAAATACAGCCTGGGAAATGTCATGTTCGCTCAATTGCTTTGCCATTTCCACCGGGGTATATCCTAAAATCAGAATGGGGGTGCGAATACCGGAATTTCGCAGCTGAAGGGCTTCAGCGAAATTGGAAACGGCAAACCAGTCGGCGCCGAGCTTTTCATATTCCCGGGCGATCCATTGGGCCCCGTGCCCATAGGCGTCCGCCTTGATGACACACATCATTTTACTTTTTTCTGGGATACACGCCCGGATGGCATGATAGTTATGGGCGATGGCATCCAGATCAATTTCCGCCCAGGTACGCTTTAAAAAGGAATTCATGTTTGCCCCTCGATTCTGCTGGAATAATTTAGACAAGTGTAATTATTTATTATAGTACCAGCTTTTCTATTCGTCAACCGAGATGAAACGGAAAAAATACGACAACAAATTTCTATCATCTTTGCAGGCAATCATGCATATAATGATAGAAATGTTTCTGCAAAGGAGGTGGGAAACGTGTTGTTATGGAAGGAAAACATGCGCTTAGCGGAACATGAAGAGACCAGCTCAGACGTTGGAGATCTGGACGACTTTATTTTCAGCGGAGAGGAATGGCATATCAGCGAGCGTTAAAGAAACAAAGAAAAACCCACATGCAGGCAAAGTACTCCCCTTATGGGGAGTGCCAGACATGCGGGCGTTTTTACTGTATGCTACAGGGGGAATTTATTTCTCCTGTTTTTTGTTTGGGCGAAGGAATAAATTCCAGACTTCTGCCACCATCGCTATAATCGTAGCGACAAAGAGGCAGATATCTATGGTTTTGTAGACTTCAAAAGCCTGTTCACATTGCTCTACAGTTGGGTGTGAGGCAAAAACAATAAAAGGAAGCATTTTTTTCAGGGAGTTGCCGGATATCAGATATCCCTGATTCGGGGTAAGGGCGTTGTTTAAAATCATGGTACAAGAGAGAAAGATAATCAGAAGCAGGATAAGAACCAGGGTTAACAAAGGTTTTTTGGGGCGGTTGACGAGATAAAAAAATAATACAAATAAAATCAAGGTAATGGAGATAATAATCAGGATAGGATTAACCAACATAGAACAAAGTCCACCTCCTTTATCATTCTCGTTTGGCCGGTACAGGATCAAACATAGGAGAGCACAGCTAGTTAAAATAGGGAAAAGCTTTTCTTAGAGAATGCCCCGTTCCAGCAAAGCGGCTGTTTTCAGAATAGCCGTCTGGGATTTGGCGTCAGGAATCTCATTGTTAAGTACCATAGAAACCGCTTTTTCCAAAGGAATACGCTTTACTTCCAGAAATTCATCTTCATCGGGGTTACAGGCTCCCATACCGCTCACCCGGCAGAAATAGAGATGGATAATTTCCCCGCAATAACCGGGAGAAGGATAAAGTTTTCCCAGGGAGATATACCCTTCGCCGGAAGCGCCGGTTTCTTCCTGAAGCTCCCGCTTTCCGTTTTCCAAAGGGTTGGAACCGGGTTCCAGTTTTCCTGCGGGAAGTTCCCAGATTACTTCAGAATAAGGATAACGGAACTGGCGGACAAACAACAATTCTTTCTGGTCGGTGAGGGCTGCAATACAGACCCCGCCCGGATGGTCGACAACTTCCCGCTTGGAAGTTTCCCCGTTGGGCAGTTCCACGGAATCTACATGCACTTTTATAATTTTACCATCGTAAATATCAGTTCTATCCAGTTTTTTTTCTGTTAAGTTCATAAAAAGATCCTCCTGCTTTTCGTACTATTATTTTCACCCTATGCATATATCATAGGTGTGGGGTGATGATGTGAAATATATCAGATTGACAGACAAACTTCCAGACCAAAATCAAAGGAATGAAATCTTGCGTGTCCTATGTGAGCGATATCCGGAAATACAAAGGGGCACGCTTTCCAAAAGCCTGTGCGGGCGCAGCTTGGAATATCTCCAGCTTGGGGAACAAAACAGCCAGGCAGTGCTGTTTGCCGGCGCTTTCCATGGGATGGAATGGATGACTTCCCTAGTATTGCTCCGTTTTGCGGAACGGTTGGGGGAAGCGCTCCAGACAGGGAATCGGATAGCAGACGTGGATATTGGATCTTTCCTGCAGCGCAGGGGAATTGTAATTGTCCCGTGCGTCAATCCGGATGGCGTGGAAATTTCCCTGCATGGATCGGTAGCGGCCGGCTGTTATCAAGAGCTGGTATACCACTCCAGCAAAGGAGACACGGACCACTGGCAGGCCAATGCCAGAGGGGTAGATATCAATCATAATTTTAACGCGGGATGGGAAGCGCTGCACCGTTTGGAACAGAAATCTGGCATTGTCAGCGCGGGACCTACCCGATACGGCGGTTCCAGGCCGGAAAGCGAGCCGGAAACCCGGGCAATTACCAGACTATGCCGGCAGAAAAATTTCCGCCATGCCCTGGCTTTTCACAGTCAGGGGGAGGAAATCTACTGGCATTACGGAGAAAATATGCCGGACCGGGCCCTTTTGATGGCTCAGGTCATGGCTACCAGCAGCGGATACGCGATTTCTTCTCCCGAGGGCCTGGCCATAGGAGGCGGTTTTAAGGACTGGTTTATCACAGAACTCCGGCGCCCCGCTTTTACAATAGAGGTGGGATTGGGAAAAAATCCCCTGCCTATTCAGAATTTTTATCAGATTTATCCGCGATTGGAAGAGATGCTGGTACTAAGCGCCATTATGTAAAAGTTTCCCCGCACTAAAATTATTTTATAAATTTTAGTATAGCATGTTTCTCCATGGATGAAAAGGGATGCAACCCCATACGAAAAAAGAAATCATAGATTAAAAAAGGAGGATACCGCTAGGCGGAAATCCTCCTTTTTGCATGAATCCCGGCCTGAATAGAGGATTTATTTGGTGGATAATCAGGTGGAGAATCTATTTCTCTTATGATATACTATAAAATATTGTCCTAGTAAAAAGGACATTTTTTATCATCAAAAATTCTGATATCAATATGGAGGAACCATGATTACAGTCTCAAATGTAAGCGTTAATTTTAATGGATCCAACCTGTTTTCCAATGTGAATTTAAAATTTACCCCGGGAAATTGTTATGGAATCATTGGAGCCAACGGCGCGGGAAAATCTACATTTTTAAAGGTTCTGTGTGGGGAGCTGGAACCCTCCACTGGGGAAGTAGTCATTCCCCCGGAAGTACGCCTGTCCGTACTCAAACAGGATCACTTCGCCTACGACCAATACACGGTGCTGGATACGGTCATTATGGGAAATGAACGCTTGTATCAGATCATGCAGGAAAAAGATGCCCTTTATTCAAAACCCGATTTCAGCGAGGAAGACGGCGTCCTGGCTTCGGAACTGGAAGCAGAATTCGCGGAGCTCGATGGCTGGGAAGCGGAATCAGACGCTTCCAAATTGATCCAGGGGCTAGGGCTTTCCGAGGATCTATTGTATAGCAATATGGGAAGCCTGACCGGAAATGAAAAAGTAAAGGTATTGCTGGCCCAAGCTTTGTTTGGTTCTCCTGATATTGTGATGATGGACGAGCCTACCAACCATTTGGACATCGCCGCCATCAGCTGGCTGGAGGATTTCTTAATTGATTATGAGGGAACCGTGATTGTGGTATCCCACGACCGGCATTTCCTCAATAACGTGTGTACCCATACGGTAGATATCGACTATACCAAAATCAAAATGTATGTGGGCAACTATGAATTTTGGTATGAATCCAGCCAGATGATCCAGCGCATGATTAAGCAGCAGAATAAAAAGAATGAGGAGAAAGCCAAGGAGTTACAAAGCTTTATAGAGCGTTTCTCCGCTAATAAATCCAAATCCAAACAGGCTACCTCACGGAAAAAACTGCTGGAAAAACTGACCATAGAGGAGCTGCCGGCTTCTTCCCGCCGGTATCCGTTTATTGGCTTTGATATGGATCGGGAAGCCGGAAAAGATATTCTTTCCGTTTCTGGTATTAGTAAGACGATAGACGGCGTTAAGGTATTGAACAACGTTTCCTTTATTTTAAATAAAGGGGATAAGGTGGCATTTGTAGGGGAAAACGAGATAGCCATTACCACGCTGTTTAAAATCCTGATGGAAGAAATCGAGCCGGATGAAGGTACCTTTAAATGGGGCGTCAGTACCACGCAATCTTATTTTCCCAGTGATAATTCCGTTTATTTTAACGATCATACCGAATCCATTTTGGACTGGATGAGGCAGTATTCCAAAGATACAACGGAAACCTATTTACGGGGATTTTTGGGTCGGATGCTGTTTTCCGGGGATGATGTATACAAGCCTGTCAATGTTCTTTCCGGAGGGGAAAAAGTGCGTTGTATGTTTTCCAGGATGATGCTGTTCGGTTCCAATGTTTTGGTGCTGGATCAGCCGACCAACCACTTGGATTTGGAATCTATTACTGCGGTGAACAACGGATTGTGTAATTTTAAAGGGAATGTATTATTTACCTCCCACGACCATGAGTTTATTCAAACAGTGGCAAACCGCATCATTGAGATCACGGAGGATGGCGTGATTGACCGGATGTGTACATATGACGAATATCTGGAAAAGAAGATTCCCGGCAGTAAAATCTGTTAAAGGAGAGGTTCCGGGCTTACTGATCATTTGAATCCCCAGGGGAAACTTTGATTGAATTTTGAGCATAAAAGAGGATTTGGCGTAATAATTGTTATTCAGCCAAATCCTCTTTTATTATTTCACATATCCCTATAGCATATAGAAGATATTATTAGTATAAAACATAGCTGTTTATACAATTCGTATTGACTTTTATCTTTTAAGGCTATATCAGGATTCCTCTTTTGCCCGGATATATTTTAAAAGTGGTATTAAATAAGTCCGATCCGTCCAATCGCAGGTTTTCCCAGAGGCGGATAGGAGGACTTTCATCCACGGCTCATAGGAATCCAGGTCTTGCTTTGCTATCATTTTTTGAAGCATCTTACATAAAGCTCGGTCTTTCAGGCTCATGGAGCTTTCATCCCATGCACCTCTGCCATAAAATAAAGGGATATCTTTATAGTCGCCTTTTAAATTATGTAGCCTGATTTGTTCCAGGGCTTTTTCATCATATGGAGAGGTCCCTACACAGAAAATAGCCAGCTTTTTTCCCTTGAAATCTGAATAATATTTTCGCAAGATATTGAGTCCGGATATTCCGCTCGCATAGATAGACCCGGCAAAGATAACACAGTCATATCCTGTTAAAACAGCTTTTGTGAAATCCTTGATGTCAAGTATTTCACAGGAGAGTTCTTTCTGGAGCATAGCGGTATACTTTTTTGCTGCACCGTATTTTGATTTGTATAAAACTAATATTTGACCCATTTTTTAGTCCACTTTCTGCCCTGTCAAGATCTGTATTAACCGTTTTTCAAGGAACCTGGTGGTATGAAACGGCCTATTTTACCTTATCGGCTTTATCCTGTTTCAGTTCAAAGAGGATCCTTTCGGCGGCGGCACGGCGCGCTGTGGCTTCAATAGATAATGTGAAAGCCAATTGTTTTAACTTTGATTCTCCTTGCAGGGCAGTCTCTTCCACGCGGGAGCATACCTCTTGCAAAGCGGACTTTTGAATCTCACAAAAAATATGGTGAAGCTGTTCTGGAGAGCTTTCCAAAGAAAGTTCCTGAGATAAAGCGGAGATATCCGGGATAGATAATACTTGCTTTAATATACAAATAATCAGGAGACCGGCCAAATGTTCTCTGGAATATTTTTTATGATCAGGGCGGGGAAGCAGGCCGTCCTTTACATAATTGTTAATCATACTGGAGGTAAGCAATTTACTGTTTTCTTTGGATTGAAAAAGATGAAGCTGTTTATCCATATAGGTGATGACCTGGTCCATATAGAGGTCGATTTCCGGCATACGGTCCCAAGGGACGGCCTCATAACCTTCGGCCTGATGGGACCAGGCCAAGATACGCTCAATAGGATCCAGGCTAGAAGGTACCTTCTGGGATTGCTTTGATTCACTCATATTTTAACTCCTTTCTGGTTTGGCAATAGGATTTTCTGGAAGGACATCGTCCGTCTGCCGATAAGTTTCGGCATATCGACTGGGGGGGACACCTTTGTATTTTTTGAAAACCCTGGAAAAATACAGCTGATCGGAAAACCCTGTGGAATAAGCGGCTTCTCCCACGGACAGATGCTGCTGTTGCAAGAGGATACAGGCCTTTTGAATACGGTAGCGGGTCAGATATTCGTTAGGGGGCATGGAGATATGCTGGACAAAAAGCCGGTACAGATGGCTACGGCTGATGCCAGCATTGGCGGCGATATCATCGACATCGATATCCCGGGAATAGTTATAATCGATATAACGGAGGGATTTCTGGATATATTCATACCCACTTTTATGATCGTCCTCTACCTTTTGGGTATTGTCCATTAATGTGGCAAGAAATATCAGCAGTTCGGCCTGCATCCTAGCTTCGTCACTGGGGCGGGAACCGTTGAGCTGATAAATACGTAGAAGGCGTTCCCGATATAGGCTATCCTTATCATAATGGAATAAAGGGAAATCTTCTGAAAGGCCAGCCTGGCTGACTAGACGACTGGCATCACTTCCGTGAAAGCCCACCCAGTAATATTCCCAGGGATCATCATGGTCGGCACAATAGGAGACAATACAGGAAGGAGTCACCAAAAAACCGTCCCCAGAAGAAAGATGATAAACTTTTTTCCCATTATCGTAAATACCAGAACCAGAAGTGATATAATGAATCAAATAATAATCACGCATAGCAGGCCCCCAAGAATGTCCCGGTCCGCATCTTTGAAAGCCGCAGTTATAAACAGCGAGCCCCAGGCTTTCGTGGTAAGGCCTGATAATGGAATGTTTAAATGCTTCGTTGGTCATAATGGGAATCCTCCTTTTTCTACTAGATATTATAAAACAGAGGCATTTTAGACGCAATGAAAACCAGGAAGGAAACAAGACAAATACGAAAGTGAACAAAATTTTTAATAAAAAATCATCAAATCGCATAAAACATAACCATCATTCATTTTTCGTTCAAAATTCCGTTGAAAATAGGCTGTGAATCGGTTATAATAACAAAGTATTACAATCCGGTAATGTGGCTTTTTAGACACTTTCCGGGGGACGGTAAATTTAGTAATAGGATGGAGATGTTATTGTTATGGATTGGGGCACGACATGGTCTGTGGTCATTACAGGCCTTCTGGTTGTCTTTTGTATTCTGATTATTTTGACCCTGATTATTCTTGGTTATGGTACTTTGGTTTACAAAATTCAAAACCGGAAAAAAAATCCTCCCGTTCAAAAAAATGCTGACAAGCCTAAGGTAGAAAAAGCTCCGGCTGTACAGGAAATTGCTGTACAGGAAGAAGGAATTTCAGGAGAAATTATTGCAGCGATTGCAGCGGCTGTGGCGGCAATGGAGGAAGGGACAGGGTCCTCTTATTCCATACGAAGTGTTAGACGTTCCGCCGGAACCCGTCCGGTCTGGGGCGCAGCAGGATTGATGGAAAACACACGCCCCTTTTAGTGCGTGCAAGCGTCAGCTTTATTTTGATGTAGGAAAGGAATGAAAGCATAGTGGAAATTATCAATGGAATCTCGGATGCCATCAATGGTCTGATTGCAAGCTCTGGTTTCAATACGTTGGACTGGAGAAACTTTGTCATGATGGGCATTGCATGTGTATTGATTTATCTGGCTATTGCAAAGCAGTTTGAGCCTTTGTTGCTTTTGCCTATCGCTTTTGGTATGTTTTTGGTAAACCTGTATCCTGTGATTATGAGCGCGCCTCAGACACAGTTGCAGCCCGTTACAGAGTATCTGTCTGCCCATGATCTAGGGGGGCTGGTACAGACCCAGTATCTCAACGATGCGGGTCAGATGTGGTTCCAGCTGACGGACAATACCAGGATAGCCGCTCAGGAATTCCTGGGAAATCATGGCATTACTTACGGTTTGGTATGGCAGGATAATCAAGTATTTTTAGATATCCCGATTCAAAACGGCGGCCTGCTTTATTATCTCTATCAGGGCGTAAAGCTGGGAATCTATCCCCCGCTGATCTTTTTGGGAATCGGTGCTATGACCGATTTTGGTCCCCTTATTGCAAACCCCAAGAGCTTTTTGCTGGGAGCTGCCGCGCAGCTGGGTATTTTTGTGGTCTTTATTCTGGCCATGTTCTTCTTTACCCCTCAAGAGGCAGGTTCTATCGGTATCATCGGTGGAGCAGATGGCCCTACCGCTATTTTCGTAACTTCAAAACTAGCTCCGCATCTGCTTGGCCCCATCGCGGTAGCGGCTTATTCTTATATGGCGCTGGTTCCAGTTATCCAGCCTCCGATTATGAAGCTGCTTACTACCAAGAAAGAGCGTTCTGTTGTGATGGAGCAGCTCCGTCCGGTTTCTAAGCTGGAAAAAATTCTGTTCCCCATTATTGTTACCGCTATTGTAGCACTGGTTGTTCCGGATGCAGCTCCGTTGGTGGGTATGCTGATGCTGGGTAATATTTTCCGCGAGAGCGGCGTGGTTTCCAGAATTTCCAATACAGCCCAGAATGAACTGATGAATATCATCACGATTTTCTTAGGTGTTACCGTTGGTGCTACTGCTACCGGTGCGGTATTCCTGGATGTTAAGACATTGATTATCATTGGTTTGGGTTTATTTGCCTTCTGCTTTGGTACTGCCGGTGGCGTTCTGTTTGGAAAGATTATGTATATTGCTACCAAAGGAAAGGTAAATCCATTGATTGGTTCTGCTGGTGTTTCCGCGGTACCTATGGCAGCTCGTGTATCTCAGAAGGTTGGTCAGAAGGAGAATCCTTCCAACTTCTTATTGATGCATGCCATGGGCCCCAATGTAGCAGGTGTTATCGGTTCCGCAGTAGCGGCCGGTGTACTGCTCAGCATTTTGGGATAATTTTTATTCCTACATTATTATGAGATGTTGCATCCGCTTGTTAGGTAGACAAGCGGATGCTTTTTTCGTATTTGAAAATAGGGAAATGGAAAAAGGACATCTTATTTTTACTCACGATAAGGGTCGTTTTTTCGTATGAAATTTGCTATTCTGTCAAAAATACGGTACAATAAGAACAAATATGAATTTCAATTGGCGGTGACATAGATGGATACAGGATATCGGCAAGAGATCATAGCACTGAGAAAAAAAGTATTGGAACAAGAGTTTTCCAAAATGAATGAGATGCAGAAAAAGGCAGTTTTCCAGGTTAATGGCCCCCTTCTTATCTTAGCGGGGGCAGGGAGTGGAAAAACCACGGTACTGGTCAATCGGATTGCCAATATCATTGAGTACGGGGATGCTTACCATTCTGATGAATTATATCAGCCGCTTACACCAGACCAAGAAACAGAGGCTAGAAATTATGCAAAAGGACAAGGCGAGATTTCGCCGGAAACCAAGCGTGCCCTAGCAGTTTCTCCAGCGCAGCCATGGCAGATATTGGCTATCACTTTTACCAATAAAGCGGCGGGAGAACTGAAAGAACGGCTGACCGCTATGCTGGGACAGAGAGGGGAAGAAATATGGGCTTCTACATTCCATTCCACTTGTGCCAGGATGCTGCGCAGGGATGGGGAACGCATCGGATATACCAGCCACTTTACCGTTTATGATACGGATGATTCCCGGCGGCTCATGAAGGATTGCCAGAAAGCGCTGGGGATCGACGATAAAATGCTATCTCATAAAGCAATTCTCAGTGAGATTTCCCAGGCCAAGGATAGCATGATAGATCCACAGGAATATAAAAGATTAGCGGGCAATGACCATCGCCGGCAAAAGGTGGGCGAGGCATATGAGCTGTATCAAAAAAGGCTCAAAGAGGCCGACGCTATGGATTTTGACGATTTGCTCAATAAAACAGTGGAGCTTCTGTATACATGCCCCGATGTTTTGGAATATTATCAAAACAAATTTCATTATATCCTGGTGGACGAATACCAGGATACCAATAAGGTACAGTATCAGTTTATCAAGCTGCTTTCCCAAAAGCGGAGAAACCTGTGCGTGGTGGGGGACGACGACCAGAGTATCTATAAATTCCGGGGAGCTACGATTGAGAATATCCTAAGCTTTGAAAAGACTTATCCGGATGCCACAGTCATCCGTCTGGAGCAGAATTATCGTTCTACCCAGAACATCTTGGATGCCGCCAACGCGGTGATCTCCCATAATGAAGAGCGAAAAGGAAAGACCCTATGGACCCAGAATCCCCAAGGGGCCAAAATCCAGATGCACACTGCTTTCAGCGAGATGGATGAGGCCAATTATATTGCAAATACGATTCTAGAGGGAGTAGCCAAGGGGCGTAAGTTTACGGATTACGCTATTTTGTATCGGATGAATTCCCAGTCGAATATTTTAGAAAAAATATTTGTAAAATCCGGGATCCCTTATAGGATTATTGGCGGGTTCCGTTTTTACGAGCGCAGGGAAATCCGGGATATGATCGCTTATTTAAGCGTCATTAATAATCCAGCGGATGAAATGCGCCTGCGCAGGATCATCAACCAGCCTAAACGCTCGATTGGAGAAAAAACCATCGCCCAGGCATCGGAACTTTCCTCTGAGCTGGGGGAACCTTTGCTTGATGTGATCCGCCGTGCGGATGAGTTCGATACTTTGCGCCGTGCGGCCCCAAAACTGAAACAATTTGCCCGGATGATGGACGAATTGATCGCGGCATCTGAGGATGAAAGGATTTCCCTACATGAGCTGTATGATTTGCTGCTGGAAAAAACGCAGTACATAGCTGCGGTGCGTCAGGAAAAAGAAGAAGGGGAAAGCCGGATTGAAAATATCAACGAACTGGCTTCTAATATCATCAAGTATGAAGAAGACAACGGAGAAGAAGCCAGCCTTTCCGGTTTTCTGGAAGAAGTATCCTTGATGACGGATATTGATAATTACGATGAACACGCGCAATCTGTGGTGATGATGACCATGCACTCTGCAAAAGGGTTGGAGTTTCCCGTGGTATTTCTGCCGGGATTTGAAGAAGGGATTTTTCCAGGGATACAGGCTATTTACAACCCGGGAGAAATCGAGGAAGAACGCCGCCTTGCCTATGTGGGAATTACAAGGGCCCGGGAGGAGCTGTATATTCTCAACGCTGACAGCCGTATGATTTTCGGGACAACCAACCGCAATAAGCAATCCCGCTTTTCTGGGGAAATCCCGGAAGAATTGATAGAAAAGACCCGGGCCAGGGACTGGAAAAAACCGGAGCCTGGATACAAGGCGCCCCCTTCTAACTATGAAACCCGGATCAAATCCGCCAATGCAGCCAGACATTTTGGCCAGGCGGTTCCTTCTTCTCAAGTGGGGAAACAAACCTTCCAGGTGGGGGACAGCGTTTCCCATAAAACCTTTGGGACAGGAACCATCTTGTCAGCCACCCCTATGGGAAATGATGTACTTTTGGAAATCGCCTTTGACCAGGCCGGTACCAAAAAGCTGATGTCAAACTTTGCCCGTTTAACCAAAAAATAGAGAGAGGCTTATTTTGCCGCAAAATAGAAACAATTGATTTCCATTTCGTGAAGTTCTGCTGTAGAGTGGACAGTTTGGTAGGGGAAAAAGAAAAATGATAGAAAAGGCGTAGATTCAGATCATTGAATCTACGCCTTTTCTTGTTGCTCCTGTTATAAAAAATAGAGGAAATTCATAAAATTGAAAATAAAACAATGCCATTGCTCAAGGCAAAAAGCTTTCTCAAAAAATCTAAGAAAGCTCGAAACCATAGGAAGTTACCAGAATAAGCGAGTTTAACGGGTTAGAGAATAATCGATTATGATATTTTCAGTATCCTTTTTAGGAATCAGCAAATACTGCCCAATAGAAGGTATGAGAAACCCACGAAAATGTTATTACTCTCAGCTTTTGGAGAATCCATGAAGAAGGAAACAGATCTCTTATAATAGTTGGATTCCCGCCGCTTTGCAGACAGACTGTGTATCCGGGTCCCATAAAGATACTTGGACTTCTCCAATATGGGCTTTTCCCAGCAACAGCATACACAAACGGGATTGCCCGATTCCTCCCCCTATCGTTAGGGGAAGAGTACCCTCAGCCAGCATACGATGGAAGGGAAGCTTACTTCTTTCCGGACACCCGGCTTTTTTCAATTGCCTTTCCAGTGCGCAGGAATCCACACGGATACCCATAGAGGAGATTTCAAAAGCACATCCTAGAATATCATTCCAAAAAAGAATATCGCCGTTTAAGCTCCAATCATCATAATCCGGCGCCCGGCCGTCGTGTTTCTTGCCAGACCGTAGCTGATCCCCGATCTGCATCAGAAAAACAGTTTTATGTTCTTTTACATATTGTTTTTCACGTTCTTTTGGAGAGAGGGAGGGGTATAAATCTTCCAGTTCCTGGGTGGTGATAAAACTTACTTCGGGAGAAAATGATACAGAAATACTAGGATATTGGGCTTTGATTTCCTCTGAAGTATTACAAATAGCGGCAACAATTTTTTTAACAGTTTCTTTTAAAAAGTCTAAGTTCCTGTCCTCTGGGAGGATCACCATTTCCCAATCCCATTGATCCACATAAATGGAATGGAGGTTATCCATCTCCTCGTCCCGGCGTATGGCATTCATATCAGTATATAGTCCTGTGTGGGGCGGAAACCCATATCGGTATAGGGCCATACGTTTCCATTTGGCGAGGGAATGTACCACCTGAGCGATAGAACCGGTTTCTTTGATGGTAAAGCTGACAGGCCTCTCAACGCCATTTAAATCGTCATTTAAACCGGTAGAGGGATCTACAAACAAAGGGGCGGAAACGCGGGTGAGGTGCAGCTCCTTACTAATTTGCTGTTCAAAAGATTCCCGGATCTTGCTGATGGCTGTCTGTGTCTCTCCCAGGCTCAATTTGGGGGAGGATTGATAGGTTTTTGGGATAATTGTTTTACTCATAATCCATTGTCCTTTCACAAAAGCCCGCTGTAGCCTAAGCGTGCAAAAAATAAAAAGCGCTGCAGGGTTACTGTCCCTGCAGCGCCTTTGCTTGCTTATTTTGCATTATAAACTTGGAAAGAAATCTTGTCAATTCCTTTTACGGAAATGCAGAAAATAAATTTAGTTCATACAAAATAGCGTTTTTTTTCTTTCACTTTTGATAAAAATAATTTTTTATGCAGGCTTAGAATTTTTATCATACGATCTGTTGACAAAATCAGACGTTCTATCTTATAATAAAATCCGAACAAAGGCGTTCATAAAAGGAAAGGATTCCACGACTAAAATCCTTCTTTTTGTGAACGCCTTTTCTGTTTTGGATATGCACTCCAGTTCATTTTCTGATAGGGATTTCCTGATTCTATAGAGGGAAAATATCCTTATACACAAGAATGATAGGAGTATAATAACAACAGGAATTTTGGATCCGAAACCTGAGACAGGGGGATAGCAAGAATTATGAAAGAGACAATCCATGAAGTACTGCGGTTTGTGGAAGAAAACGACGTCAAATTTATTCGCCTGGTATTTTGCGATATTTTTGGAATGCAGAAAAATATTTCCATTATGCCTTGGGAATTGCCAAGGGCTTTTGAACAGGGGATTTCTTTTGATGGCTCTGCGGTGCGAGGTTTTATGAATGTCAATGAATCAGATCTTTTTATTGTTCCTGACGCCACCACCCTTTCCATACTCCCTTGGCGGCCGTCTCAAGGCAGGGTAATCCGCTTTTTCTGTGATATCAACTATCCAGACGGTACTCCTTTTGAGGGGAACTCCCGCAACCTGTTGCAAAGAGCAACTCGTGAGGCGGAAAGAATGGGATATGTCTGTAAAATTGGTTCGGAATGTGAATTCTACTTATTTGAGACAGATGAAAAAGGCTATCCTACCCATATTCCCCATGATTACGCTGGTTACTGTGATATCGCGCCTAAGGACAGGGGAGAAAATGTAAGACGGGAGATCTGTTTGTCTTTGGAACAGATGGGGATTCAGCCCGAGAGTTCCCATCATGAGCAGGGGCCAGGACAAAACGAAATCGATTTTCGATACAGCGACGCGTTGACCGCAGCGGATAATTTGGTGAACTTCCGGGCGGCGGTGCGCAATATCGCAGCCCGAAACGGGCTGTATGCCACCTTTTTGCCCAAACCTCTCCCGAACCAGAGCGGCAGCGGCCTGCACATCAATCTCTCCCTTTATAAGGATGGGGTCAACTTGTTTAAAACATCCCGGGGGGAACATTCCCAGGAGGCGGAAAGCTTTATGGCGGGGATTTTACACTATATTTCTGATATTACGGTTTTTCTGAATCCCTTGCCGAACTCTTACCGCCGGTTTGGCGCCTTTGAAGCACCAAAGTATGTTACTTGGTCTCACCGGAACCGTTCTCAGTTGATCCGAATCCCGGCCTCGGCGGGGGAATTTTGCAGGATGGAGCTGCGTTCTCCTGATCCCTCTTGCAATGCGCATCTGGCTTTTGCGTTGTTGCTATTCGCTGGATTGGAGGGAATCCAGCGACAAATGACACTGCCAGAGCCACAAGATTTTGATCTTTATAACGCGGATCCAGAGAAACTTCAAAAAATAGAGCAACTTCCTAAAGACTTAGGAGAAGCGATTCGAAAGGCGGAACAGAGCGAGTTCGTCCGTCGAACTGTTCCGGAACGGTTACTGAAAAATTACTGTAAAGAAAAGAAAATGCAGTGGGAACGATATTCCCAGGTGGAAGATCCGGACCAATTAGATCAGGACTTTTATTTTTTAGATGTGTAAAAAGATCCGACAAGGAACACAAAAGGAAAGTCTGGTGAAAAAATGGAGTGCGTATTGGTAGTGGCGGGAACCGATCAAGGAAAAGCTTTTCTGTCCGATTTATTAAAAGCGCGCGCTTTTGACCGGGTAGTGGCGGTAAGCAATGGAGGGGAAGCGCGCCGGGCAATGATTGAGGATTGCTATGATTTGGTTTTGATCAACGCTCCTTTGCGGGATGAATCAGGGTTGGAACTGGCCATATCGGTGACGCAAAGCACAGATTCCAGCGTAATCGTACTGGTGAAATCGGAACGGGCGGACGAAGCGGCAGAAAAGGTGGAAGATTTTGGCGTTCTTGTGGTTCCCAAACCGGTCAGCCGCCAGATATTCTACCAGACGTTAAAAATCGCCACGGCCTCCCGAAGGAGGATGCTGAATCTAAAAAATGAAAATGCCAGGTTGCAAAATCAGATAGAAGAGATCAAGCTGGTGGACCGGGCCAAGTGCGCTTTGATCCAATACCGCCATTTGACAGAACAGGAAGCCCATTATTTTCTGGAAAAACAGGCGATGGATCAGCGCTCTACCCGCCGCCAGGTAGCACAAGAAATTATCAGGACCTATGAAGGTTGACGGAGGAAATCATATGGAACAGAGTATTTATCTCACATTGGAAAACGGAACAGTATTCCAAGGAAAAAGCTTTGGTGCCTGTAAGCCGGTGACGGGAGAAGTGGTATTTACCACAGCGATGACCGGTTATCTGGAGACATTGACGGACCCCAGCTATTATGGGCAGATGGTGGTGCATACGTTTCCCTTAATAGGAAATTATGGGGTGATCCCCGCTGATTTTGAAAGCTCAGCCCCTCGTCTTTCCGCTTATATTGTAAGAGAATGGTGTCAATCCCCATCCAACTTTCGTTGTGAAGGAGATCTTGACACCTTTTTAAAAGAAAAGGGTATTGTTGGAATGTATGGGATCGACACCCGAGCGCTCACCAGAATGATCCGGGAACACGGCGTCATGAATGCTAAATTGACTTTGGAGAAACCAAACGTGACGGAGATTCAGAAAGAACTGGCGGATTTCTCTATACGCCATGCGGTCGCTTCCGTGAGTATTGCGAAAACCGAAGTCTTGCAACCGGAGGAAAAGAAACGAAAGGTTGTATTGTGGGACTTTGGCGCGAAAAAGAATATCGGGCAGGAGCTGGTGAGACGGGGATGCGAGGTAGTTTGTATGCCGCAGGATTCTACCGCCGACGAGATCTTGGCACAAAAACCCGATGGGATTATGTTGAGCAACGGTCCAGGGGATCCCCAGGAAAATACACAGGTCGTCGAACAGCTGCGCAAGCTTTGTCAGGCGGGTATCCCGATGTTTGGTATTTGCCTGGGACACCAGCTGTTAGCGCTCTCTCAGGGGGCGGCCACGGAAAAGCTCAAATATGGGCATCGGGGAGGAAACCAGCCGGTGAAAAATCTCAGGACGGGGCGTGTATACATCACCAGCCAGAACCATGGTTATGCGGTGGTGGCCGACAGCCTGCCGGATGGTGCGGAGCTTTTCTATGTCAATGCAAACGACGGGACCTGCGAAGGCGTATGTTATCACAATATGCCGGCGTTTTCTGTTCAGTTTCACCCAGAGGCTTCCTGCGGGCCGCATGATACCATGTTCCTATTCGATGAGTTTATCCAGAGAATTGACCAGAGGATGGAAAAAGCCCAGTGATAGGAAGCTGAAAAAGTTGGAACCGAAACGCTTGATGATAAGCGCTTTACAGAAAAAGATAGAAATGGAATTGTGAGAGTAAGGATGTGAAGGATATGCCTCTGAATCCCAATTTGAAAAAAGTATTAGTGATTGGTTCCGGTCCTATTGTGATTGGACAGGCGGCGGAATTTGACTATGCGGGAACGCAGGCTTGCTGCGCCCTAAAAGAAGAAGGTCTGGAAGTGGTTCTGGTGAACTCCAATCCTGCGACGATTATGACGGATAACGCTATGGCGGATGAGATTTATATCGAGCCGTTGACCATAGATACCATAAAAAGAATCATCGAAAAGGAAAAACCAGACAGCCTTCTGTCTACCTTAGGCGGCCAGACGGGATTGACATTGTCCATGCAGTTGGCAAAAGAAGGATTTTTACAAAGCCATGGGGTTACCCTGTTGGGCGCCAATCCGGAAACCATTGATAAGGCGGAAGACCGCCAGATATTCAAGGATACCATGCTGGAGATCGGGGAACCGGTCATTCCATCGGTCATCGCCCATCAGGTGGAAACTGCGGTGGATTTTGCCAACCAGGTGGGGTATCCGGTTATTATCCGTCCGGCTTTTACCCTGGGAGGAAGCGGCGGAGGCATCGCGTCTGATGAGGAACAATTAAGGGAGATTTGTGCCAACGGACTGCGCCTTTCCCCCATTACCCAAGTGCTGGTGGAAAAATGTATCGCGGGATGGAAAGAGATTGAGTTTGAAGTCATGCGGGATGGCGTCGGAAACGTCATTACCGTATGTAGTATGGAAAATTTTGATCCTGTAGGCGTGCATACTGGGGACAGCATCGTTATTGCGCCTGCCGTCACCTTGGCGGATAAGGAATATCAGATGCTGCGTTCCGCGGCGCTGAATATTATTTCGGCCATGGGGATTGAAGGGGGATGCAATTGCCAGTTCGCGCTCAATCCCGATAGTTTTGAATATGCGGTTATCGAGGTCAATCCCCGAGTATCCCGCTCTTCCGCGTTGGCGTCCAAGGCTACCGGTTATCCCATCGCCAAAGTAGCCGCTAAAATTGCCATCGGCTATACCCTGGATGAAATTCCAAATGCGGTTACCGGAAAGACATTTGCCTGTTTTGAGCCTACCCTGGACTATGTCGTGGTAAAATTCCCCAAATGGCCCTTTGATAAGTTCGTGTACGCTCAGCGTACCCTGGGGACACAGATGAAAGCCACCGGGGAAGTGATGGCGATTGGCCAGAGCTTTGAACAGGCCATTATGAAAGCGGTGCGTGGAGCCGAAATCTCCCGGGACAGCCTGGATACTCCCGAAATGGCCCAGTGGACGGATCAGGAAGTATACGATCATATTTCTATTTGTGACGACCAGCGTTTGTTTGTTATCTTTGAGGCTCTGAAACGCGGCGTTACCTGCGAACAGATTCACGATATCACGAGGATAGATCTATGGTTTTTATATAAGCTGCTCCATTTGGTACAGATGGAAAAACATCTACGTACGGAACCCCTCACGGAAAAATCCTACCGTGAGGCCAAAAAGATAGGGTATCCGGATACCGTGATCCGCCGGCTGATCCAACAGGAAATCCCGTATCATATCCCGGCGGCTTTCAAAATGGTGGATACCTGCGGCGCGGAGTTTGACGCCCAGACCCCCTATTTTTACGCGACCTATGATGAAGAGGACGAGGCGGCCCCGTTTATCCGTCAGAAAAATTCCTCTAAACCCACAGTGGTGGTATTCGGTTCGGGGCCGATCCGTATTGGACAGGGGATAGAGTTTGATTACGCTTCTGTTCACTGCGTTTGGGCGCTGAAGGAAGCGGGATACGATGTGGTGATTATCAATAATAACCCGGAAACCGTATCCACCGACTTCAATACCGCGGACCGGCTTTATTTTGAGCCTCTAACCCCGGAGGACGTGCAGAATGTCATTGATGTGGAAAAGCCTGTGGGCGCTGTGGTGGCCTTTGGCGGACAAACGGCCATCAAACTGACAAAATACTTGGAGAGCAGGGGCGTGACCATTTTAGGGACCCCCGCGGACAGCATCGACGCGGCGGAGGACCGGGAACGCTTTGACGAACTGTTGGAAAACCTGCATATCCAGCGCCCCCAAGGAACTACGGTGATGACGGAACAGGAAGCCCTGGACGCCGCCAATGGATTGGGATATCCGGTACTGATGCGGCCTTCCTATGTACTGGGCGGACAAAATATGATTATCGCTTTCTGCGACGATGATATCAAGGAATATATGGGCATTATCTTGCAGCATGGTATTGAAAATCCTGTGCTGATTGATAAGTATCTCATGGGTGTGGAAATCGAGGTGGATGCCATCTGCGACGGGGAAGAAATCCTGATTCCCGGCATCATGGAGCATATAGAACGCGCCGGTATCCATTCCGGGGATTCCATCGCCGTATATCCCGCCTGGAACCTCACCGGGGATCAGACGGAAAAGCTCATTGACTACACCAAACGCCTGGCGGTTTCCCTGCATACCAAAGGGCTTGTGAATATTCAGTATGTGGTGCATGAGGGGAAGATCTATGTCATTGAGGTCAATCCCCGTTCCTCCCGTACCATTCCCTATATCAGCAAGGTGACGAGGGTTCCTATGGTGGATTTGGCTACCCGCGCCATGCTGGGAGAAAAACTGAAAGATATGGGATACGGGACTGGTTTGTATCATGTCCCGCCGTATGTAGCGGTAAAAGTCCCCGTATTTTCCTTTGAAAAACTGATGGATGTGGATGTGCATCTGGGGCCGGAAATGAAATCCACCGGTGAAGTACTGGGCATTGGAAAAACACTGGAGGAAGCCCTCTATAAGGGGCTGACCGCCGCGGGCTATCGGATGGAAAAGCAGGGAGGGATACTGGTTACTGTCCGGGATTCCGATAAGGCGGAGATCAGCGGTATTGTGAAAAAATATTACGACTTGGGCTTTACGCTCTACGCTACTCAAGGTACTGCCCGTGTATTGCGGCAGGCGGGCATGAGCGTAACATCGGTCAATAAAATTCATGAATCGGATACCAATACCCGTACCCTGCTGGAAAGCGGAAAGGTAAGCTATATTATTTCTACCTCCTCCAAAGGCAGGCTCCCCACCAGAGACAGCGTAAAGATCCGCAGGAAAGCCGTGGAGCTGGGGATTCCCTGCCTCACCTCCCTGGATACCGCCAACGCCCTTGCTATGATCCTGAAGAGCCGGTACACCCCCTATAGCACGGAGCTGGTGGATATCAACCATATGAGAAAAGAACGGATGAAACTGAAATTTACCAAAATGCAGGGCTGCGGCAATGATTATATTTACTTTAACTGCTTTGAACAGCAGGTAGTCAGTCCGGAATCTTTGAGCGTCACCCTGTCGGACCGTCATTTCGGGGTGGGGGGAGATGGCATCATATTGATCTGCCCCTCTCAGGTGGCGGATGCCAAGATGAGGATTTTTAATCTGGACGGCAGCGAAGGGAAAATGTGTGGAAATGGGATCCGCTGTGTAGGGAAATATCTCTATGATCATCACATGGTGAATAAAACGGAACTGACGGTGGAGACCCTCAGCGGCATCAAAAAACTTCATCTTTATGTACAGGATGGAAAGGTTACTTCCGTATCGGTGAGCATGGGCAAAGCGGAACTCCGGCCTGACAGGATTCCTGTACAATTGGAAGGGGAAAAGGTGATAGGTGTCCCCATTGTCATAGATGGAACCTCCTATCAGATCACCTGCGTTTCCATGGGAAATCCCCACTGTGTTGTGTTCTGCGACAATGTAGACGGGATTGACCTGACAAAAATAGGGCCTCTGTTCGAGTTTAATGAGATTTTCCCGGAGCGTGTCAATACGGAGTTTGTCCAGGTGATTGACGCCACCACCATAAAAATGAGGGTCTGGGAAAGAGGAAGCGGGGAAACCTGGGCCTGCGGCACAGGTGCCTGCGCGGCAGCTGTCGCTTCCGTACTCAACGGATACTGTAAAAAGGGCGAAGAAGTCCGGGTGAAGCTGAAAGGCGGAGATTTGATGATTTATGATACGGGGGATGACGTCCTCATGACAGGGGAGGCAAACACCGTATTCCAAGGAGAAGTGGAGATATGACCAAATATATTTTTGTGACAGGGGGTGTGGTATCCGGCCTGGGAAAGGGGATTACGGCAGCTTCCCTGGGAAGATTGTTAAAAAACAGGGGGCTTCGTATTGCGGCCCAGAAACTGGACCCTTATATCAATGTGGATCCCGGTACCATGAGCCCTTATCAGCACGGGGAAGTATACGTGACTGAGGACGGTGCGGAGACAGACCTGGATTTGGGACACTATGAGCGTTTTATTGACGAAAACCTCAACCAGTATTCCAATTTAACCACGGGAAAGGTTTACTGGAACGTGCTGCAAAAGGAACGAAACGGGGAATATCTGGGGGAAACCGTCCAGGTAATCCCCCATATCACCAATGAAATTAAGAGCTTTATTTATTCAGTTGGCAAAAAGACCGGGGCGGATGTGGTGATTACTGAGATCGGAGGGACCACTGGGGATATTGAGAGCCAGCCGTTTTTGGAGGCGATCCGCCAGGTTTCCCATGAGGTCGGCAGGGAAAACTGCCTGTTCCTCCATGTTACATTGGTTCCGTACCTGAAAAGTTCCGGAGAACATAAATCCAAGCCCACACAGCATTCGGTAAAGGAACTGCAGTCCTTTGGTATTATGCCGGACCTGATTATTATGCGGTGCGACGAACCGGTTGATGAGAGCATCCGCCGGAAAATCGCCTTATTCTGTAACGTCAAAGAGGATTGCGTCATAGAGAATTTGACGTTGCCGATTCTTTACCAGGCGCCCCTGATGCTGGAGGAGAACGGCCTGGCGGAAATTGTATGCCGGGAATTGTCCATTCCGTGTCCTCCCTGTGATTTGACCGAATGGAAAGAGATGCTGAAGCGTATAGAAAACAGCAGGGGGGAAGTCAAAATCGCCCTGGTAGGCAAGTATGTCAAATTGCATGACGCCTACCTATCAGTGGTCGAAGCCCTGTATCACGCCGGCTATGAAAACGGGGTCAAAGTGGCTATCCAGTGGGTGGATTCCGAGGGACTCACGGAAGAAACGGCTCCTTCGCTGTTAAAGGACTGCGCGGGCGTTATTGTACCGGGCGGTTTCGGCGGCCGTGGGATAGAGGGGATGGTTGCCGCCGCTGCCTATGCCAGAACGCATCATATCCCTTACTTTGGTATTTGTTTGGGAATGCAGGTCGCTGTCATAGAATATGCCCAGCATGTCATGGGGTGGAAGGACGCAAATTCCAGCGAGTTCGATCCGGAAACCGGGCACCCGGTGATAGATTTGATGCCGGACCAACAGGGTAACCTGCCCAAGGGAGGCACGATGCGCTTGGGCGCGTATCCCTGCAAGGTTCAGCCGGAGACAGTCCTTGCCTGCGCCTATCAGGCGGCGGAAATTTCTGAGCGCCACCGCCATAGATATGAATTTAACAATCAATATCGGAAACAATTTACACAAGCGGGACTTGTCTTAGCGGGAACTTCACCAGATGAGAGATTAATCGAGGCGGTAGAGGTGCCCTCTGAAACATTCTATGTGGGAGTGCAGTACCACCCGGAATTTAAGAGCCGCCCCAACCGGGCGCACCCATTGTTCCGGGAATTTATCGCGGCCGCAATGGGAAAGGAGCAGAAACGATGATACGAAATTATCAGGAAGAACTGGACCGCCGGGTCACTTTTATTCGGGACTTACTGGCGCATTCCGGGGCCCAGGGGATTGTGTATGGAAACAGCGGGGGCAAAGACAGCGCCCTGGTAGGCATTTTGTGCAGAAAAGCCTGCGATCATGTATTGGGCGTCATGATGCCCTGCCAATCCAGCCGCAATTTTGGAGAGGATATGGAAGATGGGCGCAAGGTGGCGGAGCAGTTTGACATCCCCACCATCACGGTTGACCTGACAGAAGGAAAGGAATTCTTTTGCAGCCAGGTGGGAGGAAAAGTGGCGCTTTCCGACGCGGCCAAAGCCAATATTGCGCCGCGTATGCGGATGATTACCCTTTATGCCATCGCCCAGAGCAAAAATTATCTGGTAGCGGGAACCGGCAACCGCAGTGAAGCCTATGTAGGATATTTTACCAAGTGGGGAGACGGCGGCCATGATTTTAATCCTATCGCGGACCTAACGGTAAAAGAGGTTTATGAGTTTCTCCGTTTTCTCAACGCGCCGGAAAATATTATAACAAAGGCGCCATCTGCCGGGTTATTTGAAGGGCAGACGGATGAAAAAGAAATGGGAATCACGTATGAGCAGATTGACCGTTATCTGTTGGAAGGAGAAGGGGAGCCGGAAGCGATTTCCAAAATTGAGGCGATGCACCAGAAGAGCCAGCATAAGCGGCAGCCGCCCGCTCATCTGTAACAGGATCTATCTGGTATTCTAAGAGACAGATAAAAGAAAGGATGGTATGGATGAAGGTCAACCGGAATTATTCCCATCTGGAAGAGAGTTATTTGTTTTCCACCATTGCGAAAAAAGTGGCGGCATTTCAGGCGGAAAATCCCAAAACCGAGATCATTCGCTTAGGGATAGGAGATGTCACACTGCCGCTGTGCAACGCCGTGGTAGAGGCACTTCATCAGGCGGTGGAAGAAATGGGCCGGAAGGATACCTTTCATGGATATGGCCCGGAACAGGGATATCCTTTTTTAAAGTCTTCTATTCGCGGCCATTACGCCGTCCGTGGCGTACAATTAGAGCCGGATGAAATTTTTGTCAGCGACGGGGCCAAAAGTGATTTGGGAAATATTTTAGACCTGTTTGACATAGATAATACAGTCCTGATCCCAGATCCGGTGTATCCTGTATATGTGGATACCAACCTGATGACGGGCAGAAAGATTGTATATCTGGACGCCAACCAGGAAAATGGATTTTTACCTATGCCGGATGAAGGGGTAAAGGCGGATTTGATTTATTTGTGTTCCCCCAACAACCCGACCGGGGCCGTTTATACCAAGGAACAGCTGAAACAATGGGTGGATTACGCGACGCAATGCGGCGCGGTGATCCTGTTTGACGCCGCTTATGAGGCTTTTGTCCAGGAAGAGGAATTGCCCCGGTCTATCTATGAAATCGAAGGGGCCAAGGAGTGCGCCATTGAATTTTGTTCCTTTTCCAAAACCGCGGGATTTACCGGGACCCGCTGCGGATATACAGTGGTTCCCATGGCGTTGAAGCGGGAAGGAATGTCGCTTAACCATATGTGGCTGCGCAGGCAGACAACCAAATTTAACGGTGTACCTTATATTGTGCAAAAAGGCGCGGCGGCGGTATTCCAGGAAGAAGGGATGCGGCAGATACAAGAAAATATTGCTTATTATCAGCAAAACGCCAAAACGATTGGGGATACCCTGAATGACTTGGAAATCTGGTACACGGGGGGAAAGAATTCCCCTTATATCTGGCTGAAATGTCCCCACCAGATGAAATCCTGGGAATTTTTTGATTGGTTGCTGCAAAAAGCCCATGTGGTAGGAACGCCGGGAGCGGGGTTTGGCAAAAATGGGGAAGGCTTTTTCCGTCTGACTTCCTTTGGAGATCAGGAGAAAACAAGGGAAGCCATGCAGAATATCCGGAAACTTTTTTAATCAGGATAGCGTAACAAAAGAACCATGCGGAATACAGTCCGCATGGTTCTTTTGTTATTTATTTTGATGATAATATGGCCGTTAGGGAAGAAAAGTATCTAAGACGGTAAGCGAGCACTCCCCGGTGATTTCATCTCGTATCCAGGGTTCTACCATGATAAATGTGGGGGATTGTTCCCTGGTGGCGGGATGAATGGGCAGAATATCAAATTTAGCCCTTCTTGCCTGTTCTGGCGTAATCATTCCGCTTTGCTTGGCCATACGGACAGAATCTTGGATGTGTTCTTGTGCCCGAATATCATCAAAGAGGGAAGGGCAGGCCCCTTTCGCCCCGGAAAGAAGGTAATCCAGTTTTAATAAGGAGAGGAAAGTGAAATAGGACGAAGGACTGAGCTTTTCTTTGGCAAAATGCCCCAAGGCGTCAATTTGATGGGCGGCGCTCATGGGGCGGTCTAGAAATCCCCTCTCATCGCAGTAGGCGGCGAGATCCTCATAGCAGGAAAAGGGAGAAGCGTAGGCGTGCCCCATAAGATAGGACAAGGCGCGCCGGGCGCGCCCGGAATTATAATACCGCTCCACTACTTCCTCTATCCCCTTGAGGCGGAGGAGTTCCCGGGCGCTCATCCATGGGGTGGAAATCACCTCATAGGGGGGATAATCCCGGTACACTAGGCCGTAATCTTCCGCTGACTTCCACAAAGAGGACCCTTTTAACAGCTTTAAAAAGCCCAGTTGCAGCTGATGAGGCTGCATTTCGTAAACCTGGTCAAAAGAATGGGCGAAACTCTGGTAGTCTTCCAGTGGAAGGCCGGCGATCAGGTCCAGGTGCAGGTGAACGTTTCCGCTTTCCATCAGGGCTTTGACATTGTGCCGCAGTTTCTCAAAACGGGTATGCCGCACCACGGCGGACAGAGTTTGTGGATTGCAGGACTGTACGCCCGCTTCCAACTGGAATTTTCCCCTAGGGGCGGAACAGAAAAGGGACAGGAATTCCTCATCCAGGAGATCCGCGCCGATTTCAAAATGGAAGCGGGTGGGGCCGCCCAAGGAGATCATATAGCGCACAATCTCCTTTGCCCGGGCGGGATGCGCGTTAAAGGTTCGGTCGATCAATTTCACAATGGGGACACCTTCCCGGACAAACCGGGCGAGATCCTGTTTAACCTGCGGCAGGGGACGTTCCCGCACTCCTCCTCCCATAGCCCCGGACAGGCAATAGGAGCAGGAAAAAGGGCATCCCCGGGAAGATTCATAATAGGCGATTTTACCTTCCGGTACCAAAGGGGCTGTGTTGGGATAGGGGGAAGGGAGCGTTTCCCAGTTGACAGCCAGCTGATAGCGGTCATCCCCCAGAATCTGATCCTGCGCGCGATAGACGATACCGGGAAGGCTGGGTTCCTGTCCACGGCTGACACATTCCAAAAGGTGAGGGAAAATGGTTTCCCCTTCCCCGCACAGGATACAATCAACTTCCGGGTGTTCGTTGAGAAATTCTTTGGCGGTAAAGGACACCTCAGGCCCGCCAAGAAAAAGAAAAACAGAAGGGAGCGCTTTTTTTAAATCGGAACATAAACGCAGGATAGGCTGGATATTCCAGATGTAACAGGAAAATCCCACCACATCCGGTTCCAGGGAAAGGAGATCCTTTAAGATCAAAAAGGGCTCCTGGTTGATATTGTAATCCCGCAGGACAGGCGGTTCCTTGCAGCAGGAAGCCAGACAGCGGATGGCTAAGTTGGTATGGATATATTGGGAATCCAGGGCGGCCAGAACGGTTTTCATAAGTACCTCTTTTCTACAGGAAAAAGTAATATTCATTGTTATTATAGAAGAAAAGAAGGGCGGCCGCAATGGAAAAGGAAATTTTATTGGATCGAGATAGGAATGGTAGAATGGAAGAAAATAAATAAGACACATGATAAAAGAAGGAAACGCGTAGAAAAATAACCGGCTAGGCTTGTATGACGGATAGCTCTGTTTTATAATCAAAGAAAACGGAAAAGCACGAGAGCAGGTATATTTCCCCTTTTTATTACTGAGGAAAAAGTATTCGCAAAAGGAAAATTGGTATTCATTAAAAACCTCTTTATCATGGCATGTACCGATAGAGAACAGAGAGAAAATAGAAAGGGCGGCTGGTGTTTATGAAAGCGTTATTCATTGGAGGGACCGGAACCATCAGCATGGCGATCACCCGAATGCTTGCGGGCAATCCTGATTGGGAGTTCTATCTGCTCAACCGTGGAAACCGGATTGAGCAAATCCCTCAAGGAGTTCATGTGATTCAAAGCGATATACAGGATGAAGCTTCCGTGGCGGAAAAGTTATCGGGGATGCAATTTGACGTGGTGGCGGACTTTATCGCGTTTGTTCCAGAGCACATCGAACGGGATATCCGGCTGTTTGCGGGAAAAACAAAGCAGTATATTTTCATTAGTTCTGCTTCGGCTTATCAAAAGCCTTTGTCCGATTTCCGGATCACAGAGAGTACGCCGCTTTGTAACCCCTATTGGCAGTATTCCCGGGATAAAATCGCCTGCGAGGAACGGCTGATGCGGGAATATCGGGAGAACGGTTTCCCAGTTACCATTGTGCGGCCCAGCCATACCTATGGGGATACTTCCGTACCGGTCGCCCTCCATGGGGCGGGAGGAAGCTGGCAGGTAATCCGGCGGATGATGGAGGGAAAGCCGGTGATTATCCCAGGGGATGGGAGTTCCCTTTGGACCTTGACCCATAATACGGATTTTGCCAAAGGGTTTGTGGGATTGATGGGAAACGCCCATGCGCTTGGGGAAGCGGTACAGATCACGTCCGATGAATCACTGACCTGGAATCAGATCCACCAGATCATTGGAGGGGCCTTGGGAATAGAGCCCAAGCTTATCCATATCGCTACAGATTTTCTAGTGGCGTGCGACCCTCAAATGGAAGGCGGGTTGTTAGGGGATAAAAGCAATACGGTATTTTTTGATAACCGGAAATTAAAGCGGCTGGTCCCCGGATTCCAGGCGACGGTGCGGTTTGACCAAGGGGTGCGCCGCACCCTATGTTATATACAGGGACACCCGGAATACCAAACCCAAGACCCTGCCTTTGACCATTGGTGCGACGCCGTGCTAGAAGCCTATGATGCGGGGCAGAAATATTTTCAGGAATACTTGAGATAAAAGTATTTGTTTTCTATAAGGAGAGAATGGTTATGTCGCAGCAACCTAATATTTTGATTATTCATTGCGATCAGCTGCGCAGTGATTGCTTGGGATGTTATGGGAACCGGGAGATAAAAACGCCCAATATTGATTCTTTATCCGAGAATGGGGTGACTTATATCAACCATCACACGGTATGCCCAATTTGTACGCCGTCTCGGTATTCTTTTTGGAGCAGTATGTATATCCATCAGCATGGCGCCTGGGATAATACCTCGACGTTTCCATCAGGTTATGAAACCTTTCCTAAGATCTTAAGAAACAATGGCTATCAAACGGTAGCAGTTGGGAAAATGCATATGAACCCAACCTATCAGGATATTGGATTTTCAAAGATGGAGCTGGCGGAGCAGAATGGGATTGGACGTTATCAGGATGATTATCACCGTTTCCTGATGGAACAAGGCTTGATTGACCGGTTTGACCTTCATCATCAGTCAGGGGAATTTTTTGACGAACCATCCACACACATGCGGGATATGTGCCAATGTGCGGAAAGCGATTTGCAGCAAGAATATTATTCTACGGAATGGGTTACCAACAAAGCCCTGGAGCAGCTGGAAAAATGGGGAGAGGGGGACAGCTATCTGTTAATGGTAGGCTATATCAGCCCCCATCATCCGTTTGACCCGCCGGCTCCCTATAGTACCATGTACCCGGAGGAGAAAATTTCCTTGTTAGAGGGGTACACGGAAGCTCCTTTGCCCCATGACATAGAGGCAAACGGCACTTCCATAGATTATAAATCTTTGACAGAACAAGACATCAAGAAAATTACAGCGGCCTATTACGGAATGATCACAGAGATTGATGACGGCATAGGGAAACTCATCGATACCTTGAAAAAGAAAAATGTATATGACAACACCATGATCGTGTTTACCAGTGACCATGGGGAATATTTGGGATACCATCATATGATTTTAAAATGCAACTATTTATATGAACCCTTGGCAAAGATCCCGCTGATCATCAAATATCCCCATAACCAAATGGCAGGGAACAGGGAGGAAGCATTGTCTGAGAATATCGATGTGTCTGTCACCATTTTGGAAACCTGTGGCTTCCAGAAAGCGGATACCATGCAGGGAATCCCCCTTCATGGTGAAAAGAAGAGGCAATTTGTTGTGTCTGAGGGACAGTATGGCACGGAAGGGGATTCTTGCGTCGGTTATATGATCAAGAGAAAGGATTGCAAACTTTTACTAAAGGGAAGCTTTCAAAACGCTATGTTTTATGACCTGGAGAAAGACCCCAATGAACTGGTAAACCAGATAGATAATCCAGAATATCAGGAAACGATTCAGCAACTCAAACAGGATTTGGCTGATTTTATCCTGTTTCATGCCACTGGCAATGTCTACCATGACAAGGCCGCTCCTCAAATAAAAGAGCAAAAGCAGCTTGATAACCAAATGGAAACAATCAAAGATTTTATAAGAAAGAGATGGTAAAGAAAAAAGGAAGCGGTATCCTAACGAACCGCTTCCTTTTTTGCGATGAAACAGAGAATTTTAGCCCCAACAAGAGATAGGGTTTCTCCTCTTATTTTATGATAGAAAAGAATTTTAGAGTAGCCCCCAAAAGGGCTCCCACTATGATTAAGAGCGGACAGTGCGTTTTTTTACAGGAACGGCTTTTCCGTCCTGGTCCACGATGCGGACGCGCTCCAGGGTCTGGTGCAGATCCGCGCGGATACTCTGGAGATATTCCTGGCGCAAAGACTGTTGCTCCGCTTTTTCTTCTTCCGTCAGGCCGGCCTGTTTGGCTTTACGGGCCAATTCGTTGATACGGTTAATTTTCTCTTTGGTCATGGTTCCTCCTGTTCAATAAAAGGACAAGGAAGAAGAACGGATTTTTCCCTTGATTTCAGAAAAAAGGACGTCCTTATCCCTTCAAAACACAAGTGATACGGATGGGGAATTATTTTTGCAGAAAATGAGGCATCAGCAAATGACCTTGCATGATCCGGTTGCCGGTAGCAGCCGCCTGCGATTCGTCAAAACAGGTAACGCCGCTTTCCTTTTCCTCATTGCTCCGATAGATCAGGTAGGGAACCGGATCAGAAGCATGGGTACGAGTGGAGATCGGTGTGGGATGGTCGGGAAGGATCATCACGGAATAGTCGCCGAATTTCTCCAACCCCTTAAGCAGCGGCTGGAGAATCAGGCGGTCGATTAAGCCAATACTTTTGACCTTATTTTCCAGCTCGTTGCGGTGGCCGCATTCGTCTGGGGCTTCTACATGGATATAGACAAAATCCTGTCCCCGCTCCAATTCCTGAAGGGCCGCTTCCATTTTCCCCTGGAAATTGGTGTCGATATAACCGGTAGTCCCTTCTACGTCACAGGAATGCATTTGGGCACACAAACCGATTCCTTTAATCAAATCTACCGCAGAAACCACAGATCCCTTTAAACCAAATTTATTCTGGAAGCTGTCCAGGCGGGGACGCATCCCCTCGCCCCAAAGCCAGATGGAATTGGCAGGGCGTTTTCCCTCCTGTACACGTTTTTGATTGACCGGATGGTTTTTAAGCAGGTCATGGCTCTTTTTCATCATCTCGAACAGGACTTTCGCCCTGTCCCCCTGAGGAAGGTGCCCTTGTACGCATCTGCCAGAGATATCGTGGGGCGGCGTCAACTTCCCAGGCTTTGGATCGCCATGTTTCCATACCAGGCAATGCCGGTAACTCACGCCTGGATAGAAAGAAAACGTATCGGTTCCCAATTTTTCCTGAATAAACTCGATGAGGATTTTGGCTTCTTCTGTGGAAATATCCCCCGCGCAGTAGTCCACCATGCTTTTCTCTTCGTAGTTTTCTTCGTCCGACAAGGTCACCAGATTGCAGCGCAGCGTCACGTCGTCATCTTTCAGGTCGATCCCGATACTGGCGGCCTCCAGCGGGGAACGGCCGGTATAATAAACAGCGGGATCATATCCCATAACGGAAAGGTTTGCCACATCGCTGCCGGGGGCGATACCGTCGGGAACAGTTTTCACTAAGCCAACTTCCGCTTTTGCCACCAAGGCGTCCATGGCGGGTTTATCCGCCGCCGCCATAGGCGTTTTACCCCCAAGGCTTTCAATGGGGTAATCCGCCATGCCGTCGCACAGCACAACCGCATATTTCATTGTTACAACCAACTTTCTTTGGAAAATATTTTTCTGTTCTTTATTATAAGTCTTCCCCCACTGTTTCGCAAGAGCGGCGCAAAAACGGGGGAATAGAGGTTCCTATTTGGTACAGTGAGAAACAAAACCGGATGATCATAATTTTGCTGCGTGCGTTCCTATACATAGCCCTATCGCCCTATCAAACCACAGGATACCGCTGTTTCGATGGGAGATTTCTAGTTTCGGCTGTTTTTTTTAAATCGGGCAACCGATTTATGCCCATCTTAGCATATGAACCAATTGAGAAAGATTACAAGGGAAGGTGAGATTCTCCGATCTGAGTTGATTTACCATAAGGTTATTGTTATAATAACATCAGATAAACATGACCATCCAAAAAGAAAAGAGGGATTCTGATGTATCAAGCTCCTCCATTTGGATATCCTCAGCCTTATATTCCCATGCCTCCCGCCGATATGCAGCGGATGAGGGAAGAAGAGAGGCTGAGAAAAGACGCTAACCGCGCGGGTGTCGCGGTACTTTGTTATTATGGTCTGATGTTTGCCATTCAGATGCTGCTGCTTAACCTGCTTGCTGTGTGGGGGCTGATGGATTATTCCCAGGTTGGAAACGCGTTCCAGGGAATCCAGCCGCTGGCTTATTATTTGATGGCCGGGGTATGCGCCACGGTGAGTGCGGTCCTTCCGGCTGCCTTGTTGCTTCGTTCTTCCCGGGAAGGGATACACGCCATACTGCCCTTTGGCGCGGTGGGCAAGAGAAAAACTTTGGCCTATGTGGTTATGGGGTTAGCGGTATGTATGTTTGCCAATTTTGCCACCACGATTCTCAGCAATAATCTCAGTGGGGTGGGGATTCCGGAATATGCGCCTTCCACCCCCTTTGACGGCAGCCCCTTGTCAGCTGTCATGCTGGTTCTGTGCGTCTGTGTCGTACCGGCGCTGATGGAAGAGCTGGTATTCCGGGGCGCGGTTTTAGGTTCCCTGCGCCGCTTTGGGGATGGGATAGCGGTGCTGGGATCTGCCGGGCTGTTTGGAATCATGCATGGAAACCTGGTACAAATCCCCTTTGCCTTTATGGTGGGACTGATTTTAGGATATTTGGTGGTTCATACAGGTTCTATGCTGCCGTCAATTTTGGTTCATTTTTTTAATAATTTCTACTCCTGCTTTATGTTGATTTCCGCATTTTATCTGGATGCACAGCTATATAATATTATGATTTATCTTTTGGTCCTCCTTATTTTTATAGGCGGAGGCTTAGGATTTTTCTATCTTAGCAGGAGGGATCGGGAATTATTTACCTTTTCCCGTAAAAAATCGATGCTTCCATTTGCACGCCGGCTGGGAATCCTTGTGGGGTCCCCCGCTGTTATCGCGTTTCTTGTGGTTATGGGAATCATGACTTTGTTGACTATGGTGGGAGGAATGATGTTATAACCAGGGAAGAACATTTTATGGAGGTTGCTCTTCGGCTGGCGAAGGAAGCGGCACAGGAGGGGGAAGTTCCTGTAGGCGCTGTGGTGGTGAAAGAGGACCAAATTATTTCCACAGGAAGAAACCGGCGGGAAGAGGGCAAAAGCGCCTTATATCATGCGGAGCTGGAAGCAATCCAGAAAGCTTGCATAGCATTGGGGGGATGGCGATTATGGCAGTGTGAATTGTTTGTCACCCTGGAACCCTGTCCCATGTGTACAGGGGCTATCATTAACGCCCGTATTCCTACTGTGTACTTTGGGGCAAGCGACCTCAAGGCGGGCTCCTGCGGGTCGGTAATCGACCTGTTTTCCCTACCGTATAACCACCAGGCAAAAGTAGTAGGGGGAGTGCTGGAAGAGCCGTGCGTACAAGTGCTTCAAGAATTTTTTCAGCAGCTGAGAGAGAAGAAGAAAAGGGAAAAAGAGCAAAAAAAGGGAACGCCTCTGTGACAAGGAAGCGTTCCTTTTTCTTATTTTTCAGCAAGTATTTTGACCATAGAAATGTGGGGACAAAATTCATCCAAATATTCGGTTCCTTCCGGATGATAGCCCATCTTTTGATAGAATCCGACAGCCTGCAACTGGGCGGAAAGATGAATGGATGGAACGCACAATTCCCGTGCTTTACTTTCAAGAGTCTGTATCACGATAGAACCGGCCCCAGTTCCCCGATAGTTTTTCCGTACAGCTACCCGGCCTATGGTGTAGGAGCCGTCTTTGTTGGGAAAAATCCTTCCAGTGGCCACGGCTTGGGTTCCGTCCCATATAACGACATGCCAGGCAATGGGGTCTATCTCGTCAAACTCTTTTTCAAATCCCTGTTCTTCCACAAACACGGCGGTCCGGATAGCCCGACAGGTGTCAAAATCTTTGTTGCCGTATTTCCATTCGTATCGATACATAAAAATTACACACTCCTAAATTTTTACCCTGACAGAAGAGGCATACTCGGAAGGGGTCATACCTGTGATTTCCTTAAAATGCCTGGAAAAATGATGGATAGAAGCATAGCAGAGTTGTTCGGAAATCTGGGTAAAATTATATTTTTCTTCTCGGATCATCGTTTTGGCCTCTTCAATTTTTAGGTGCTTATAATAATCCATGATACTGGTTTTCATATGTACTTTAAACAGACGCTGGATATAGGACCTGCTGAACATGGTATACTGGCAGATATCTTCCAGTGTGATTTTTTCACGGATATGCTCCTGTAAATAACAAAGAATCTTATTCAAAGTATCCTTTTCAGAATTTTCCCGCAGGGAACTAGAGAGTTTAGCGGGGCGGTTGGGTAGGGAATGCGTCCGGATCATAGATAATAGCAGGCTTTCCAGGCTGATTTTGACGAGCTGTTCACAGCCGAATGTCTGTCCTTCTTTTCGCGCCAGGCAGGTGGAATAAGGATCGTTAAAAAGTCCTTGAAAAGCGTTGCTGGATTCCCGCAGGATAGCGGCTAAAATATCTTTTTCCTTGTCTCCTACCTGTAGAATCCGGTTTTCAAAAAAACTGATACTTGGACTGTGGCAGATGAAGGTTACCACCATGATATTAGGGGCTACTAAGCCGTTGGCAATGTTATTATGCCATTCATTAGGTTTATGAAAAATAATTTCTCCCTGATGCAAAGTATACTGCCGGTTATCGGCCTGAACAATAATGGTTCCTTTATCTACATATAAGAATTCCCAAAAATCATGTCGTTCCCCCATAAATTTATAGTCCTTTAATAGCTCAAAGTAATGGATGGTAACGATTTGGTCAATGGTTATCTCCTTTTTGAGTGTAGTATAGGTAAACATGAAGCCGCCTCCTACGGAATAGAACCCAAACGATCAGTATCCTCCGTTTTACAGTCTGATTTTATTAGAAAAAGAAAATACTTTCACTTCGGATGTGATAAAAACCTTCTTTATAATAAAATAAAAATTAGCTAAGATCAATACAAAAAAGAAAATTCCCCGGATTATCCTCCGGGGAAAATCCTTATTTTGCAGAAGGGGCCCAGTCGCCGTTTTGAAACAAAAGGGTTTCCTTTCCTTCTTTGGAAATGCCGGTAATGGTGAGATCTGACGTTCCTATCATGAAATCTACATGGATCAAAGACTGGTTGGCTCCAGACCGGCGAATTTCTTCTTCTGTCATTTGCTCATGATTTTGTAAGCAATCGGTATAGGAATCTCCCAAAGCCAGATGGCAGGAAGCATTTTCATCAAATAGCGTGTTATAAAATAAGACTTTTAAGTTCGAAATCCGGGAATGGTAAGGGATAAGGGCCACTTCCCCCAGACGTTTTGCTCCTTCGTCGGTTTCCAGGAGAGCTTTTAGCGTTTCATAACCTGTTTTAGCGGAAAAGTCCACAATTTTTCCATCCTGAAACGTGAAAGAAAAGCCGTCAATCATACTTCCGCTGTAATTGAGAGGAAGGGCGCTGACTACCTTTCCAGATACGCGATCCTTGTGAGGAAGGGTAAAAACCTCTTCTGTAGGCATATTGGGGACGAAAAAGACTCCGGTGGGCCCATATTCTCCACCTCCACGCCAGCGATGCCCTTCCGGAAGCCCGACTGTCAGATCCGTCCCCAGGGAATTGGTATAATGTAAGGCGTCAAACTGCATCCGGTTGAGATATTCTGTACGTTCATCCAGTTTCTGCTGATGCTGTTTCCAATGGGAGATAGGATCGCCTTCCCCGATGCGTACAGCGGTAAAAATAGCATCCCAAAGCTTTTGCATTGCTTCTTCCGGCGGGCAGTCTGGAAATACTTTTTGCGCCCAGCCCAAAGAGGGGACAGCGCAGATATTCCAGCGCATAGCACCAGACATCCGGGCGTCTACCGTAGGTTTGGTAGCCTGACGCGAAGCTTTGCGTTGGGCGGCGATCTTTTGAGGATTCACCCCTTCTAATACGGTGGGGTCAGAAGAGGAAACCATCAAGAAAACGCTGTCACGCTTAGCGTAATAATTATGGGAATCCGCTTTCCATGGGGGAATATCGGTGAGCGTCTCCATAGATGCGTGTTCCAGGCGGATGCGTTGCAGCAGGTCGTCGGCATAGTGGACGATCACATCTTTTGCCCCGGCTTCAAAGGAAGCTTCCGCGACGGCACGGGCAAAAAAGGCACATTCCACCGGGCATTGCACCAGGACTTCCTGCCCTTTCTGTACGTTCACGCCAACTTGGACGGCTAACTTTGCATACTGGGCGATCTTTTCTTCAAAAGTCATACATATCCTCCTTATGGGCTTTTGGTTACCCTTTAGTATCCTCATTTTTGAGGGGGATTACTCCTATCTTACACCACGGGTTTAACATGTCAACGTATTTTTTGGAAGGGGTAGCTATGAAACGGAAAACGGCCACATTGGAAAGTTGAGAGAAGTGATGTATAATAGCAGTAAAGTATGAAAAAGGAAGGAAGCGGAATAATGGACAAAAATCGGATGGCTGTACTGGAAATGCAGGTAAACCGCACCATGGAACAGTTGAAAAAGAACCAGATGGACGCCTGTTATGTGCCCACAAAAGAACTGGCTTTACAGAAGGTAAAGGAATGGCTGGAACCGGGAAGCACAGTGGCCTGCGGTGGCTCCATGACGCTGGAGGAATGCGGGATTATGGACTTGCTCAAAGGCGGGGAATATCATTTTTTGGACCGCAATGCGCCCGGGATTACTCCAGAGATGCGGCAGCAAGTTTACCAACAGGCTTTTTGTGCGGACACCTACTTATGTAGTGCTAACGCTATTACGGAACAAGGCGAGCTTTACAATGTGGATGGTAACAGCAACCGTGTGGCGGCGCTGGTATTTGGACCGAAACAGGTGATTGTAGTGGCCGGATATAATAAGCTGGTAAAGGATATCCGGGAGGCGGTGCTTCGTGTCAAACACATCGCAGCCCCTGCAAATGCTGTACGCCTGGGCTGTGATACTTATTGCGCCAAGGCGGGCCACTGTATTTCGGAAAACATTGGGGAGGGATGCCGGTCCAAAGACCGGGTATGTGCCAATTATGTGGTTTCTTCCCAGCAGAGGGTCAAAGACCGTATCCGAGTTATCCTGGTGGGAGAGGAACTGGGATATTGAGAGAAAAAATCATACAGCAGGATAAGGGATAAAGCAACAGGGGAGGATATGATTTGGAGGTAAACAAGAAAAATGATTTGGGAAAGGACAGTGTGGGCAAACTAATTTTCCGGCTGTCAATTCCTGCGATTGTGGCTCAGATTATCAACGCGCTGTATAATATGGTGGACCGGGCCTATATCGGGCATATGCCGGGAGATGGGGATCTGGCCTTAACGGGCCTTGGGCTGACATTTCCTATTATCATGCTGATTTCGGCGTTCAGCTATTTGATCGGTATGGGAGGGGCTCCCTTAGCCGCCATTAAAATGGGGGGAGGGGACAACAAGAGGGCGGAAAAAATTCTGGGGAACTGTTTTTCCGCTTTGATTGTGGTGTCCGTCCTGCTTACTGTGGTGTTTTTGATTTTTCAGCGCCCTCTTTTGATGATGTTTGGAGCGAGTGAGAATACCATAGGATATGCGATGGATTACCTGACCATTTATCTCATTGGAACGGTTTTTGTCCAGATCTCTTTGGGGATGAACAGCTTTATCAATACCCAGGGATTCGCAAAAACCGGGATGTTGACCGTGGCAATCGGCGCTGTGCTCAACATCGTCCTGGATCCGGTATTTATTTTTGGTTTTCAGATGGGCGTAAGAGGGGCGGCGCTCGCCACCGTTTTGTCCCAGGCGGTTTCCGCTGTATGGGTGTTGTGCTTTTTGTTTGGAAAACGCACCATACTGAAAATACGCCGGAAAAATCTTTGGATTCAATGGAAGGTTTTGATGCCGGTGCTGGCTCTGGGGATTTCCCCATTCACCATGCAGGCCACGGAAAGCCTCATCAATATCGTTCTAAATTCCAATTTGCAGATCTACGGGGGCGATGCGGCAGTCGGTGCTATGACCATTATATCCAGCGCCATGCAGATTTTTATGCTTCCCCTTCAAGGGTTATCTCAGGGAACCCAGCCAGTGATCAGCTTTAACTATGGGGCGGGCCAGATGGACCGGGTGCGGCGGGCCTATAAAATTTTCTTGATTACATCTCTGGCCATATCTACTTCGGTATGGCTCGTTATTATGATAGTCCCGCAGACGTTTATCGTAATTTTCAATAACAAACCGGAACTGATGGAAATCACCATACCGGCGATCCGTATTTTTATGGCGGCAGTATTTATGCTAGGGGCCCAAACCTGCTGCCAGCAGACGTTTGTAGCGGTAGGGCAGGCCAGGATCTCTTTGCTGCTGGCGATGCTGCGCAAAGTAGTTTTGCTGATTCCTTTGGTTTATCTCTTTACCAGAGGGTTCCACTTTGGCCTCTGGGGAATTTACGCGGCGGAACCTGTGGCGGATGTCCTGGCTTCCTGCACAACGGTGACTGTGTTCGCGATCTTTTACCGCAAATTGTTCCGGAATCCTTGCAAGGAAACCCAGCCAATGACAGCAGGGAAACGGTAAGAAAGTAAATATGACGATTATTGTAACAAGGAGGAATGACGATGTGTACCCCAACCCCTCATAATGAGGCAAAACAAGGAGATTTTGCAAAAACCGTATTGATGCCGGGAGACCCATTGAGGGCGCAGTTTATTGCGCAGAATTTTCTGAATGATGTCAGACTAGTGAATAATGTCCGCGGTATCCAGGGATATACGGGATCCTATCGGGGAACGCCGGTTTCTGTGATGGCCAGCGGGATGGGGATCCCTTCTATGGGGATTTATTCCTATGAGCTGTTCCAGTACTACGGGGTAGAACGGATCATACGCATTGGGTCGGCGGGAGCGGTCAGCGACCAGCTGCACCTGCGGGATATTGTCCTGGGGATGGGATCCTGTACCAATTCTAATTTTGCCTCCCAATACCGCCTCCCCGGTATTTTTGCCCCTATCGCCAGTTTTTCATTGCTTCAAAAGGCTGCTGCAGCGGCGGAACGCTTAGGAATCCCGGTGCATGTGGGGAATCTGTTCTCCTCTGATACCTTTTATGATGATGCCGACAGCCTGGAAGCGTGGAAGAAGATGGGCATTTTGGCCATTGAAATGGAGTCTGCGGCCCTTTACTATACAGCTGCGCGTACGGGAAAACAAGCCTTGTGTATCTGCACCATTTCCGACTGCCCCTTTACTGGAGAGGGATGCAGTGCCCAGGAGAGGGAACAGACATTTACCCAGATGATGGAAATCGCGTTGGAGGCGGCAGTATCATGACAGTACCTGAGAAGACGATTTTATCATTGATCCGGCGAGCGATGCAGGTCAGGGAAAACGCTTATGCACCTTATTCCCGCTTTCTGGTGGGGGCGGCGCTGTTGGCAGAGGACGGCTGTGTCTATACCGGATGCAATGTGGAATGCGCTTCTTACCCCATGACCCAGTGCGCGGAACGTACGGCGCTTTGTGCCGCGGTATCCCAGGGAAAAAGAAAATTTACGGCGGTAGCGATAGCGGGCGCGCCGGAAAACGCGTCTGCGCCCTTTGAGACCTGTCCCCCCTGCGGGGCCTGCCGGCAGATGTTGTGGGAGTTTTGCCGGGATGGGGACTTGCTTTGTATTTTGGCAAAAGGAGAAAGGGAATATCAGACCTATTGGCTCAGCGAACTGCTGCCGGTGACATTTGATCATTTCTCTATGTGCCCGGCTGGTCATTAATGGAAAGAGCTTTGCCTTTCTTTATACGATTTTCCAGTTTTTATGAGAACCGTGGGAGGTAAGGCTAATTTCCACAATTCGACGAGAATTTGTGTATAGTTATTTGGAGACGCTTGCCTGTGGGAAGTGCTTTGTTTTGGATGCAAAGAAGCATTTTTTATGGTATAATAAAAAAGATCAATACGGTATGATGGAGAACCTTTCTATTTGTATCCTGATCCATGGGATGCAGAAGGTTTTCCAAGGACATGCGGGCTTGACGCTTTTTGGAGCGGCAGACAAGCCTGAGAAGCTTTATATTATTTAAGGGAAAAGGACGCTGATAAGCGTATCTTTCCCCTTCGCCTACATAGGAAAGGATGATCTTGCAACATGGTAGATTTACAGGCGAAATGTGTGGAAGTAAGAAAAGCGCTGCTCAAGACCATTGGTACGCTGGGGGTAGGGCATATCGGAGGTTCCCTCTCTATTGTGGAATTGCTGGTAGTGCTGTATGAGAAACACATGAAGGTGGATCCCAAAAATCCGAAGATGGAAGGAAGGGATCGTTTGATCGTTTCCAAGGGACACAGCGGACCGGCGGTTTATGCGACTTTGTGTACGGAAGGCTTTTTTGATGAAAGCTGGCTGCTCACCCTGAACCAGCCGGGCACCAATTTGCCCAGCCACTGCGATATGAACAAGACCCCGGGTGTGGATATGACCACCGGTTCCCTGGGACAGGGATTTTCCTGCGCCATGGGAATCGCCAAGGCTTCTAAAATCCGTAAGGATGGGGCTACCATTTATACCATTGTCGGTGATGGAGAATCCCAGGAAGGGCAGATCTGGGAGGCAGCTATGTTTGCCGCTCAACAGAAACTCGATAATGTGATTGCTTTTACGGATTACAATAAGATGCAGATTGACGGAACCATCGATGAGATCTGTGGACTGGATCCCTTAGATGACAAATGGCGGGCGTTCGGATGGAATGTTATTGTTGTAGAAGACGGCAATGATGTAAATCAAATTGACGACGCAATCAATTGTGCGAAACATTCCAGCAAGCCCTCCATGATTATTTTGAATACTGTTAAGGGTAAAGGAATTTCTTTTGTAGAGAAAGCGGGCGTAGCCAATCACAGTATGCCGATCAGCAAGGAAGAGATGGAAGCAGGTCTTGCGGAATTAGGAGGGGTTCAATAATGGAAATGCGTCAGGTACTGGCATCTGAATTAGAGCGGATGATGACGGAAAATGAAAATATTGTGGTGATTGATGCGGATCTGGCCAAGCCCAACGGCGTGGTTAACCTGCGGGAAAAATTTCCCGAGCGAGCTTTTGATGTGGGGATTGCGGAGCAGAACATGGCGTCTATTGCCGCGGGTATGAGCAGTTACGGATTTACTCCCTTTATCACGACCTTTACTCCTTTTGCCACCAGAAGGATCTGTGACCAAGTGGCGATTTCCTGCGCCTATGCCAAACAGAATGTAAAAATTATCGGTTCTGATCCTGGTATCAGTGCGGAATTTAACGGCGGTACCCATATGAGTATGGAAGATATCGGGGTATTGCGCAGCATTCCGGAGGTCGTTATCTTTGAACCAGTGGATGCCGTCCAGTTTAAAGCGGCGCTGCCGGCTTTGACCGCCTATCATGGCGTTGTATACATCCGTATGTTCCGGAAAGTAATCGATGACATTTTCCCGGCGGATTACAAATTTGAGATGTTCAAGGCTTCCCCCATTCAGGAAGGAAAGGATGTCACGATCTTTACTTCCGGTATCATGACCCAGGAGACCATGATTGCCAATGAGACCCTGAAGGCGGAGGGCATCAGTGCGGAGATTATCAATATCCATACCATCAAGCCCATCGACCGTGAGGCTGTTGTAGCGTCCGCGAAAAAGACCGGCGCGGTTGTCACAGCGGAAAACCACAACGTGATCGGCGGTTTGAAATCCGCAGTTTGTGAAGTGCTGATGGAAGAATATCCGGTTCCGCTGAGAGCGGTAGGCGTGCAGGATCAGTTCGGCCAGGTTGGAAAAATGAATTACCTGAAAGAAGTGTACCAGATGCGCGCTCAAGATATCGTTAAGGCGGTTAAGGAAGTTTTAGCGCTCAAAAAATAAAACATTAGAAATACGTTTTACAGCGGTATAGTCAAAACAGACTATACCGCTGTTTTTTATAAAAAGTAGGGTGATACAGGTTATAGAAAAAACAAAAATCCTTTAGAAAATTACATAAGTGACCAGAGAACTTTCACAGCAAAATAATTTGCCGGATACTATAATCTGCCTTTTTACATCTGGAAAATTTCAAGAGTTTCGCTCCCACCCCGTTTTTGGAAAAGTGGACGAGAATTTTCCTATTGTGTACTTTTTATAACATACTTTTCCACAGGCTGGGATAGATAGAGCCTGCTGATTTTTCCAAATAGATGGAGTTTTTCTATTGCGGGCATGTGATATAATAGAAGAAGTATTTTGCATTTTCTATGGAAAAGAGGGAGTTTATGAGGCTGCATGTCGTCGCCTGCCAGGTGTTCAGCCGGGAACTTTGCGCCATTGCGGCTCAAAGTTCCCATGTGGTGGAATTGGATCTGCTTCCGCAGGGCCTGCACGATACCCCGGCGCTTCTGCGGGAAATGGTAGGGGAGGCCATTCAGAAAGTAGAAGGCCGCTATCAGAAGGGGATATCCAAATATCTGCCGGATGCCATTATTCTGGGCTATGGGCTGTGTTCCAATGGGGTAGTTGGATTGCAGGCGGGAAAAATTCCTTTGGTGATTCCCAGAACAGATGATTGTATGGGGATTTTCCTGGGTTCCCAGCGCAGGTATTTGGATTTATTTCACCAATATCCCGGTATTTATTGGCTCAATCATGGATGGATTGAAAACGCCTTTATTCCTACAAAGGAGCAGCTGGAAAAAAAATATCAGCAATATCGGGAACAATATGGGGAGGACAACGCGGAGTATCTACAGCAAGAGGACCGGCGTTGGATCAGCAGTTATCAGTACTGCGGCTATATCCGTTCCAATGGCCCTTGGGAAAGAGAGGAATACAGGAAGCTGGCCCATCAAACAGCGGTGGATCATGGATGGAAATCAGTCGATTTGCAAGGAGATTCCAGCATGTTGGAACGCCTGTTACAAGGGGAATGGAGACCGGAAGAATGCCTGATATGCCCTCCCGGCTATCGGGTGGAAGCCTCTTATGATGAAACCAAGATCAAGGCGGTGGAGGGAAAACCGCAGGAAGGGAAAGAAATATGCCAGAAGTTTTAGTGGTGGACGATGAGAAAGAAATTGCAGATCTGATAGAGGTCTATCTGCGCAATGAAGGCCTTTGCGTCCATACCTGCTACGATGCCAGCCAGGCTTTGCGGATTGTACACGATATCCCTTTGGACCTAGCGGTTCTGGACGTTATGCTGCCAGATCTGAATGGATTTGAACTTTGTAAGCGGATACGGGAAAGACACACATTTCCTATCATCATGCTCACGGCCAAGGTAGAGGATATTGATAAGATTACAGGTTTGGCCATAGGGGCGGATGATTATATTACAAAACCTTTTCAGCCAATGGAACTGCTGGCCAGGGTAAAGGCTCAGATACGGCGTTATACTACGTACAATACAGGGATGTATTCCAAGAATCAGAATATTCTGGAATTTTCAGGCCTGGTAATCAACAAAGATACCCACGAATGTTCCTTATATGGAAGAACTCTGTCCCTTACACCGACTGAATTTTCACTACTCTGGATTTTATGTGAACATCGGGGAAAAGTGTTGTCCTCTGAAGAACTGTTTGAAAAGGTATGGGGAGAAAAATATTTGGAATCCAATAATACCGTGATGGTGCATATCCGGCGGTTAAGAGAAAAAATGGGGGAAACGCCGCGCCATCCGAAATTCATCAAAACCGTGTGGGGAGTTGGATATAAAATTGAAGGATAACTTACTGCATTCGTTTCGGTGGCATATTACACTGGAAATTATTTTAAAAATATTGGCATGTTTGGTATTGTTTGGATTATTTTTATGGTTGATTGACGGCATATTTAACGATCTTCTTGCGGAAATCATCAGCCAAACGAATCCTGGACTGTACACTTTTTTGGTGCAGAATAAAACGACTATTTTATTGCTTATATTTATCCTTTCCATAATATTATCTGTTGTTTTTACCATTCGGAAGATGACCCAGTATATCCTTTTGCTCGTAAAGGCTATCCAGCATGCCTTTGAAAAGAATGAGACCCTGATTTCTTTGCCTGCTGACTTCCGTGAAATAGAGAACCAATTAAATACCATTAAATATGAAAGTTTGCGCAATGAACAGGCAGCGCGGGAAGCGGAACAGAAGAAAAATGATTTGGTTGTTTATCTGGCTCATGATTTAAAGACCCCGCTCACATCTGTCATTGGATATCTCAGCCTGCTGGAGGAAGGATCGGACTTACCAGAAGAAATCAGAAAGAAATATGTAGGGATTTCCTTAGAGAAAGCCCTTCGTTTGGAGGACCTCATCAACGAATTTTTCGATATTACAAGGTTTAGTCTACAAAATATCCAGCTTAATCCCACAGAGATTGCCCTGTCTGTGATGATGAATCAGATGGTGGAAGAATTCTATCCGCAGCTCAAAGAAAAGGGGCTGCGCTGTGAGGTGGAAGGGCAGCAACAGGTATATTGCTGGGGAGACGCGGATAAACTGGCGCGGGTCTTTGATAATTTACTCAGGAACGCTATTTTATATAGCAGGGAAAATAGCTTAATACGCATCGGAATTTGGCAGGGAAATGGACGAGTTGTCATAAAATTCCGAAATGTAGGAAGAAAAATCCCAGAATACCAGCTGCAAAATATCTTTGAGAAATTTTTCCGTTTAGACGAATCACGTTCTACTCGAACAGGAGGGGCAGGTTTAGGCTTAGCTATCGCCAAAGAGATTGTAGAACTGCATAAGGGGGTTATTTACGCTGAGAGCAATGACCAGTATACCGAGTTTAGCGTTTCTCTTCCTAGCAGCCCCCGTTCTTAGGAAATACATGGATACAAAAAGATAGTTTATAACGAATTGTCAGAAAAATGTAAGAAATTAAACAGAAAAAAGTAAAAATCCTCCTCTGTTACCATGATAAACTTTGGGTATCATAATACCAGGAGGAAGTAATTATGGCAAAATATACAGCAAGTAAACGGAATATTTGGATCAAACGGGCGATCCTTTTTTCTATTTTTCTGGTACTGGCCATTGGGGTTTCCCTTGTAGCGGGTTATCTATTTGTAGAATATTTTCAACCGTCTCCTGTTTCTACACAGGCAGAAAAGAAAACATTAGGAGTAACAGAAACTGTGTCTTCTATAGAACTTGAAGAATATGAGAAAATTGTCAAAGAAGAGACGGAAATATATAAAGGCCCTTTGATCCTGGTGAACAATCAAAACCTGTACCAGTTTACTGAGGAAGAAGAACTGGTGTCAGTTTTGGAAGAAAAGCAAGAAGACTATCAGGTAAGTGACCGCACTGTCAAGGTGAATCAGATGGTAATGGAACCACTGGACAAAATGATCCGCGATTTCCAACAAGAGACGGGGTTTCGTGACCTGCTGGTTGCCAGCGGTTACCGTTCCAAAGAGTTACAGTCTTCTCTATTTGAGCGGGAAGCGCAGGCGAAAGGGGAACAAGAGGCGTCTTTGTGGGTGGCGCAGCCGGGGGGCAGCGAGCATCACACTGGATATGGAATGGATTTCAGCATCTATACCAGTCAGGGCGTCAGCCTGGACTATACAGGGACGGGAGAGTGCTCCTGGCTGAACCAAAACTGTTATCAATATGGCTTTGTGGTGCGTTTTCCAGAGGATAAGGAAGAACTGACCGGGATTGACTACGAGCCATGGCATTTTCGTTATGTGGGAATTCCACATGCTTATATGATGACAAAAAATAATCTTTGCTTGGAAGAGTATATTTCTTTTTTGAAGCAGTACCCATTCGATCAGCAGCACTTAGATGTGCAGGATGAGCAGGGAAACCGGTATGTCATTTATTATGTAAAGTCCCAAGGGGAAAAAACAGAAGTGCCAGTTCCCAAGGAACAGGAATATGACATTTCCGGAAATAATCAGGATGGATTTATTGTTACAGTAAAGCAGGCATAGGGGAAAAGTGAATACTACTTTTTAGAGAGGCTCTTTCCGGGCCTCTCTTTTTTGATTGCTATCATTCGGAAAAAGAAAAACGCCCATCCTCCTCCCAATGTTATGAGAAGGAGATGGACGCTATACTTTTTAAGGATTTATTTTTGAGCAATGGCCAGTTCCATAATATCATCATCCATGACATAACCCTGTCCGATATCTGTTGCCAGTTCCCTGGTTTTTACAAAACCCAAGCTTTTGTAAGCGGCAATAGAATTGGCGTTATGTTTATTGACGGTCAGCCAGATATGGTTCCATCCATTTTTCTGGCACAATAGGGTGAGGTAATGGATGGCACAGGTAGAAAGCTTTTTTCCGCGGAAAGGACGACGGATATAAATTTTGCTGAGAAACAGGGAACTGTCTTCCGGATGGATCGCAAGATATCCCACTGCTTCCCCGCCGTAGCAGATCCAGTAATACTGATACCCTTCCTGAATCTGTTGGGCAATTGCCGCTGGCGATTGGAACGTTTTGACCATATAATCAATCTGTCCATCACTGATAATACCCGCGTAATGCTCTCTCCAAATTTCTTCGGCCATCCGGCTAACCTGATCCGCTTCCTCAAAGGATACCGGCTTAATTTCTCTAATATCCATAGGATTCCTCTCCTTATATAAAATTCATATGATAAAGCGGGACCTTTTCCTAAAAGGCCCCGCCTATCTCTTTTTAGAAGACTTCACGGAAAGACATTTTTTCTGTAAACGCTCATGGACTTCCAAAATCCATTACAGATTGCGATATTTTTTTACTTTTCTACGGCGTTTATTCCGTTTGTTGTAGATAGTGGAGATCACCAGGTAGACGACAAACAGGATAACGAGCAGGCCAACCGCCAACAGAAACCATTTGGACGTTACCACATTCTTTATCCCGTTCATCAGATAAAGAAGCTCGCTGCGTTCGACATCCTCACTGGCCACCAAGTTAACAGTAGCCAATTCCTGGTTGGCATAGCTCAAAGTGGCGGAACCCAATACAGTCCCCTGCTTGACAGGAGCGGTGACATTGGCCACCACATCGTCGTTTGGGGTAATCGTAATACTAGAGGGGTCCACATCGGAAGGGAGGAGGGCTTCCACAGCCTCTTCCGGGTACAGATGTAAGCGGTCTTTTTGCCAAGCCAATTCCAAAGGAATTTCGGCTACTACTTTATCCTTGGATACGATCACCTTTTTTTCCAGGTTTTCAAACGCCCATTTATACAGCCTTCTGCTATCCACCATAGCTCCATCGTATTTCAGACCGTCGTCGTCTTTATCTTTTCCTCCTAAAGCTACACAAAGATAGGAATATCCGTCTTTCATAGCGCTGGAAACCAAACATTTTCCAGATTCATCTAACCATCCAGTTTTGATTCCTTTGACATATTGATAATAATATACACTGCTGGACACCATCATGGAATTGGTATTTTGTAGGGTTTTAGGGGTGGATCTGACGTTGGAAGGGGGAAGCTCATAGGTCGTTTTACTGGTGATTTCCATAAATTTAGGGGTATCCATGGCGTGACGCGCTATTTTTGCCAGGTCTTCCGCCGTGGTATAGTGTTCGGGGTCATACAACCCATGAGGATTCATAAAGTGGGTGTGAGAACAACCTAGTTCCTGCGCTTTTTCATTCATCATATCGACAAAAGCCTGGATATCACCGTTTCCCACATAATCTGCCAGTACCATGGCGGCATCGTTTCCGGAAGGAAGCATCAGGCAATGGAGCAGCTGGGTAACGGTGAGCTCTTCATTGGGCAACACGCCGGAAAGGGAGCTTCCGGTTCCCGCCAATAGATCCAATACCTCAGGTTTTGCCGTGACCACAGTATTATCAGGATCTTCCACATGCTCAATGGTGACAATGTAGGTCATGATTTTGGTAGTGGAGGCAGGGGCACGCTCTTCCTGGGAGTTTTTCTCATAGACAGGAGTTTCAAAATTTAAATTGTAGAGATATAAGGATTCCGTGGTAGTCTCTACATCGTTTTGAAAGGTAGCCGCCTGTGTAGAAAACAAGGGGCAGGCCATGCTGACTACGATCAGAACAGAAAGAAGAAGAATTAACTTTTTTCTCATAGAACTTTTGCCTCCAATATGGTATGATATTTTTATTCTACAATAGTTTCAAAACAAAGGCAAATGAAAATTTTGAAATAATTGGGAGGGTTTTACCTTGATTTTTGTAACAGGAGATACCCACGGGGACCTGCATCGATTTGACAATCCTGTGGTGAAAAAGATGAAAAAAGAAGATACGCTGATTATCTGCGGCGACTTTGGATTTATCTGGGAAGGGAACGATCAGGAAAGGAAAATACTGGAAAAATTGGGGAAGAAAAAATATCAAATCCTTTTTGTGGACGGAGCTCATGAGAATTTTGATCTGCTGGATCAGTATCCTGTAGAGGAGTGGCATGGAGGAAAAGTTCACCATATCTGCGGAAACATCTACCATCTGATGCGGGGGCAGATTTATGAGCTGGAGGGAAAGAAAGTATTGGCCTTCGGTGGCGGGGAGAGCCCGGACCGGGAAATGCGGGTGGAAGCCGGCAGATGGTGGGCGCGCCAAATTCCAAATATCAAGGAAATGAGGCTGGCGGTGGATAACCTGAACAAGGTAAACCGCGAGGTTGATTATATCATCACTCATGAGCCTTCCCTCAGTGTGCGCAATACATTGGATAGCAGGGGAAATTATGTCAGCGCGCTGGAGGCTTTCCTAGAGGAGCTGTCAAAAGAAGTCAAGTATAAGAAATGGTTTTTCGGAAGCATGCATGCGGATCGAAAGATTACCGCGAAAAGTTATGCGGTCTTTAATGCGGTGGTTCCGATAGAACCTATTCCAGGACGGAGAAGATAAAAGATGATCCGTATTTTACATACTTCTGACTGGCATCTGGGAAAAACAGTTTATGGGAAAAGCATGCTTCCTGACCAGGAATATTTTATCGAGGAAATTTTTTTCCCGTTGGTCAGGAGGGAACGTCCGGACTGCGTTCTGCTGGCCGGTGATATCTATGACCGGCAGATCGCTCCGGTGGAGGCGATCCGGCTGTTTGACCGTGTCATCAGTGAGTTAAGCCGGGAACGGATCCCGTTGGTGGCCATCACAGGAAACCACGATGGGGCGGACCGGGTAGCGGTGGGGACTTCCCTTTTGGAGCAACAGGGGGTTATCCTCGCAAACCGGCTGGAAAAAGAGATAAGGCCGGTGATACTTGAAAGAGAAGGGCGACGGATTCATATCTATCCGTTGCCTTATTTTGAACCAGAACAGGCTCGCGCCCTTTATCCGGACCAGAAAATCGGGCAGATGCAGGATGCATACGCGGCTGTTTTGCAGGGAATCCGGGAGAATATGGATCCGTCCGCCCTGCATATCCTGGTGGCTCATTGCTTTATCGCCGGGTGCACGCTTTCTGATTCGGAAAATCCCCTTTCTGTGGGGGGGAGCGTTCAGGTGGCGGGAAATCTGTTGGATGGGTTCGACTATGTGGCTCTGGGACATCTGCATGCCCCACAAAGGGCTGGAAAAACAGGTCGGTATTCCGGATCTCCATTAAAATATTCGTTTGATGAATCCCACCATAAAAAATCCATGGTGATGCTGGAAATAGGAGAGGAGATCTCAATGCATGTCATCCCCGTGATCCCACACAGGGATATGAGACGGATACAGGGAACTTTTCAGGAACTGGTGGAAATCGGAAAAAGAAACCCCAGTGAAGACTACTTATTCGTCACCCTGACGGACCGGACACCGGTTTATCTGCCGATGGAGCAGCTTCGTGTCTATTATCCCAATTTGCTGGGGCTGCGCAGTGAATGGATGACAATGGGAGACCCTTCCGTGGAAAGTTCCGATGGAGGAGGCTTCCAGAAACGGCAAAGCGATGAGGAAATTTTTGACGCCTTTATGCGGCAGATTTGTGAGATAGAGCCTACTCTGGAGGATGAGAACAGCTTCCAGAGTGCCAGAGAGCGGGAAGAAAAGGGGGAGACGGTATGAAGGCGGAGCGGCTGACAGTACAGGCCTTTGGCTGTTATCTCAAAGAAATCCAGGTGGATTTTTCTGCTTTAAATGGCAACCTTTTTTTGATTACTGGAGCTACAGGCGGAGGAAAGACCACGTTGCTGGACGGCATCTGTTTCGCCCTTTATTGCCGCGCCACTGGAGGAAGGCGGACGTGGAGCGATATGAGAAGCATAGCGGCTCCGCAGGAGGTGCCCACAGTGGTGGACTTTTCCTTTTCCCTGGGACAGGAGCGTTACCGGTTTCGAAGAAGCTTAAAAATCCACAAGGTGCGGGGGAGCGGGAGGCTGGAGCAGAGGGACGAACACGCGTGCTGGCAGTGGAAGGATGGGGACTGGACCCTGTTGCTTTCCGGGGCGGAATCCAAAGTGCGAGAAAAAGCGCAGGAACTATTGGGACTGACCTGTGAACAATTCTCTCAGGTAGTGGTATTGCCGCAGGGAGAATTCCGCAAACTGCTTCTTTCCAATTCTACGGAAAAGGCGAGAATTTTTCAGACATTATTCCAGACACAACGTTGGGAACGGATTGTAAAAGCAGCGCAGGATTCCGCAGAGGAAAGCAGGCAGAGGCTAGAACAGCTATTCCGCAACCGGGAAGTACTGCTGGAACAAGAGGAGTGTTCCGACCTCTCACAATTAAAGGAAAAAGAACAGGATATGCGTGTTCAGGCAGACCAGATGAAAAAACAGGGAAAGGATCTGGAACGCCGGCTGGAGCAGGCAAATCAAGAATATTCCCGATGCAGCGTCCTTGATGAACTTTATCAGCAGTTTGATCAGTTTACAGAGGAAAAGAAACGTCTTTTCCGAGAAAAAGAGGCAGTACAAGCGATGGAGATCAAGTGGGAACAGGCAAGGAATATCCGGGAGCTGCTGCCGGAATACCGGAATTATAAACAGGCGCTTTCCGAAAAAGGGGAAATCTGTAAACGACTGAAACGTGCATCTCAACAAAAGGAACAAGCCGAGAAGCGGGTTCAGGAAGCGCAGAAACAGGCCCAGCAAATAGATAGACTGCATCGGGAATGGGAACAATGTACCCAGGCTATCGCGTTATTGGAACAGGGAAAAGCCCACGCGAATAGCCTTTCACAGATCGAGCAGGAGATTGGGCAAGTAGGCAGCAGACAGAAAGAACAGGAGAAGCAGTGGACAAGATGCCAGCAGGAAAAAGAGGAAGCTTCCCAGAGGGTAAAAAAGGGGGAGGAGTTTATCCGGCAGATATCTGAGCAGGCGCGGGCTCTGCCCCAAGCCATAGAGCAGATGTCATATCTAGAGGGGGCGGAAACCGCTTTTTCCCGTTTGGAGGAAAAACAAAAGGAATACGACCAGGTAAAGAGCCAATGGGAGAAGGCAACAGAGGAAGAAAAAGCGGCCCGCGTACAATGGGCGGCGATACAGGAAAAGCTGAACCGAATGGAAGCACTGTTTGCCCGTCATTCGGCTGTCAAGCTGGCTGTTTCCCTGGAAGAGGGAAAGCCCTGTCCAGTTTGTGGATCACTGCAACATCCGCACCCAGCAGACCAAATTGCGGATATCCCCCAGGAGGAACAAAGAGAACTCCTGCGGCAGGCGGCACAGGAATCCGAACAGGCGGCTGGACGGAAGTCCCAGCAGCTAGCGGAAAACAGCGCGCGGATGCAGGTAAAAGAGGAAGAAATCCAAGCCTTGGAGAAGGCATGCCGGGAATATTCGATGGATCGCGCTGGGATCATCGCGCAGCTGGAAGAGGCAAAGCGGCGTACAATAGAATGCCAGAAGGCGCAACAACAGTTGCCGTTGGCCGAAAAGCGGCTGGAACAGAGGAGAGAAGAACTGCAAAAAGCCCAGGAAACCGGGGACAAATCACGGGAAGAACTTCATCAGTACGCCAACCGTATAGCTGAATTGCAGTCCGCTTATGAGACAGTCCTAAAAAATCTTCCTCAAGGGATACGGTCAGCGCAGCAATTGGAAGAACAATATGAAATACAGAATCGCCGCCAGAAAAGTCTGCGGGAATCCATTGGCCAATTGGAAGAGCAGACGGCACAGGCACAGAAAATTCTGGCGCAAGCCCAGGAACAGCAGGACATGCTCCGGAAAAGGGTACAGGAACAGGAAGAAAAAGCGTGTAAGCTATTGCAAAGCTATCAAACAAGCTGCGAAAAAAGAAAAGTTTCCCCAGAGCTGCCTCTGGAGGAATTTTGGATGGGGGAAGAAGCTTTCATCCATTTGGAACAGCAAATTCGCCAATATCGGGAACGCGTCCATCTGGTAGAAGAACGGCTTTCAGAGCTGCAAAAGAAATTACATGGGAAAAATCGCCCAGACATGCAGGCGATACAACAGGATTTGACGGTTTTGCGCCGGCAAACAGGAGAATCGTCACAGCAGGCGGGGGCATTGTCCCAGTCGTGGGAACGACTATCCAGTACTTTGCAAGTCCTGCAACGGGAAGAAGAAAAAAGCGCCGTATTAGAACGGCAATGGGCGCAGAATGCCCGGGTCGCTCAATTGCTGTCGGGAAACAATAAAAGGAAAATTCCCATCAAAATGTTCGTATTGGGCATTATGTTAGATGATATCCTCAGCCGAGCCAACCTTTATTTCTCCACCTTCAGCGAGGGGAGATATCGGTTGGTGCGGCCGGAAGAAGAGGCAGCAGGGCGAGGATATGGGGGGCTGGAACTGGTGGTACTGGACGGCTATTCCGGAAGGACACGGCCGGTGGAAACCCTTTCCGGAGGCGAACTGTTTTTAGCGTCCCTTTCCTTGGCGTTCGGCCTGTCTGATGTGGTACAAGGGAATTCCGGAGGCGTGAGGCTGGATTCCATATTTATCGACGAGGGTTTCGGCTCTTTGGATCAGGAGACCCTAGATACCGCTATGCGGGCATTGGACGAGATCCAGCGTTCTGGAAGGACGGTGGGGATCATTTCCCATGTACAGGAGCTAAAATCCAGGATTTCAGCGAGAATAGAGGTAATCCCGCAAGGGGATGGAGGAAGTACTGTCCGTGTAAAAATATAATCAGATGTGAAAACTCCTTTTATCTCTTAGGTTTTGTCCAGCGCAAAAAAGACAGCAGATAGAAATTGTTTTTCCATCTGCTGTCTTTTTCTTGTAATTAGGCTCTTTACTAGTCTATTGATGAAAAACTACTTCCATGATTCCATCAATAGATTTGATAATGCAAATCCTGTTTTTAGAAGTACATGACTTGTTCAGCATTCCAGGAATCTAGCCGGTGGCAAAGCCTAGTTCCAGCCGCCCTCGCCGATTTGTCCAAACAGCCGGAACATTTCCGCACGGAGACCCCTGTGTTCTGGATTGCTCAGGAAAGGGTCCTGGCTAAGAATTTTACGGGCTTCCTCCTGCGCTTGCTGTAGAGTCTCTATGTCGGCCATCATGTCAGCTATTTTCAGATCAGGCAGTCCGTGTTGCCGGGAACCAAAAAAATCCCCAGGGCCGCGTAGTTTCAAATCCTCTTCTGCAATAGCAAAACCATCATTTGTGCGGCACATGGCCCCAAGGCGGCGTCTAGCCTCTTCGTTTTGTGCGTCGGATATTAAAATACAATAGGATTGATATCTGCCGCGGCCCACACGGCCCCGTAGCTGATGGAGTTGGGAAAGCCCAAACCGTTCCGCGTTTTCCACCAACATAATCACGGCATTGGGCACGTCTACTCCAACCTCCACCACTGTTGTGGAAACCAGGATCTGAATGTTTCCCTGAGAGAAGCCAGCCATCACCCTTTCTTTCTCCCGGCTTTTCATCTTTCCGTGGAGAAGCCCTACGGAATAACCGGAAAAATCAGAGGACTGAAGCTGATCAAAATATTGCTGGGCGGCGGCCAGGTTGCTTTCCCCCTCTTCCACCAATGGGCAAACGATATACGCCTGCCTTCCGGCATCCAGATGGTTTTTGATAAAACGGAAAGCCCGCTGCCGTTTTCCACTGTTGATCCAGAATGTATCCACCGGCTGGCGGCCGGGGGGAAGTTCATCGAGAATGGAAACGTCTAGATCTCCGTAGACCATTAGGGCCAACGTACGAGGAATCGGGGTGGCGGACATCACTAGGAGATGAGGATGATTGCCTTTTGCGGCCAGTGCTGCCCGCTGGCCTACGCCAAACCGATGCTGTTCATCGGTTATCACCAATCCCAGATGGAAAAACGCAACCCCTTCCGACAAAAGGGCGTGCGTACCGATGACAATATCGATTTCCCCGTTCTGTAACTGACGCAGTACTTCTTTTCGTATTGCAGCCGGGGTAGACCCGGTGAGCAGCGAGATTTGAATACCGGCGGGGGAAAGCAGGGAAGAAAGGGAACGGCAATGCTGTTCCGCCAAAATTTCAGTGGGGGCCATGAAAGCCGACTGAATATGATTTTTGGCCATATTATAGCAGAGAGCGGCGGCTACCGCCGTTTTTCCAGACCCCACGTCCCCTTGTATCAACCGGTTCATTGGGGAAGTCCCTTGCACAATATCTCGCATACATTCGGCCACAGCCCTTTTTTGAGCGTTGGTGGGGGAGAAAGGGAGCAGGCCGTAGAACTCCTGTGAGAAGTCTTTGGAGATTCGTATTTGGTTTTCTGTTTTCTGCCGGCTTTTCAGGCGCAAAAGACCCAATTGCAGAATAAAAAGTTCTTCAAAAATAAAGCGTTTTCTAGCTTGTTCCAATTGCCTTTGATCCTGAGGAAAATGGATATCGGACAAAGCTTGTTTTAAATCAGGAAACTGATAATGCTCCCGCAGACGGGCGGGGAGGTCATCCTTAACTGTGGGAGGGAGCAGGGAAAAGGCTTGGCGCATAGCCTGCTCAATCTGACGGCTGGATAAGCCTTCTGTCTGGCTGTAAATGGGACGGATACGCAGGCCCCGGCCGGCGGACTCAAAAAGGGGACCGCTCATTTCCCTATGGAGAAATGAACCGGTTACTTTTCCGAAAAAAAGAAATTCTTTCCCCTCTTTTAATAGATCAGGAGCATAGCGATTGTTGAATAGAGTGATATTCATGACGGAAAGGCCGTCGCAAACCCGGAATTTATATAGGGTCATCCCCTTACGAATACGGGTTTCTGTCACTCGGGAGGCGACAGTAGCCCGTATACAACAGGGCTTATCAAACGGCGCTTCCTGGATGGAGTAAGGATGGCTCCAGTCCTCATAGGCCCTTGGATAAAAACGCAACAAAGCGCCGACAGAAAAAACGCCCAGCTTGTGAAAGAGCTGGGCGCGCTTTTCTCCGACGCCTTTTAATTGCTGGATATCCATATCAAATAACGATGCCATGAATGTCCTTCCATTATTCTACGGAAATGATAAAGTAGTAAACCGGTTGCCCGCCGTTTACCAGCGTGATATCCGCATGATTTCCTACTTTGGATTGTACATGTTTACGCACTTCCTCAGCCTGTTCTTCCGAAATATCCTGGCCATAAATCAGGGTGATAAAGGAAGAATCCCGTTTGGTCATAGAACGGGTTAGTTTGATAGCGGCTTTCACCGGATCGCGCTCGGTAAGGACCAGCTTACCATTTTCCATCCCCAGAATATCCCCTTCCCGGATGTGTACCCCGCCAAACTCAGCATTTCGGGCGGCAAATGTCACTTGTCCAGTAGAAACACCCTTGGCGGCTTCTGTCATCTGAGAAATATTTTTTTCCTCGGAGAGATCCGCATCATAGGCCAACATGGCCGCGAGCCCTTGGGGAACAGTACGGGTAGGAACGATAATAACCTTCCGGTCTGTCACCATGGGAACAACCTGTTCCGCAGCAAGAATGATATTTTTATTATTGGGGAGGACCACCACCGTTTTGGCCGGGGTAGCCAAGACCGCCGCATAGATATCTTCTGTACTGGGATTCATGGTCTGCCCACCGCTTACTACATGAGAACAGCCAAGGTCAGTAAAGAGAGTACGCAGCCCGTCTCCCATGGCAACCGATACAAAGCCAATCTCTTCTGTGGGCTCTTCCGGTTCCAAAACTGTCTCTTGGGCGGCCTGCGCTTTGGCCTGCTCGTTAGCTTCCGCAGCTTTGCGGTGCTGTTCCTTCATATTTTCTACTTTGACGGTAAGCAGCTGGCCAAATTTTAAACCGCCCTGCAAAGCGTTACCGGGATTTTCGGTATGGACATGGACCTTGATAATTTCCTCATCGTCTACCACCACAACGCAGTCGCCTATGGTCTCCAGATAAGCGCGGAGCTCCAAGGGGCTGGTAGTAATTTCCGGGTCACGCCCTACGATAAATTCTGTACAATAGGTAAAAGTAATATCCTGGTCAAACTCAGCCGCTGCGTTGCGAAAGAAATCCCCCTCGATAGGGGCTGGTTTTGCGACAGAACTATCTTCTTTTGGAATGATGTATCCATCTTTGAAGACAGACATCATTCCTTCCAGAATGATACATAAGCCCTTTCCGCCAGCGTCGACTACCCCGGCTTTTTTTAGTACAGGTAGAAGTTCCGGTGTAGTGCTCAGGGCGTCTTCCGCACCTTTGCAGATAGCAGACCACACATGGATAGGATCACGATCCATCTCAGCAGCTGCTTTCCCTTTTTCATAGGCCACACGAGCCACAGTGAGCATGGTGCCTTCTGTGGGTTTCATAACCGCTTTATAGGCGGCGTCTACCCCTAATCCCAAAGCGTTGGCGAGGTTCTCTCCGTCCGCTGTCTCCATATGATCCAGCCCTTTGGCAAACCCACGGAACAGCAGAGATAAAATAACGCCGGAATTTCCACGGGCCCCGCGTAATAGGGCGGAAGCGGCCTGGCGTGATACTTCGGCGATACTCTCGCTCTCTATCTGGGACAGCTCCTGAGCAGCCGCGGCAATGGTCATAGACATATTGCTTCCGGTATCCCCATCTGGAACTGGGAAGATGTTTAATTCATCTACTTCAGTCCGGTATTTAGAAATATTATTTGCCCCTGAAATGATTGCGTTGCGCAAACAGGTTCCATTAATCAATTATAAGCACTCCCTTGGTCAGCCTATTGGCCTGTATTGAAAACACAAAACCGTAAAAGCTGATTTTCCATAAAGTTATGTGAAAAAAGTAGGTACTATGAGTTATTATAACACGGAAAGTTATGATATTCAAACGAATTCTGTATAAATTGAATCCTTGTCTTGGTTTTTCTTCCGCATAGGACTGATTTTGGAAAAAAGACGGCTATCATAAAATATACAAAATTTTTTGATAGGTTTCCTGAGAAAAGAATATGGCGCAGAACGATTACCTTCCCACGCCATATCCTCTTGGATTCTGTTTGGATGTTATCTTGGCTCCACAATCAATTTGATAGCGGTGCGCTCCTCGCCGTCTATTACCACATTGGCGAAAGCGGGGACACAGACCAGATCAATACCCGACGGAGCCAAATATCCCCTGGCGACTGCAACTGCCTTGATCGCCTGATTAGCCGCTCCTGCGCCTACAGCCTGCACTTCCACACAACCGGATTCACGGATCACTCCGGCGATTGCGCCTGCGACTGAGTTTGGTGCGGATTTAGAAGATACTTTGAGAACTTCCATATCAAACCCTCCTGATGAACGATGTTTTAATTGTTTTTTGCAAACATACCGATAACTTCGCACCGGTACCGGTCAGCAGTGTAGGGCATTTGTAAGTGAGAAGTTTTATAGAAATACGTAGAAAGTCTGTTACTGCATCTATTATTTTATAGTATATATGCTGAACGTTTATTCTGTAAAAGAAAAATAGAAAGATTATTCCTATTTTTTGAATAGCTGATAAAATTAGACCTCTTTTTCCGTCAATATGACTGGATTTGAATCCGTTCTACATGAAATGTTTTCCCGTTTTTTTCATCAACAGAAAAAAGAACGCAGTCCATTTTACTTTCTCCGGATGCCAGTTCAAAACGGACAGGCATTTTATTTTTCATTTTTTCTATCGCGAGCTCCGGTTTTACTCCCAAAACAGATTGGACTGCTCCGGTCATTCCTACATCGGTAATATACCCAGTTCCTTGGGGAAGGATGGTTTCATCTGCGGTGGGAACATGGGTATGCGTACCGAACAAGGCAGAAATACGGCCGTCGAGATAGTAC
>CAKUYY010000005.1 GCA_934717555.1 uncultured Clostridium sp.
TATCCAGGGAACTTAAAAACAATGAATACACTCGTAGAAAGCTTTGGCAAGTGATTTTCGGACAGGGGTTCGACTCCCCTCATCTCCACCAAATGGACATTACACGAACATCTACTTTTTCAAATGCGGCTTTGCCGTAAGGGTGTGGCTGTGATGTCAAAACAGAAGCCGAAGGGCAAGGTACTAAGCACCTTGTCCTTCGGCTTTTATGTTTGAATCTGCTTTTTGACTCGCCGCTTAGAGTTTGCAAGAAGAGTGGCTTTCGAAAATGGGCCTTTATATACCTCTTCATCAAGAAAACCCAAGATAATTTTTAGTTGCTCTTTATCGCTGGGAATTACAATCTTTTCGTCTTCTACGTCAATTTTAACGCCTGCTGATTTAGCCAATTTTTTGATTTTGGCAGCTGAATTATTTTCCAGGATACCAGAATCATTGATCATCGCAATCTTTCGGCGAATCCATGTGTTGGCCATGTTTTTGAACTCCTGAGGTTCTTGTACAGAGAATCGCGAAGGTGAAGCACAGCGGCGAAACAGACGATAGGTTGTATATGAATTTTTGTAAGTTGTTAGGCATACTGTGCTTCTCCTTTGCTCAAATAGATTTATTTTGTAAGCTTAATAGTATTGCTCAATGTAACTGTAGGCTTTGTCAAAGACTTCCTTGTCCTTGATTTTGTATTTTACCCACACCACGCTGCGAAGAGCTTTCTTCACTTCCTGCCGGCCGGCGGTTGTGTTCTGCCAGCCGTCGAATCGGACGATCTTGACAATGTCATCAATGTCGGTGACCACACGCTCCACAATGACCGGGGTATTGACGTTTTTGATACCGTTAAAAAGCTCCGTCAAGGCGGCTTTGCCTTTGTCAATCTCTTCCTCCGGCACAACTTCTTTCTCTGCCTGAGCAGCTTCCTTAGCCAGTTCCAGCAGCATCTTCAGAAACTCAATGCTGTTGATGAGACCTTGCTCATGCTGCTCGCGCAGGCGCTCCAATTTATCACCGAGACGCACGAATTTGGGGTCATCACTGTGTTGGTGGATTCGGGCGACCAGGTCAATTTCCACCTTCTTGGCGGCAGTCTTGGCGTTCTTGTGCTTCTCGATAAAGGCGTCAATCAGTTCAGCATCCAAAGAGAGAATCTCCTCATCATCATGGACTTGTCCCACATCCAGATTGGAATTGACGATCTCCATGGTTTTGGGACCGAGTGCAGCCCAGATAAGTCCGCCGCCTCCATTGGTGGGCTTTATGGATTCGTAGACTTTACTCAACCACACATAGTCTGCCTGAATTGCTGTCAGGACCGGGTCGGGGGAAATCGCATTCCAGGCGCGGTTCAGTACCTGATAGTCCGCTGCAAATTTGTCTTTTTCCTTGTTGGTGGGCAGACATTCCTGAGCGGCCATCAGCCCCTCCCAACCTTCCACGGTCCGATCCACACCCATGAAGTAGCTAAGACATTTCCGAAGCAGTGCCGGAATCTGTTTTTTCACTTCTTCAATGTTGGTGATGACCTTCTTCATGCTGCCTTCGTCGAAGTCCAGCGCCTTGGCGACATTATCGAAGATACCGATGTAGTCCACGATAAGTCCGTTGGTTTTGCCTTCGTCATAGGTGCGGTTGGTGCGGCAGATGGCCTGAAGCAAGGTGTGGTCCTTCATGGGCTTGTCCAGGTACATGACCTGCAAAATGGGGGCGTCAAATCCTGTCAGCAGCTTGGCTGTCACAATGACGATTTCCAGCGGGTCATGCGGGTCCCGGAATCGGTCGAGAATTTTGGCTTCCTCGTCCTTGGTACGGCGGTAGGGCTTATATTCATCCGCTTTGTCATCGTTGGTGTCCATCACGATGGTGGAACACTTTTCACCCAGCAGCTTGTCCAGCTCCGCTTTGTATTTGATGCAGCAGGGGCGGTCATACACCACGACCTGCGCCTTATACCCATTGGGACGAACTTTCTCCGTAAAGTGCTTGGCGATATGAGCACAGACCTTGTGGATGCGGGCGTCATTGTACATGATTGCCTTCATATTGACCCGCCGGGAGAGTTCTCCCCGCTCCGCGTCGGAAAGACCCTCGGTCAGGACATCAAATTCCCGGTCCATGGTATCCTTGTCCACCCGCAGATCAACCGGGACCGGCTCAAAGTTCAGCGGGAGGGTGGCACGGTCACGGATGGAGTCGGAGAAGGAATACTTGCTCATATAGCCGCTGCGGTCTTCTGTGGCACCAAAGGTGGCAAAGGTGTTCTTGTCGATACGGTTGATGGGAGTACCCGTCAAGCCGAAGAAGAACGCGTTCGGAAGAGCGGCCCGCATTTTAATGCCAAGATCGCCTTCCTGGGTGCGGTGGCACTCATCCACCATGACGATGATGTTATCCCGCAGGCTCAGTTCGCCGGTGACCTCCTGAAAACGGAAAATCGTTGTAATAATGATCTTCCGAATATCCTGCCGCAGCATGGTCATCAACTGTTCCCGGGTAGAGGCAGACTCCAGGTTCCCCACATCGGAGGAATGGAACTGGGCAGTAATTTGGGATTCCAAATCCAGGCGGTCGTCCACAATCAAGACCGTCGGGTTCATGAGATCCGGGAGCATGCGCAATTTTACTGCGGCAAACTCCATCAGATAGGATTTACCAGACCCTTGAAAATGCCAGATCAAACCTTTCTTCGGGTATCCTGCCCGAACACGGTCCACAATCATGTTGGCGCCTTCGTACTGCTGGTATCGGGCGATGACCTTGTATTTGCGATACTTGCTGTCGGTGGCATACAGGGTGAAGAACTGGAACAGATCCATCATTTTATATGGAGTAATCATATCTTGTACACTGATTTGGACCGCTGCCATGGAGCCGTCCGACTTATCCTCGTTGGTATGCCAGGGGCCATACTTGGCCGCAGGCATGCAGACGGAGCCATAGCGGTAGCAGCGGCCTTCGGTGGCAAAGTTGAACACATTGCTCACAAACATCTGCGGGATGCTCTGCTCGTACTTGTTGATGTCCTGCGCGCCGTCCAACCAGGTGATGGCGGCCCGCACCGGCGTTTTCAGCTCGCCGATGGCAAAGGGAAAGCCGTTGACCAGCAGCACAATGTCCAGCCGCTTGCCGCCCTTCTTTTTCGGGTATACCCACTGGTTGGTGACCACATACTGGTTCTGATCCAGTTTGCCGTTGGGCTCGGTGCCAAAAAGGTCGATGGAAACCTGCCGCCCGTTTTCACCGAAGGGGTAGGAGTTCTTCTCGAAAACCAGTTCCTTGAAGGCTTCGTTCTGGGTGACCAGATTCTGGGCATTGGTGGACAGGAACAGCGTCCGCAGTTTATAGATAACCTCGTCGGCACGGGATTCGTCCTCGGCAATCTCCGGGTTCAGGCGGATCAGGGCAGCCCGGACCATGGATTCCACCATGACGTCACTCTCATCCCGGTCCAGTTCTTCGGCAGGGATGTACTCCCAGCCGTTCCTCTGTAAGGTGGTCAGGAGCATCTGCTCGGTGGTGTTGTCTTCGTTGAACTTTGGCATGATTTACTCCTTTCTCCCGGTCCACAAAGCATCTTCCAAGATGCAGCGCTTGGTGGCTTGTAGGGATGTGATGGTGTTTTGAAGGGCAGATTTGGATCTATTGGCTTTTTTGATGATTGCTTCAAACTCTTCTTGAAGATTTAATGGTGGAAGTGGTTGTTTCAATTTGCATGCCTTTGATATGAGAAAATGAGCAACCGTTGTAGCTCCCAATCCGCCTTCGATTTGCGACCACACCGTCGGCATAGTAAGTCCGTATGTAAAAAAAGTTTCATTTATCGAGAGCTTTTTTCTGAATAACAAAACATCGGCATCTTTAAAGTAGAAACGCTCCCCTTGCTTTATGATATACGTTTTTCCAATAGTGCTTGTAGCTGAAACGATAATATCTCCTGCTTGTACTTGTTCTTCTTTTGGCCTGCTATTATAAAATTCTTCGGATACAAAAAATTCATTGGATAGTGGTTCTCCATTGGCTAGTTGAACCATATCTCTGACGCGAATAAATGGAATGTTCCCATCTGTTTTCCACTCTGATTTTAAGATACGTTTACTCGATGAAATTAAAAATATATTTTCCATTAAATCCACTGGCCATCTGCAGTGGTCGATATCGTCTTCACCAAACATCTCAATAAACCGCGCCTGCACCAGGGCATCCGTTTCGGTGAGCAGTTTCTGATAGGCCTGCAAGGTGTCATTGATAGACCACAGCACCTCGGCCAGCTTCTTTTGCTCATCCATGGGCGGGAGGTCAAAGGTGTAGTTTTTCAGATTTTCCCACTTGACCCGGGGGGACAGAGAACCCGCTGATTTACCCATGGCAAATTCAAACCGATTGTCATTCTGAATGATGAAGGGAAGCAATTCCGGCAAAAGCAGTTCCTCTTTGGCACGGATCACCGTAATGTCGCCGGAGCAGATGCCGTCAAAGGGGGCCTGTGCCGCCTTTTTCAAATAGGCACGTCTGCGGCCGAAGAGCATATCTCCCTTGTGGAACCGTTTGGTAAAAGTGTTATCGGTATCCATATCCCAGTTGGAAAGCGTGACGTCTCCCGGAGTGATATGCTCCAGGCCCACAATGGGTATACCGGTCTTATCATCCTTGTATGTTTCGCGGCTCTCCACCGCCACATCTCCCAATTTTATCTGTGACACATCACTCACCTCCCATCAGCGTGTTCAGAGCGTTGTAATTCTCCCACAGTTCTGCGGAAGCCGCACACCAGTCTTCATAGCGTTCCTGGGTTGTGCCAATCGAAACAGGCGCCGCTGTGGAAGCCGGGTCTTTTACATACAGCGGAATACTGAGAGCAAACCCATTTTTCTCAATTTCCCGGATGGACACCTTTTTGGCAATGGCACCATCGGTCTGAAATTCCCTGTAGGCCTTCTCGATGGTCTCGATATGGGACGGCTCCAGAAAACTTTCGGCGTTCTTTCGGGTCACCTCGTTCACGGCGTTGATGAACAGCACATGCCCCTTGTGGCTGTCCGGCTTTTTGGTTCGGCAGATGACGATGCAAGCCTCCATAGGGGAATTGTAAAAGAGATTGGGCCCCAGGCCGATGACGCACTCCAGCAAATCGGAGCGCACCAGCTTTTCCCGCATATCCTTCTCCTCGTTGCGGAACAGCACCCCATGAGGAAAAAGGACCGCGCACCGGCCGGTGTCGTTTTCCATACTTTTCAAAATATGCTGGAAGAACGCATAGTCGGCGCGGCCCTGGGGCGGAACCCCCAGAAAGTTTCTGCCGTATTGGTCCGCCTCAAAGGCTTTGCGGTTCCACTGGCTGATGGAATAGGGCGGATTGGCCAGTACCACATCAAACTGTTTCAGCCGCCCGCCCTCCACAAAGGCCGGAGCCGCGAGGGTGTCTCCGTTGACAATGTGGAAATCCTCAATGCCGTGGAGGAATAGGTTCATGCGCCCGATGGAGCAGGTCAGCGCATTGAACTCCTGGCCATAAAGAGAGACATTGCGCCACTCCTTGTGCTGTTCTTTGAGATAGGCAACGGAAGAAACCAGCATACCGGCACTGCCACAGGTAGGATCATAGATGGATTCTCCCGGACGAGGCTCCAGCAATTCTGCCATCAGGTGCACTACCGTCCGGTTTGTATAGAATTCCTGAGCGGTGTGGCCGCTGTCGTCAGCAAACTTCTTGATAAGATATTCATAGCCGCGCCCTAATTCATCCTCCGGACAGTTTGCCAGCGAAAGTGTCTGTGTGCTGAAATGCTCCAGCATATCTTTCAGCAGACGATCGGGAAGCCGGCGCTTGTTGGTCCAGGTGCCGTCCCCGAAAATGCCGTGGAGCTTATCCGGATTCGCTTTCTCAATAGCGCGGAAAGCATCCTGGATTGCCTTGCCTACATCTTGTGTGACATTGCGCACAGCGTTCCAGTGGGCGTCTTTGGGGAGGACAAAGCTGTGAGTTTCCTCCCAGCTGTCTGCCTCGGGCCCGTTTTCCTGAATTGCCTTTGCGGTCTCCTCCTCATACACATCGTTGAGACGCTTGAAGAATAAAAGCGGAAAGATGTACTGTTTGTAGGAACCGGCGTCGATGTGGTTGCGAAGGAGAACGGCTGAACCCCACAGATAAGACTCCAGTTCCTCCTGGGTAATCTGCTTACTCATGGACATAACCTCCTTCCATCAGCAATTTCCGCATTTTAGCTTCCGCGGTACGGACGGCCTCCAGTGCGGCGAAGTAGTTCTGGCGAACCACGGCAGGAGGAATGGTTTCCTGCTTTTTCCGTTCAATATATCGCTTAACACTCAGGTCAAAACCGCCATCTTCCACGTCTTTCAGCGTGACAACTTTGCATCGCTCGATGACATCGGTGTAGTTGCTGTACAGGTCATACAGTGTCTGGATGTTGGCCGGCGAGAGCTCGTTTTGCGCCCGTTTTGGGGTATAGACCCCAGAGCCGTCAATCAGGCAGATGCGCCCCTTGTGGGTGTGGCTCTTCTTGTTGTTCAAGTAGAGGATACAGGCCGATACACCGGTGCTGTAAAATACACCGCTGGCCAGGGTGATGACGGCTTCCAACTTATCCGAAAGCACCAGCTGCTTGCGCATTTCGCCCTCTTTACCAGAATGGAAGAGCACGCCCTGAGGAAGCACTACAGCACAGCGACCATTTTTCGGATCCATGGATTTGACCATGTGCTGAAGCCAGGCGAAGTCTGCATTGGAGTCCGTCGGGCAGCCCCACAGATTTCGCCCATATTGGTCCGATTCAAACTGAGCAGATCCCCACTTGGCCATGCCGAAGGGAGGATTGGCAAGCACACAGTCAAAAGTTTTGATTCTGCCGCGTTCCAGAAACAGCGGATTGCGAAGCGTGTCTCCCTGTTTAACTTGAACATCTTTCGCGCCGTGAAGATACAAATTCATGCGGGCAATGGCAGACGTAGACAGGTTGTTCTCCTGACCGTAGATTCTACCATAGGCAAGGCGGTCATTGTGCATGTGGCGGATTGCCTCGATTAACATCCCACCAGTGCCGCAGGCAGGATCGTATACGGTTTCTCCGGGCTGCGGGTCAAGCAGATTGACCATCAGCTTCACAATGGTACGGGGCGTGTAAAACTCGCCAGCGTTTTTCTTGGAAAGGTCTGCAAACTTTTTGATGAGGAATTCGTAGCTGTCGCCCATAATGTCTGCGGAGTAATCTTTGTTGCCGACCCGGATGCTGGACATGTGCTCGATCAGATTTTTGAGCCGCTCATCAGACAGCTTGTTCTTATCTGTCCAGGTGGCATCGTCAAAGCTGCTGAATACACCGGACAGGGTATCAGGATTTGCTTTCTCAATCCCGGTCATAGCGTTTACGATGGCCTTGCCGACATCCTTGGTTACCTTGCGGACGTCTTCCCAATGACAGCCATCGGGAATGACAAAGGAGTGCATTTCCTCGGCCTCTGCATATTCCACATCACCGCCGGAAAACGCCAGTGCATCTGCGTATTCCTCGTCATAAACATCCGAAATTCTCTTAAAAAAGAGAATGGGGGTTACATAGCTTTTGTACTCATCCTGGTTGATGGGACCGCGTAAGATGTTGCAGGCCTCAAACAAATGGTTGAAAAGCTTCTTGCTTGTGGTTTCTTCCATTTCAGCTTCAGTGGATCGTACATCTTCCTCTGCAGCCTGCACGGCATTTTCGATTAGGGTGGCACGGTCTTCTCCGGACACCTTTCGAGTCTCATCCCGCTTGACCGGAATAGGAAGGTTCCGCATATGTCTCTCCATCACGGGAGTATATTTGTTTTCGAACTCTATCAGGATTTGAAGCAGCCGCTCGTCCAGAAAGGTCAAGGCATGTTTGCGAATGTCCGCCGGAATACCATAGTAGGCCTCCGAAACACCGCCGCAGATGGCTGCCAAGGTATCACTATCTCCGCCGATGGAAATGGCGTTTCGGATGGCATCTTCAAAACCGGTGGATTCAAAGAAGGCCATCAATGCCTGAGGGACTGTATCTTGGCAGGTTTCATTGAAACGGTAAGTTGACCTGATGCCGTCGAGCGTAAAGTTCAGCAGGTAGTAGTTCTGCTCGATATAATCCCGGATTTCCAAAATACTGCTTCCGGTTCGGGCCATGTAAATGGCGGCTGCGGTAGCCTCAGCACCTTTTAACCCCTCTGGATGGTTATGGGTCACCTCGGTAATTTTTCGGGAAAGCAGCTTTGCTTCCTCCAGACTGCTGGCCGCAAAGCCGGCAGCGCTGACCCGCATGGCAGCTCCGTTTCCGAAGCTGTTATAGGGGTGCGGATCATCTGAAAATACCCACTTGGAGAACGCTGTGCCATATCCGCAGCCCGGATAATTTCTGCCTATGGACTGCATGTACTCCACGGATTTTTGCGAAAGATTGCTATAATCCGGGGCGCTCTCCAAAATTGCCTTTGCCAATGCTAATGTCATGACGCTGTCATCGGTGGCAAAGCACTTATAGGTGAGAAAGTCAAAATCTTTGGTTTTAATATTGTTCCATTCAAAACGGGAACCTACGAGATCCCCAATGATTGCTCCTAGCATAATTTCTGTCTCCTTATGCGGACTCTTTATGATGCTGCATGAATAGGATATAGCATTTGTCACCTACATTCATCACGGGGCGATTCCTCCTTCAAAAAGTCTGAAGCTTGGTGAGAACTTTAGTCCAACGTTTTTCAGCTGCAGCTACAGTTTCTTTGTAGTTCGTCAGTTCTTCGAGGTACTCCTTGACCACCGCTTTCTGTGTGTCTAGCAGGGGGATGGGAACTTCCAAAACTTTCAGATCCCGATAGCTGATATTCATCACAGTCGTGCCTTGTTGGGCGCTGCTAATGAGCTTGTTACCGATAGGGCTATCCAAGAAAATTTTCAAGTAGATGCTGTCGAGCATCTTGGCGTCTGGCCGGATTACGATCAAATTGGACGAGGCGATACATGGATAACTCTGTGAGTGAAACACAGCGGTTCGAATTGCGGTTCCCCTGGCAGGAAGAAGTACATCCCCCTCTTGCAGCAGATAGTTGAATACTTTACGTTCCTCTTCCTGCAAGTGCTCCAACCCGGCGTAGTCAATTTCATAATCGCCTATATTGGAGATGTTCACTATACCGATGTTACCGGATGGATCTTTCTTGGTTATGGCTTTGCCACGGAATACCTCTGCAACATTCCCAATCATATCTTTCCGGAGGTTAGAACTTTGATAGTTCTGATAGTCCTCGTCTTGTTGCGCAAAAATCTGATCAATGTTCCAGTCTCCTTGTTCTTCCAGCTCGGACAGCATGACAAAGGTATCGTCTTTCACTTCTAGTGATGTGACCGCCTCTCGGCGGGTCTTCTTGGAAGAAGAGTATCTCCGGACAACAATATCAGTGTCGTCGTACGGCCGATTGTTTTCGAGGTCCAGTAGATAGACCTTAATGCCGCAATATGATATGGTCCCTTCAGGAAGTTCTCCAATTTCCCTAATGGTATAAGTCGTCTGAACAAACTGTCGAAGATCGCTAATCTTTCCAGACGCAAAGGTGATTCGGCCTGGAAGAGTAATCACCAGGCGACCGCCATCATTCAAGTGGAGCAATAGATTCTCTAGTGCAACCATCTCGAATTCTCTACATATAAAGTTTGGGTCGTCTGACAGCATCCGGCCGCCAAAGTTCGGACAGGCAAAGATAAGATCGAATCGGCTGTTTGTGAACTCATAGCGGTAAATGTCAGATATAATGACTTCCACATTATCATATTTTCCGAAGATGTTTTCTAAGACTCGGGCATAAATCATGTTTTGAGTCGTAAGCACAAACTTCGAGTTAATGTTCTCATCAATTATAGACTGCAAGTTTGGGACAAACTTTTCGGCCTCGGCGATGAGAACCGTTTGGGGGTGGAAGACAAAACGATCTGTGTAGACATTTACCAACGCTTTGGGGAGCAAAGGCTTCTTGGATGTTGATAATATTTGAGCCATGAGTCCTTCCAAATCAGCATGTCGGACCTGATCGATACTCTTGTAGACAAGAATAAAATGTTCCTTGTCACGGAAAGGATTTCTGATATTTAGTTTGTCGGCGGATTCCAACAAGGAAATATAAAGCTCATCGTCAGTGGCCTTAGCGTTCTGGTTTTGGAATCGTTTCTTGACTTTATCTATCAGAACGATCGCAGCAATGCTATCATCATGCGCGACTGCACTTCTGATCACATTCCAGTAGGCTGGGAGTTTATTTTGAACGTCGCTTCTCATCGTTTTCATCCTCCTACTTCTGATCTTTGAGTGTATTGTACCATGATTTCACACACACGTCAACCGTGAGCATTATTTTGGTATGTAAGTACTAAAATAATGTTTTGCTTTATAAAACTACTACTTTACAATTCTGCAAGCAGATTACATAGACGAGACGAAAAAGCGGCTACTCATCACTCTAAAGGAGAAATCTATTCCTTTCTGTCTTATCATATGAAAAAGGGTTGTCCCAAACAGGACAGCCCTTTTTCTACCATCTTTAATTTTTTGCCTCACTCCTTGCTTCGATCAGAAAATCTGTTTTCCTAGGTTGTCAGTTCCTTCTGCTCCTGTTCGCTGGCGTAGAATTTTTGAATCTCAGGTACAAGAAACCGAGAGAAGGAATCAATGATGGACTGCGGCAGTTCGATTGTGTATGGGTTCTGATGTTTTTCTTGGCTGGCCATGGTGAGTTGCCCCAATAGCAAAACCTTTGCGGCTCAACTCAGCCCATCTCACACTCCTTCCCGGAAGATACACAGCTGCCAAATATTGTGCCACTGTCCAGAACGAGTGTGGGCGATTTCAAAACCTGCGGATTTTCTCATAGTACTCCCTTCCCATCTGGGCTTTTCTCATGAAACCCCCAGATGGGAAGGGAACGAATCGAATGATACTGGATAAGTTGGTCAAGCGCCTGTTGAATTAACAGCTTCGTTAAGGGGATTTGGGCAGTACTGCGTGTTCATCTGCACCTGCATGTATCTCAGCGGCCTTGACACTACTGAAATTGTAGCCATGACGTTTACAAAATTTGCGATAGCGCTCAGTGAAGGCAGCAAGACTCTGACTGCACACACAGTCCAGATGCCAGAAAGCCTCAGCAAAATCGACCCATTTCTGGCTGCCATCCTCCCGTGCAGGGCTTTTAATATGGTTTAGAAAGCCGTCCATTTCTCATTGCCGATTCCATCAGTTTCGTGACTCGAACATACTTCATTGTTCTTGCAGTTGCCAGACCGCAAGCTTATGTTACAACATAAGCAGTTTTTCTTTCTTCATCATCCGCATTTGCCTTCTTTTGAACCACTCGCCATGCGAGTGGCTTTCTTTATACAAGAAAAGAGCGCGGGAACTCCGCGCTCTTTTGAAAGGAAAGGAAAAAATGAAAAGAAATATATATAAAGTCCTCAAAAGGAACTTCTTGATGGTCCGGCTCTCTTGCCGGCTTTGTATGATGGGCTGTTATCCTTTGGATTGATTTTATCTTACAACGCTTTTGTGACATAACCATCAAGGCATTGTGAAAGTTTCAAGAAAATCATAAAAAATTTGTAAATAGAGAACACCATAAAATTGGATTTCTTTGGATTTTATTCTCACTTTTTAGGATGGCTGTTGTCTGGACTATGTTATGATAGGCTATAACCAAAGTTGAAACGTTATTTTTTACAGCGCCGTTCCCTTCTTGGGAACTCGGAAAGCCTGTATGTCGACCTTCTCTAGAGTTAGCAGCTTTATTTTTTTGCCTATACCGCCGGCGTAGCCCGTCAGACTTCCGTTTGTCCCTACCACTCTATGACAAGGGATAAGGATAGAGATGGGATTGTGCCCTACTGCGCCGCCCACCGCCTGTGCTGACATATTTTTTTCTCTGTGCTTTTCCGCAATTCTACACGCTATTTCCCTATAGGTGATGACCTGGCCGTAAGGGATCTGTCTAAGCATCTCCCATACCTCCAGACGGAACGCTGACCCTTTCAAAGAGATTGGAGGAAAAAATTCTGGATTCTTCCCCTGGAAATACACGTTCAGCCACCGCCTTGTCTGCTGGAATACCAGCAGATCCTGTTCCTCCTGTCGTCTGTCTATCCCGGCGGCGAAATATTTCTGCCCGTCAAACCACAGACCCGTCAGGTTTTCCCCATCGCTCGCCATAGTAATAGCCCCTAGCGGCGACTGGTATCGGTTGGTATATTGCATATTTTTATCCCCCCTTCTTAGACTTACGGGAATCTATCTTCTTTTTGGGAGTGTAATCCCGCATCCCTTCAATAGCTCCGCCCGCCACCGCCCAGAGGTACAGGCTGGCAACACTCCCACAGGGGGAAAACCGCCGGCGGTACTTTTCAAACAGCTTCCGGTCAATTTTCCGATGATGGTATACCATGCGGAGTCCCCGCTGTAAGGCCAGATCGTCAAAGCTGAAGATATCGGGCCGCTGCATACAAAAAAGCAAAATCATCTCTGCGGTCCAGATACCCACGCCTTTTAAGGCGGAAAGATCCCTGATCGCTTCCTTATCCGGCTTGTTCCAAATGCCTTCCAGGTCAAAAATGCCGGAACGGATCTTTTGGGCAAATTCCATGATGTATTCCGCTTTTCGGAAGGTGATGCCAAATTTTTGCAGCCCCTCCGTCCCTGCTTCCACAACAGTATCGGCGTTGACTGTGCCCAGCGCCTCCCGCATTCTCTTCCAGATGGTGGCCTGCGCCTTGGTGGAGATCTGCTGCCCCACAATATGATGGATCACGGAAGAAAACAGGTCTGGGTCCACCTCCCGGTCGATATGTCCCACCCGTTGGATCACTTCTCCTATCTTGTGATCCTTTTGTTTTAAGTATTCTATTTCCCTCTCGCCGTAATGAAAATACATAGGGGGTTTCCTTTCTATTTCATCGAACTTTTGTTATTTTTTATTTTACCATAAAATAGTGCGAAAAACTATGGTTATCTTTTGGGTTCCAATACTGAAGAGAAAAGGATTCGAAATTTTCCCACATCCGTTCCTCATCCACATCGCCATACCGTTCCAACAAACCGCGAAGCTCACTTTGCGCATAGCTTTCATCCCATACAGGAAGAAAAAACTCGCTTCAGGCTGGGTCCATAGCCAGAACCAATTGCTCCTAATAAGCCAATACGCTGGAACCGTCTGGCAAAGGACGATCCAGTTCGCTTCTCAACCAGTCAAACACCAGCATAATGATGATAACGAGTGGATTTGAAATCTATTATTATCGGGAGATTTATTTCAAGCCGTTAGACTTTCATAACCATGATTTTTATGAAGTTTACTTCTTCTTGGATGGCAGCGTCACGTATTATATTGAGGATCAAGTTTACGAGTTGGAGCCCGGCCAACTGCTGGTAATCCCGCCTGGAAGAATGCACCGGCCCGTTATTTTTGATAGTTCCGCCTACAAGCGGATGGTACTGTGGATTAATGTAGACTATCTACATTCTTTAAAAAATCACACAGAGCTCCTTACAGAAAAGCTAAATCTTTTTAACGGGACAAGTGGATATCTCATCCATTTGAAAGAAGAATCCTTTTCCTTTCTTCTCGGAATATTCAACCATCTGATTCCCTTGGCCAAAAACAAGTCTCCACTGGTGCTTTTTCAGCAAAAATTTTTTATCTCTGCTTTGTTGGGGAAATATGCGAAAAACAAAAAGAACAGCAAAATTTCCCAGATTTACAAAAGAAACTAGCGCTTGTTCCTGATGCCATCCGGTATATTAACAAACATTTTACAGAACCTCTGAAACTAGACGATATCTGTTCTGAGTTTTTCGTAAGTAAGTACCACCTAATCCGTAAATTTAAAGAGTATATAAATCCTACTGTCTATCACTATATTCTGTCTAAACGGATTGTACTGGCCCGGCATCTAATCCGGCAAGGAGTTGCAGTGACCTCTGTGGCAGAAGAATGTGGCTTCTCTGATTACTCAAATTTTTACAAAGCCTTTACTGCAAAATTGGGAATGCCCCCCGCACAATTCAAAAAATATTGTAATCATGATTTTTAATCATCTAATATCCCAATAGAAATGACAATGGCGTACAAGGAAAATTCCTTGTACGCCATTGTGGTGTTTGATATATGACATGTTATCATTCATGACAAAATTGGGGATAAACGTAATATTTTTTATTCTCTGACAACAATGCTATTCTTGTCATTGAAATGGGTCATCTCTACTCTTTTATTATTATAATCAGTTTTCATACTCTACAGTCTCCAAAGTGTCAGAGGGGCTCATATAAAAAGGTCAAAATCTGGATTGTCTCATTTTTGAGTTCCAAATTTTGGCCTTTATCCCTATACACTCTACGCTATCAAAAAGATATCTGTGACCCATATGAAAGTAAAATAACAAAAAAGAGAGCTTCATACACGGTCCGCGTATCGAAGCTCTCCACTGGGAAGCGATGACAAAATAGATGTCACCATAAACGCGAGCAAAAAGCAAAATAAAAAACTGAGTCCAGAACGCAAATTGCGTCCAGACTCAGTCTGGTGGTGCGAGCGATGGGACTTGAACCCACACGTCATAGACACACGCACCTCAAACGTGCCTGTCTGCCTGTTCCAGCACACTCGCATATATCCCTGAAAACTTATATAAATTCTCAGCGGATTGTATTATACCATCTTCTGGGATCGGTGTCAATGATTTTCGCTAATATTTTAAGTTTTTTGCAACCTCACAAAAGTCTTCATAGCTCATCAGACAGTTGACCACCTGCAACAGGGCATTCGGGGACAGATGTTCCGGCAAACGCAATTCTTTAAGCAAAGAGACCCGTTTTTTACGGCTGTCCTGGCCTCCGGAAAATCCCCACTCAAAAAGGTCCGCTTTTGTCACCGTTCGAAAAGAACGGCTTTTTTCTTCGGAAACATCACAATCTGCACCCGCCCGACGGATAACCTCGGCTAAAATTTCCTGGGGGATTCCTTCCACTCCCAGTTTTCCCTCCTTGGAGGGCTTTTCCTTTCGATGTTCTTTCCCAAAGATATCCGGGATATAGGCGTGTTTGATTTTTCCTTTTGGGATCATACCGGTGAGATGATTCCGAATCAGAAAACCGGCGGAGTCGCTGTCTGTCAGCACCAGAATTCCTCTTGTGTCCGCCAAACGACGTATGAGAGCCAGCTTTTCCTTATTGTTAAAAATCTGAAATCCCCCGGTATCAATAATCAATCCATCAATCAGGGACGACAGCTTAATTTTGTCATATTTCCCTTCCACAATCACCGCTTCTTTGACACGGATCACCTGTGTATTCCCCCTTCAGCCGCCAGACGCAACTGAGCAATCAATTCTTCTAAAATCACCCGGTTATCTACTCGGGAACTTTTTAAACGGATATCCGCTTCCAAGATCAGGCGAAGGCTTTGGCGCAATTGTTCCATTGACATGTTTCGGACATCCCTCTCTGCGTTTCGCAAACGGAACTCTTTCCCCTTATAGGGAAAACTCTGCGATAATTGGAAAGGCGCTACGCCGCTTTCCAGCGCCACCTTTACCCGGTAAAGATCCACATAGGCAGACGAGAGGACCGCCAAGATCATCACCGGCTCTTCTTTCTGATAAAGCAGTAAATCCAACTGCCGGTACGCTTGGTCGTACCGCCCCGCTACCAGGGCCTTGGACAAAACAAATACCGTAGTCTCTAAGTTCTGCGTGACTACCTGGTCGATATCCTGCCGGGTAATTTCCCTCCCTTGGGCAAATGCGCACAGCTTTTCCATTTCTTGGCTTAATACCAAGAGGTCTTCCCCACAAAGCTGTATCATCCAACCCGCATCGGCCCGACTTAGGGTATTTCCCCTTTTTTCCGCCCATCCTACCAGTTGTTTTTCCAGTGTCGGAGTATCCCGTTTGCATAGTTCCGCTACACAGCCAGCTTTCTGCGCGGCCGCAAGAAACTTCTTCCATTTGGCCGATTTTTTTACGTCCATCTCCAGGGTAGACTGGCTCACAATGAGTACAGTAGTTTCCGGCAAGTCCTCCAGAAGTTCATAAAGCTTTTTTAGTCCCGAAGCCGGCAGCGTTTCCACATTGAGATCATGCACCACAACGCACTTGCGATCCGCCAGCATCGGCAGGGCCTCCACTGCATCCGCGATACTATCCACATCGCTGATGCCTGAAGGAAAAGACTGAAAATTAAAATCCGAATATCCTTTTCCCAAAATCTTCTGTACCATCTGCGTTGTGTAGTGTTTAATGAGATACTTTTCTTCCCCATAGAGCACATAAAGCCGGTCAAAAGTTTTTTCCCGAATCTGCTTTTTTAAATCTGTTTCTTTAATCTGAGGCATTCTTATTCCCTCCTTATACTGACCGCCCCGCTGGAATCCTGTTCTAAAACAAGGTTTCCCTGCCCACCGGTGACAAAGATTTCCCCGGCCTGTGGCGTATAACGAACAATCCCTTCTCTGGCTGTTTCCTCGCTGACCGAAAATACAGCGTATTGGCTGGAGATTTCCCCTCCCCTTGCGTCTGGAACCCCTGTGATATAAAAATGGCTATCCAGCCCCGGTGTCTCCGCTTTCCCTGTAGGGTCAACGGTTATTTGAAGATCCCCTATTGACAAGTGTGTATACCCGTTTTTCATATCCGTATAAACAGAAGCCTTTCCCCACAGGTCTACTTGTGTTTGGCCGCTCACCATTGCCGCCTCTTGCGCTACATGCATACTGTTCCAAAGCCGTTCTTCTTTCTTCGCTTCTTCCGGCAACTCCAGCAATCGGGGAGGATATGACAAAATAACTTGATACGCCCCTTGGTTACCTTCCTGTTCTATACTGGGAAGTACCATATAATCCAAACTGTGCACATTCTTCTCCCGGAAATGCCGTTGTACCGCCTCGGGCGCATAACGGCCTCCTCCACAGGAGATCACAGCCCCATGCCCCTGATAGGAGAGTGTCACGGCGCATCCGTCCCCCACGTCCAAAATAGCGACCTCCACAGAATTCCTGTGGAACACCCATTGGCATACGCCTCCAAAAATCAGGAGCAAACAGCTAAACCATGCCGCTATCCTCCGATTAGAGCGTGTAGGAGACCACCAGACCACTGCCAGCAGTACCAGCGTCCCCATAAGCCATAACAATAGAAAGTCTTCTCCCACCGATAGGCTCGCAAAGGGAATGTCAGCCAAACAGGAAGCACACGCCTGCAGATATTGAATCAGCAGGCTGGAAAGGAATAGAAAAGGCATTGCCAAAAAGGAAACCACGCCCGTAAAAGATAAGAGAACCGCGGCCATTGTCCCTATCATCATCAACATAGCAGGCCCTACCAGCAACAAATTGGCAAGAATCGATACCAGGGAAAACTCCTGGAAAGTAAGCAAAATAACCGGGATTGTAAACAGTGTGGCGGATACTGTAACTGCCGCAGAATCGCCGATCCATTTCCATATCCGTTTTCCGTGGGAAATGCGGGATACCACTTTTTGATTCCATTGGTTTAAAAGCTTCCCGGAAACTAAAAGGATGCCTAAGGTACAGGCAAAGGATAACAACAGCCCTACATCTCCCGCCGCAAAGGGGTTGGCTACAGTGAGAATCCCAACAGCCGCCCCTAAGGAATTGAGAGAATCTGGTTCCCTATATATCATCATCCCCAAAAGCATCAGAATGGACATGAGGCCCGCGCGCATCACGGAAGGGGAAAATCCGGTGACCGCCATAAATGCTATCACTCCAATGATAGACAACCCCGCCGCCATCCGCCTGCGCAAGCGTAGGAACAGGAAAAGATGCAGCAGGCATTGGGTAACAGCGGCCATGTGCAAACCGGATACTGCCAGCAGATGGGAAACCCCTATTCTCTGGAAATCCTCCTGGGTTTCCTGCGTCATCTGCTCTTTTGCGCCCAGCAACACCCCGGCGGCCATCCCCGACTGTTTCGAAGGAAACAGTAACCGTATGCGATGAAGAATTTCCTCCCGGGCTTTCAAGGCGTAATAATAGGGAGGGTAATGATCCGGGGATTGGATGGAAAACGGCTCATACTCATAGAGAAAACCGGTCAGCCGGATTCCTTTGGATTGGTAGTAAGCGGCGGAATCCAGCCCGCTTCCCCTTTCCGGGACAAAAAGGCGGACCTTGCCCGTCACCCGGTCATATACGCCGGCATCCAGCGCATGGGTAGCGGTAATCCGAATATGGATGGACTGAGGCGCCCCTTCTATTTCCACCCGATCCGTCTGGATCTCATAATAGTAACGCCCGTCTTTCTGATAGGGCAACTCACAGATGGAGCCGGAGATCTCCATATCCCGGCCGTCCAGAAACTCCACCGGCCGCACCAGCCACATCTGTCCCAAGCCATATGCGATGCACGCCATCCCGGCGGCTATACAGGCGATGGGCACAGCCTTTTCCCTGCGCAGGCGGGGAATCAAAAGAGAAACCACAAAGAATAACAAGCATCCCGCCGCCAGATACCAAGAAATACTTTCCCCAAAGAAAACAGCGGCTGCCTGACCAAGCAGATATGAAAAACCTACCAGTGCAAGCGGCCGCTTCATAATCATTTCTCCAATCCTTTTGCAGATTGCGGGGAATTTCTTTTCCTCATAATTTTCTGAAAAAAAGAAATTCCCTTTCTCCTCAATAAGACAAACTTTTTATTTGACAAACAGAGGCAGCGGCTCCAGGAAAATAATATCTTTCCGGTTTGCCGCGTCTCCTTCTGCCAATACGCTGGCACAGCCCACAATGTTTCCGCCGGCTTCCTGTACCAGCTTTTCCAAAGCGGAAAGGGATTCTCCCGTACTGATCACATCATCTACAATCAGAACCCGTTTTCCCTTCAAAGACTGATAATCCTCCTCCGCCAAATACAGTACCTGCTGTTTCGCGGTTGTAATGGACTTCACTTCCACCTTAATGGGATTACGCATATACAGCTTGACACTCTTACGCGCTACCACATATTTGCGGCATCCCTGGCGGGCCATTTCATAGCAAAGTGGAATGCCCTTTGCTTCCGCTGTGATCACAATATCATGTTCCGGGCACTTTTCCAACAGGGCAGCCGCGGCTTTCTCTGTCAGCTCCACATCGCCAAACATGATAAATGCAGCGATATCCAATTTATCGTCCACTGGGCACAACGGCAAATCCCGTTCACAACCCGCTATGGTCATTTTATAAACTCGACTCATTGATTCAACCATCTTTCCTATTCTTGATTCACGTTTTCCGGATCAGCCCGGAGGCCACTTCATGGAACGCCCGCCCAACAAATGAAAATGCAAATGCTGCACTGTCTGGCCGCCGTCTTCCCCGCAGTTATTGACAATACGGTATCCCTTATCGAGCTTGAGCTGACGGGCAAGCTGGGCCGCGACCAAATAAATATGGGCCACCACCCCGCTGTTCTGTTCGTTGAGCTCATTGGCAGAACCAATGTGTTCCTTTGGGATCAACAGAACATGTACCGGTGCCTGAGGGTCCAGATCATAAAAGGCCACGACCTGATCATCTTCATAAACCTTGTTAGAAGGGATTTCTCCCGCAGCAATTTTACAAAAAATACAATCCATCAGTCTACACCTCTTTCCTGCATCACTTGTTCATCAAGGCAGGGAGAAAAAGAAGCGCTTTTTCTCCCTTTTTCACCTTTTCTTATTTTACCATATCTGATAGTACGGTTTCCACTGCTTCCAGCGCTTTTTCTACCATAGACGGATCTTTTCCCCCGGCCATCGCCATATCCGGTTTTCCTCCGCCGTTACCGCCGGCTATCTTGGCAACCGCACGCACGATATTGCCCGCATGGGCTCCCTTTCCCTGGGCTTCTTTACCCACGGTAGCCGCGAATGTAACCTTTTCCCCATTCACAGCCGCCAGCACCGCCACGCAGTCTGGCGCCTGATCCCGGATTTTATCGCACATAGACCGCAGGGCATCCGGGGTAGTCCCTGTAAAGGAAGATGTGATAAACCGCACTCCCTGGGCTGTCTTAGCCTGAGCGAACAGTTGGTTTACCTGATCAGCCGCCATCTTTCCACGCAGCTGCTCAATAATCCGATCCTTCTCCTTCAAGTCGGCGGTCAACTGGTTACAACGATGTACCAGATCGTTGGAATTTCCCAGCTTCAAAGCGGCGGAAGCCTCCTGGATGGTGTTCTGCATCTCATTGACCAGGTTTATCATCCCAATCCCTGTGACAGCCTCAATCCGGCGCACACCCGATGCCACGGAGCTTTCAGAAATAATTTTAAACAACCCCAGCTTGGCCGTATTGTCCACATGGGTGCCTCCGCAAAATTCAATAGAGAAATCCCCCACGCTGACTACCCGGACGACATCGCCATACTTTTCTCCAAACAAAGCCATAGCTCCCAGCTTTTTGGCTTCCTCAATGGGCATTTCGCGGGTTACCACTGGAATGCTGAACAAAATCTTTTGATTGACCAAGTTTTCTACTTTGGAAATCTCTTCTGAAGTTAATGCGGAAAAATGAGTAAAGTCAAAACGTACATGCGCCCCGTTTACCAACTGGCCAGCCTGCTCCACATGGGTACCCAGCACACTGCGCAGGGCCGCCTGCAAAAGATGTGCCGCGGTATGGTTGCGCATGATACTGCGCCGGCGCACACTGTCCACCTGTACGCTCACAGATTCCCCGCAGGAAATCATGCCCGCCTTTACTTTAGCCTGATGCAGGAAAATCCCGTTGTGGTTTTTCGTTGTATTGATCACATCCACTGCGGTATCCACAGAACCGATAACGCCTGTGTCTCCTACCTGTCCGCCGCTTTCCGCATAGAGCGTGGTGCGGTCTAATACGATCACCACTTCATCCCCTGCGTTGGCATGGTCCACTCTCTGCCCATCCTTAATGATGGCTTTAACCACCGCGGGGGTATCCATCTGGCGGTATCCCAAAAACTCGGTGGGCTCAACCCCTTCCAGATCTGCCTGGTCGCTGAGCCAGGCATCCGCTCCCGCATTCTTTCTAGCCGCACGGGCACGGTCCCGCTGCTCCTTCAGCAGGCGGCTGAATTCCTCTTCGTCTACCTTCATACCGCGCTCCGCCAGGATTTCCTTGGTGAGATCCAGCGGGAACCCGTAGGTATCATTCAGCCGGAAAGCATCTTCTCCCGAAATAACATCCAGGTCCGCGGTATCCATCAGGGTATTGAGCATCTGCATGCCCTGGTCGATGGTTTTCGCAAAGCTTTCTTCCTCCACACTAACCAGTTTTTTGATATAATCCCGCTTTTCCACCAGTTCTGGATAAGCATTCTTGTTTTCTTCAATGACTGTGTCGCACACCTCAGCCAGGAAAGGCTTGTTGATCCCCAGCAACCTGCCATGGCGGGCCGCACGGCGCAACAGGCGGCGCAGCACATAGCCCCTGCCTTCATTAGAGGGCAGTACCCCGTCGCCGATCATAAAAGTAGTACTGCGGATATGGTCGGTAATCACACGCAGGGAGATATCGCTCTTTTCCCCTTCCCCATATTGGACACCCGCGATCCGGCTGATGTGTTTCATGATATTCTGCACAGTATCTACCAAAAAGAGGTTGTCCACCCCCTGCATGATACAGGCCAAACGTTCCAAACCCATTCCGGTGTCGATGTTGGGATGTTCCAAAGGAGTATAGTTGTTATTTCCGTCGTTTTCAAACTGGGTAAATACCAGGTTCCAGAATTCCACATAGCGGTCGCATTCACAACCTACCCCGCAGTTGGGAGAACCGCACCCATACTTTTCCCCGCGGTCAAAATAAATTTCCGAACAGGGGCCGCAGGGACCGGAGCCATGTTCCCAGAAGTTATCTTCTTTTCCCATCCGCACAATGCGTTCCGGGGCGACACCCACCTCTTTGGTCCAGATATCGAAAGCCTCGTCGTCATCCTGATAAATGGTAACCCAAAGCTTGTCCACAGGCAGCTCCAGCACTTGTGTGCAGAACTCCCACGCCCAGGCGGTAGCCTCATGCTTGAAGTAGTCGCCAAAGGAGAAATTGCCCAGCATCTCAAAATAGGTACCGTGGCGGGCGGTAATCCCTACCCGTTCAATATCCGGCGTACGGATACATTTCTGGCAGGTAGTAACCCGCTTTCTGGGCGGCGTCACTTCTCCAGTAAAATACTTTTTCATCGGCGCCATGCCGGAGTTAATCAGCAGCAGGCTTTTGTCGTCTTTCGGGATCAACGGGAAGCTGCCCAAACGCAAATGCCCCTTTGATTCAAAAAAGGAGAGAAACTTTTCTCTCAGTTCGTTTAATCCAGTCCATTCCATGTTACACACATCCTACTTTCTGTTTTCCATACACAAAAAAGACTCCCCCTCGTCCACATTGGGACGGAGGAAGCCGTGGTACCACCCAAATTGCGCTTTTTTCAAAACGCCACTCAAATTCTTTAACGCAGAAGATACGCTGCGGCTCGTCGCCCCAGGGCTCCAGGTTGGCCGGACTTTTTCCAAAACGGAAAGCCTTTCACCAAAAGTGGCTCTCTCTCTGCATCTATGGAATAAAATCCTATTCCCTTCTATGCCGATCCGAATATCTTGGATGAACGGGTTTATTATAATCCTTAAACCAAAGCTTGTCAATCTTCCTTTCGACATTCTCCCCAGAAAACTTCCCTCACCCTATACGGGACAATAACCAGCTGGCCGCCAACCGTCCTAATAAGATACCGGACAAACATCCCCCTATGCTCATCAACAGGTATATACTGCCCTGTCCCCAATGCCCCGACTGATAGAGGTTCACCGTTTCCAAGCTAAAGGTCGAAAATGTGGTGAATCCTCCCAAAGTCCCCGTGGTAAGAAAAAGCTGAAGCCCTTTTTTATCAGGAAAACATTGGGAAAACAGGGCAGTAATAAATCCCATGAAAAACGCCCCTATTACATTTGCCAGCAATGTGGCCACTGGAAACCCTTGGAAATCCCAGCGCTGGAACCCTAAAGATAACAAATAACGGCAGCAGGCTCCTATAAAGCCGCCGCATCCCACCAGGAATACTTGAAGCATCTTTTCCCCCTGCAAGCGTTTTTTCTCAAAATAACATACAGTCCCCATAAACTGTTTACATCTGCTATTGTACCTTGCCGGGAGAAAAGATGCAATGTTTTTAAGCCATCCCTTTATAATGCAGTTGATCCGCTATCTGCTTGAATACGGGGCCGCAGCTGCGGCCTCCTCCTTCCCCGTCTTCAGCAAATACCACAATCACATATTTGGGATTTTGAGCGGGATAAAAACCTGCATACCATGCCTGATCCAATTCCTCGTCCCCTATTTTTACACCGGTCTCCGCGGTGGCGGTTTTTGCGCCCGCCCCCCCTTTTTCCGGTTTTCCTTGGGAGCTGGTCCCGAATTCCACAGAGGAACGCATATACTCCATGATTTTTTCCGTTGTGGACGCTTGTAAAACCCTCGCAGGTTCTTTTACTGGATACTCTTCCTGGAATGTTCCTTCTTCATCTACCAGCCCCTGTACCAGCCTTGGCTGCGTATACTCCCCTTGGGATACGACAGCATTAATCAGCGCTGTAATCTGGATTGGGGTAGCGGTCAATTCCCCCTGTCCAAAAGAGAAGTTTGCCAATGCCCTGTGATTGGACAGATTCCGTTCGCTGGGAAGTACCCCGGCTGCGGATTCCATTCCCGGAGCCAGTTCAACAGCTTCTCCAAATCCCAAATTTTGGGCCTCATACAGTAGTTTTTTTCCTCCTATTTGCTGTGCCAAATGGATAAAATAGCAGTTGCAGGAATAGGCGATGGCTTTGTCCATATCCACATCCCCATGGGCGGTTCCATTGATACAGTGAAAAGTGGCGCCGTCTACTTCAATACTGCCGGTACAATGATAGGTTCCTTCTGGAGATATCCCCTCTTCCAGCGCTACAGAAGCCGGTACCAGCTTAAATACCGATCCCAAATTATAGGCGGAGAGGGCCCGGTTTAAAAGAGGAGAATCCTCACGGTTTAAAACTGCGGAAAGGTTGGTGGGCGAAAAATCAGGACGGCTGACAACTGCCAGCAGATCGCAGCTTCCCGCTTCCGCCACTACCACGGCACCGCGCTTGATATAATTATTGGAAGCGATTTCCGCAATACGCTGGACATCTGCGTCTATAGTAAGTTTTATCCCTTTTGCAGCCAAATCGGAGGTATCGGAAATCAGTTCCTGTTCGCCAGGTAAAATGCGGTTGAGGGCATCTACTGGATATCGCACTGAAATCTGGGCCCCTGTTTGGGATAAATACTCGTCATATGACTTTTCCAGTCCAGAAATCCCCGTCCCGCTCCCATCCAGGTATCCAATGATATGGGATAGCGTTTGTGGTGTCCGATACCGTTCGCTTACGGAAAAAGTGTGGATTCCTTCCGATGACCATACGGCGTTATATTTTGGTTTAATTAGGAAAGGCTTTCCGGCTGACAACAGGGTAAATACCGATTCCTTTTCTTCCTCAGGCAATGTTTCTGAGAGAAAGTTGGCCGCTTCTACCGTAGGGGATACCGCCGCGATCGTGGTGTGGTCCTGCCCTGTGAGAGGAAACCCGTTGCGGTCGTAAATCGCCCCCCTTAATTTAGAAACATTAAGCTGATAAGAACTCTGGCTGGTAGCTGCCGCCTGTAAATCATCCTCCATTGTGAGGAAGTAAAGGCGGCACATCAACCCTACCGTGCCCGCCATCAAAATACAAAATAGTGCAAGGGATCTCTTTTGTAACCGGTTCATTTTTCTCCACCTTTTTTTCTATGATTTTAACCTTATGAACAGGAGAGGACCTCTCCTGTTCCTGTTATCAAAAACTTACTAGATATATTTAAGTTTTCGTTTTTTATAGAAAATCATACATAGGTAAAGTCAATAAGTCCTTCTTTTTTACAGAAAAGCGTTCCATAAAAAATGCATCGAACGGAAACCGTTCGATGCATTGCTATTTTTATAATTCTGTCCATACGCCTTGATTCAGAAAAAACACGGTCCATCATGTATTTATCTATCTTCCCTCTTACAGCGCAGCCACGCCCCTTTGGCAATCGGGCGGTTTACCGGCATATAGACCGTCTGGGTGGCGTGCGGCGCGCTTTCAATAGGTTCATGATCTTCATTATAAAGTTCTTCCGCCCGGACAACAAATGGAATCCCCCCTGGTTCCAATACATCCAGTTCCGCTCCCCGGAAAAATCGGTTTCGCTGGGAAAGCTTCGCCACGCCGTCCTGATAGTCCTCGCATACGGCCGCCACCTCATATTGCCGGATATACCCTCCGTTGTGGTAAACCTGTCCCGGCTCGTCACCCAGATAAAAGCCGGTATGGTATTCCCGATGGCTGATTTTTTCCACCTCTTCCCGGATCCAGGGAGCGAGCTGCCAATCCTTTCCCTGCCGTAAATAATCGTCCAAGGCATGCCGGTATGCGTTTGTGGTCACCGCCACATAATACGCAGATTTGGCTCTCCCCTCAATTTTCAGGCTGGTTACACCCGCTTCCGCTAGTTGTGGAATGTATTCAATCATACACAGGTCCCGGGAATTAAAAAAGTATGTCCCGCCGTCGGCCTCCATAATCGGGAAAGCCTGGCCTTCCCGTTTTTCCTCCACCAGCTGATATTTCCAGCGGCACGGCTGGGCGCATTCCCCACGGTTAGCGTCCCGCCCGGTCAAATAATTGGAAATCAGGCAGCGTCCGGAAAAGGAAACGCACATGGCGCCGTGTACAAAAGCTTCTATCTCCAGTTTTGGGTCGGTTTTTTGGCGTATCTCCGCAATCTCCTCCAGGGAAAGTTCTCTGGCCAGGACAACACGGCTGGCCCCCATATTCCAAAAAGCCCGGGCCGTCTCATAGTTTACCACACCCGCCTGCGTGGAAATGTGGACATCGACCTGCGGCGCCACCCGTTTCGCGATCGATAACGCCCCTAAATCTGTAAGAATAAACGCGTCCACCCCCGCTCGGGCGCTTTCTTCCAAAAAACAGGGCAGCCGTTGGATCTCCTGATTGCGCGGCAGGGTATTGCAGGTGAGGTATACGCGGACCCCCTTGCTATGGGCCAGCGCCACCGCCTTTTCCAGCGCTTCCCGGTCGAAATTGTCCGGGGAGCTTCTCATTCCAAATTCTTTTCCGGCTAGATAAACCGCATGGGCCCCGTAATCCAGGGCTGCTTCCAATCGTTCCCAGTCCCCTGCCGGGGCCAATATTTCCATTGGTGCTGTCTTTGTTTCCATGATGCTGACACACTCCTCTTGGTTGCTCTCATTTTTCCATCCTTTGGATATAAAAAGTTGCTCTGGAGGGGAACTCCCCTGCACAGAGCAACTTTTACGGTATCTCATAACCTGGGCGGTTTACGCCAGTCCCAGCGATTTCAGATTCCGCTCATGCTGCGCTTTTGTTTTCGCATATAACGCCACTTGGTTGCCATTTGCATCGGTACCATGACAGAAATATAAGTTTTTGGTAGTATCTGGATTCAACACTGCATTGATTGCATCCATACCCGGGTTACAGATGGGGCCAGATGGGAGCCCCTGGTTGTCATACGTGCTGTAGGCGCTGACAAATCCCTCTGGAACCGTATTCTTTTTATAAGGATAAAATACTGTCGGGTCAGAATCCAGAGTATAAATATCATACTCGGCGCCAAATTGCAGACGGTTGAGGAATACGCCGGCTACTTTTTTCATATCTTCCTTGTCCGCCGCTTCCGCCTGTACCATAGAAGCCAAAGTCAACAGATCTTGTGTGGTCATACCCTTTTCCTGGGCCAGATCCGCAATGCTCATCTGTTCTTCATAACCTTTAACTCTCTCTTTTGTATAAATCTTCTTGTTATAGTTACTCAACATACGGCTGACAGTATCTACCGGGTCCTCTTCCTCGTAGAATTCATAGGTATCCGGGAAAAGGTACCCTTCCAGTTTGTAATACCTCTGATCCTGATTGGTGATTTCCTGGAGGAACTCATAGTCCTCATCAAATTGATCTGAATTACATATCTCTAGAAATTCATCTTTCTTGCAGACATTATTCTCTTCCAGCTTTTCCGCATATTGCATAATGGTTTCGCCTTCGTAGAAAGTGACAGAGACTGTATCCTTACGATTACTCTGCGTCTGGATATAATTAATAATCGCCTCATAATCCATATTGGTCTGCATATCAAAAGTGCCTTTGGTAAACGTACGGCTCTGAGCGCTGCGTGTCACTATGGCGTACAGCTTAAAGAAATCCGGCCGGTCTATCACATGCTTTTCCGTCAGGATCTGCGCGATATCGTCTAAGGAAGACCCCGAAGGAATATCCACGGTAACGGTGGATTCCTGGCGGTTAATTGCCAACATATCGTTCACGCCTACCAGTATGTACTGTGCCAGCACTACTGATACAAGCATAATCATAATCAGCCAGACAATCTTAAAGAGGCATCCGTTCTTTTTGGCTTTTTGTTTTTTCCGCTTTTTCTCCGCTTTTTGGGCCTTGCGAAGTTCCTTTTTTTCCTCTTTGCTCAACGGCATTTCCACTGGCTGGGGAGCAGGGGTACTGTGACTATTCAAATTCATTTCAGGCACAGGTGGAATAGGTGCTGAATGCCCATTTGGAGCTGTTTCCTCCGGTTCTAAATCCTGTTCCTGTAGATTCAGCTGGAAGTTCTTGATTTTTTCCTGCCGTTTCTGTTCAAAGGATGGAGCAGACTGCCCGGGACGCCCTTGAGGGCGCTGCGGTGGAATCTTTCTGTTATCAGATGGATTCCCCTCCTGCTCCTTTCGGTTGAGATCCTCATTCATATCTGTCATCCTCCCGTTTTTTGGACAAGTCAAAAAAGAAAGCCCTTTGGCTTTTTATACTATACAGAAAAACAGCAGTTTTCCTGTCACCCTTGCCTGCCCTTTGCATATGATAGAACAGATCAAACAAAAGCGAGGTGAATATCATGTGCGGTTGCGGTAACAACTCTTGTCTTCTTTTGTTATTAGTGATCTGTCTGGTATGCTGCTGTTGCTAACCTTTTCCCAAGCCTCCGGATGGAGGCTTTTTCTTTTATGGTGAAGTCCTTCGAATATATTTTTCTGTAATCAGTAAATTGACAGGCTTATCATACCGCCCGTGGGGCAGCTTCCACTGGGTACAACTAGTATAGCAGATCCCCACTGTGACCCCGCGGAACTGGGAAAGGAACCGGTCGTAATATCCTTTTCCATACCCCAGCCGGTACCCTTCGGCATCAAAGCTCAATCCGGGAACGACACACAAGCCCTCTGTATAATCCGTCACCTTGACACAGCGTTCCGGCACTGGTTCCAGCACGCCAAAGGCTCCCGGTTCCAGATCCTCTTCTCCCTGGATTAAATAAAATTCCATATCAACAACTCCAGGAACACACCGGGGAACCGCTACTTTTTTATGGTTGGCCCATGCCGCCCTCATAATGGCAAAGGTATCCACTTCAATATTTTTGGAAACATAGGTGAATACCAGAGAATTTTCTGCGTATTGACGCAGGGATAACACCCGGCTCTGGATCTCCGCATCCATCGCCTGTTTCCGTTTCGGGTTCATCTCTCTCCGGGTCGCCTTATATTTTGCTCTCAAATGGTTCTTAACCACCCTGATATCTTTTACATACATTGCATCGACATCCTAATAGCTTCTGCCGTTTTGGCTCCCTTAAGCTGACTGACCAGTGTCAAACCAAACTCTATCGATACCCCAGGCCCGCGCCCGGTGACGATATTCCCATCTACACATACCGGCCGGCTGGATACCTTTGCCCCTGTGAGCTGGTTCTCAAAGCCTGGAAAACAAACGGCCTGTTTTCCCTCCAATAAACCCATATGCCCCAAAACAGAAGGTGCCGCACAAATAGCGGCTACAAGCAGGTGATTTTCCGCCGCATACCGCACCGCCGCCTGCACAATAGGGGACTTTTCCAGGTTGAGCGTGCCGGGCATACCTCCCGGCAGCACCACTGCTTCCAGCGGGTCTGTGGACACATCTTTCTCCAGGATATCCGCTTCCACGGTAATCCCATGCGCCCCTGTCACCTGTTTTCCCCCGATTCCTACGGTACAAACATCCAGTTCCCCACGGCGCAGTACATCGACAGTGGCGAGGGCTTCGATCTCTTCAAAGCCTTCCGCAAGAAATACATAGATCATTCCCACAAGCTCCCTTTTTCGTCCAAATCCATCCCATCTATGGGATATTCTGTCTTTTCTTAACTTTAATACTACCCGTATTTACCAAATATGTCAATCCAAAGTCAGCCCTAAATAAGGTTTTTTCCCTTGAGGGTTTCCTATGGATAATCCCGGATACAAGGTTTTGCTCATTCCAAAAGGGACCAAGTTTCCCTCTCCAGGAAATAGTGTATCCTCTGCAGATAAGCGGAAACAGAAGGTTTGTGCGTTCGTATCCTTTAATAAAGCTGTCAGGAGTTCTTCCTCACACCCGAAACATCTCCACTCTAATATTTCGGCCAGATCTTTCTCTTGCCGATAGAGCGCATATCCGCTGTCAGTGCGGACAAGCCGCCCGCCGTATAGGCGGTTGATATTAATGGCATATTCTACCATTTTTTCTTCCCACTGGATGCCTGTCTCTTTGGACATGCTGGCCTCCCGGATGTCCCATAAAGGGGTTGGGGAAATACTTGCAGGCGTCCTTTTTTTCCGGTTTGTCAAATTTTCCAGCTCTTTTCGCCCTTTGTCCACCATACGGGTATAAAAAACCGTCTCATATCCATATTGGGCATAAAATGGATAGAGGGAAGCATTTGCCGGAAGAAGGCAGGAAACCTGCGCCCCTCTTTTCCTCGCCGCAGTGGAGTCTGCAAAAGCAAGCACGTGTCCCATCCATCCTCGTCCGCGGAAGGCCGGAGCCGTGGCTGCTCCATAAATGTACTGCGCCGGATATCGTCTCCCCTCCTCCTGCCACACACCAGGCAAAAGATAAAGGGCCGCCACCAATTTTCCCCGGTCCCAGGCCGCCACGCAGTTGCCGGGAAGCAACCAGTTTGACAGAAAAAAATCCACCGCTTCCGGGGTATCCTCAAAACTCTCTAGCCACAGGTATCTGAGCGCCTCCCGGTCTTTCTGGCCGGCAAAGCCAATATGCTCCACCGCTATTCCTCCCAACGGGCGGTAAACCGCTCCAGCAGAATAGCGGGATAATAGGAAAGCTTCGCCTTGCGCAGACCTTCCAGCCCCATATCCTCTTCCCGGTTGATATACGGATAGCCGGATAGCCTTTGAGTCGCAAATTCCCGATTGATCATGGTATAAGATCCGGCGTAACTGGACAAAGCCTTCTCAAAGTGCACCACATAAACCTGATCATGAATGGCCTCCCCCATGGTAAAAGCCACCGGTTTTTCTTCCACCCGGATCAATCCGCCGGTAAAGCCAAGGTCCTGAAAATGGACAAAGGATTCCCGAAGGGCACATGCTTCCTTGTCCAAACCGTTTTCTTCGCTGCATCCATTTTGCACGCACCATTCCTTCGCCAAGGCTTGGCATTCCTCCATATTGGCGTCTGTCAAATCCTCATAGCTCCAGGAATATTGGCGCTGAAATTTTGAAATATGGTTTCGTTTGCCGTGGTACTTTTTGCCGGACAGATGAATGAGATCTTCTGAACGGTACAGGTAATCTGCGGAATCCCTGTCTTCTTCAAAGGTAAATTTTCCTGGGAACAAATCTATGAGTTTTTCTTTCGCATCCTGGGTAACCCCCGTCAATACAAATGGAATTCCCCGTTCTTTGGCGTCTTTGCGGAGCTCTTCTATGGCCTGGGTAAAATTCCCTTCCCCAAGCGGAACGCCATACCGGTCTCCATACCGCCGCATCACAAAAGTTCCATACTGGCTCAGTTGGGTCCGATAAGCCTTTCTCCATACAAACATCGTACCAAAAGCGCCGTCCGATCCCAGATAGCCTGTCTTTTGCAGGATAGGCGCAGCCCAGGACTGGTCATCCAAAACGGGACTGTGAAAATCTAACATCCGTCTTTCCAAACTCCCTTCCATACGTCGCATATATCATGATGAATCTCCTCTATCGTCCGGGGTATCCCATCTTTTGCACAGGCAATGACATGCCATCTCAAGCGCTTGGCGGAATACAATGCCGCTTCCCTGCACTGGCGCAAAAATTCCACATTGCTCTCATGCAGGTCTTTTTTACTCTCATCCCCCTGATACCGCTTGCTCATCAGTTTTTGAGAAATCTCCGTGGGCATATCCAGATATAAAACGCAGTCCGGCCTGGGAAGCCCCAATTTCCCATATTCATAGTCTTGCAGCCAATCGAGATAATTATTCCAATCTTCCCGGCCGCTTTTTACCATTTGATAAATGGCGTTGGATGTGGTATAGCGGTCTGCCAGAAACAGCCCCCCCCGCTCGTAATCCTCTTTCCAGAATTTCAGGTAGCTTGCGTACCGGTCCACCGCATAAAAGGAGGAAGCGGCATAAGCATTGACTGCGGAAGGATCCCCGCCAAACTCTCCGGAAAGATACATCTTGACCAACGCAGAGGAAGGCTGCCGGTAATCCGGAAAAGAAAGCCTTTTTACCTGCCGGCCCTGGGATAACAGCGTTTCAAACAGCAACCCGGTCTGCGTAGCCTTCCCGCTGCCGTCCAAGCCCTCTATGACCACAAGTTTTCCTTTGCTCATTGTACGCTCTCCTTCATTCCCGTAAATTTGGCGCGTACTTCCTTCTGCTTGCCGCAGCTCATCTTGCCCTCTGAGCAGGCGCCGCGCAGGCAGGCGGGGCCTGCGTTCTTAAATAGGTTAGGAGCCACTTCCAATACCAAACGGAGCATTTCTGTCGCCAATTCCCGGATCTCCCACTGCGCCCGGTTGCAACAACGGTGGGTAAAGAAATTCATGAGGCTCCTGGCATTCATGGTGCAAACCATTTTAGTGGCACAGGCGTTGGGCAGGACAAAACGGGCGTCTTCAATGGCCTTTTTAGAGGCCAGTCGACGGGCTTCTTTTTCCGGTTTCCCCTGGGCCAAAAACTCCGGGATATGCCTTTCTGTGAGGATCTCCGTTAATCTGTCATAATGGCGCTGGTCCTCCTCCATAGCGCGCAAAAACTCCTCCTTGGCCTCGGGCATCGCTTCGATCTCAGGAGGAAGGACAAATTCAAACATGCTTTCCTTCACATATCTCTGGCTCTGAACGCTATAGGAAGCCAAACGGTGCCGGGTAATCTGCGCCAACAAGGAACGGGAAACCCCTTCTATCCCAAACGTAAAGCTGGCGTGCTCAATGGGGCTTTCATGGCCAATTTCCGCCAGCATATCCACAAACGCCGCCGTCTTTTCCTCTGTCAGCCCCTCCTGGATCTCTTCAATAGACACAGGGGAATAGCACAATTTAGCCGCGGAAGCCACCGTTTTTTCCGGCTGGGGCGTATACGAAATCAAGGTTACTTTTGCCATTTTCCTATCTCCTTTCAAAAAGCCTTATCCATATCATTGCATGAAACGGCCTTCTGATACTATTTCTAATTTCTCTGTCGCTGGAAGTTCTTGTTATTATAGCAGATCTCCCCTGTTTCTTCAACTAACCCCCTCGTTGTGTAACCAGCGCCCTTTTATGGCTATTCTCTTCTACTATTTTTCCAGCACAGTAAAAAGCCTGGGGGATATATCCCCCAGGCTTTCCTATTTTCTATATCCCTATTATGATCTAGGTTTGCAACAGCAGCAGCCGTGGTCCTCTCCGCAGAGATCCGTGACCTTAGGCGGGAAAAACTCATTGGTTGGGAAATCGATGCGGCTGAACAGCTCACAGGGATTATCCGATGTGGTCACGCACTCTTTATCCGGAATGCAGAAATCATAAGCCGGAATCAGCATCTGGACATTGCGCTGAATCTGTACAATGGTGAAAATACCAATGGTGGCATAAACCACTTTACAAGTGTTCTTTGTGCAGAAGTTTCCGCCATACTGTTTGCAGATACACTCAGGAATCCGGCAGCAACAATCACAGCAGTCCCGATATTCACACAGCTTCGCGGACAATCCAATGGGATCGGCAATCTGTACAGTGGCTTTGGGCAGGTTTTTGACCGGAGCGTTTTGGCTGTCCATATGTTCCGGGGCGTAATCGGAACTAAAGACTTTTACATTGCCTTCGCTGCCATATAATACAACACGTTTATTAAATATGGATAACCCGCACACTGTAACCGGCGGCGCCGCTGGGGCTTGGAAAACGTCTAAGCATACATTGAAGAAAAAGGTCATATCCACCGAATAGAATCCCTTTTGGAAGGGGACCGGCTCCAGATCTACATAGGCCATGATGACGTCTACGTTGCGCATCCGTACATTGCTGGCTTGGTCGATGATACTTTGGCCACATTCTGTGAAATATACCCTGAGATCTTCCAGACAGTCCTTGTCACCGCATGAATCATAGATACGCTGGGCATCGATACAGACGGCTTCTTTAAAGTTTCCTGAACAATCGGCTTCATTGGGATTGATATTGCCATAGTTATCCGCCATAAAAATTCCTCCTAACAGGTATGATTACCTTTGTTTTCTATATCATCTTATGGGATTAGATAAAATGTGTTCCTTTTGTTTTCCAAAATAAAAAGTTGGAAAAGCCTCTGTTTTTGATCATAGAAGTAGGAGTGAAATTTTTCATAGCAGTGGGATCCCTTATGAAGAAAGCAGGGGCTTTCCGGAACAAACCGTTAGCCCCTGCTTGAATTTCTGTGAAACTTTTATGGTAAAATCAAATAGAAAACGTGAATACAATACACACTTAGATCTCTCTACTAATTTTTCTTTTCCGGATCGCGCAGCCTATTTGCCAGCGATTCTTCCGGCGTTACATATAAAGTGTGGTAATTTTCGTAGATCACCATCCCAGGTTTTGCCCCTGACGGCTTATTGACATAACGGATCTGTGTATAGTCCACAGGAACCTGAGAAGAACTCTTGGCCCGGCTGTGATAGGCCGCCAGCATTGCCGCCTGGCGGATGCTTTCCTCTCCCGGTGTTTTCCCCTGGGTCACTAAGATGGTATGAGAGCCCGGAATGTTCTTGGTATGGAACCACAGATCTTGATTGCTGGCCTGTTTCATCGTCAGTTTATCGTTTTGCCTATTATTCCTGCCTACCAGAATAGGAAATCCCTCACTGGAGGTAAAAGCCAGCGGCCCCATCATAGCCTGTGGCTTCTGTTTCCCTTTCCCCCGTTTCAGATATCCCTGTTCCGCCAGCTCCTGCCGGATCTCATTGAGTTCCCTCTCGGTAGCGGCCCGGCTCAAGGCGTCAAATACGGTATCAATATATTCCAGTTCCTGCCGCGCCTGCTGGATCTGCCCGGTCAGCATCTGTTCCGCCGTATGGGCTTTCCGGTAATCCTTGTAGTACTTCTGGGCGTTTTGAGTGGGGCTAAGTGCGGGATTTAACCGGATAACAACCGGCTTCATCTCATCATAGAAATTTTCCAGCTCCACGGAACTAGCCCCTCGTTCCATCCGGTACAAATTGGCGTTGAGAAGATCCCCGCAGATCCGCATCTGATCCCGGTTGGCACACTGTTCCAGTTCCGACTGCTGGGCATTGATTTTACGGCTAAGCCGTTCAGAATGATTGGCGAGCAATTTTAGGAGATCCTGGGAGCGTGCCCGCATCCGTTCGATCCGGTCCCTTTCCGCGTAGAACTGATCCAAAAGGCAGGAAAAGGATCCGGGCTTCTTGACCACAGTGGCCGACCCATATTGAGAAATGTTTTCAAAACTGAAATCCATCGGCTTCCCCTGCCGGTCCTCTATCAAATAAGGAGTTCCGCTGATCTGTGTGACCTGCTGCTTGAGTCGGTCTAAAAAGAATCGCAGCCGCTCCTCCTCTTCCTGAGTCAAGCTGTGGATTGTGAGGTCCCGTCCCCTGCCTGTCAGATGTTCCAGCTCCCGGCATACTACCGGGGAAAGGCCCTGAATATGTCCTAAAATCACCTTATGGAGCGGGCGGTCGCCTGGTTCCCGTTTCAGTTGTTCTACCATTTCCTCCGCCGAAACCTCCAATAAGTTGGCTTTCTTTTGAGGAGGGGGCAGCTGATAGGTAAGCCCCGGCAAAATCAGGCGCTGGGATGACATTTCCGCGTCCACCCGTTTCAAAGCGTCGATAATGACCCCATTCTGGTCTATCAGGATTACATTGCTGTATTTCCCCATAATCTCAGAAACCAGGGTGAGCTGTACCTTATCCCCCAATTCATTGACAGCCTCAAAATCAAAATACAACAGGCGTTCCAATCCCGGCTGGCGGATTCCCAACAGTTTGGCCCCCGACAGCCTTTTGCGCAGCAGCATACAGAGCATAGGGGGCGTCTTGGGGTTTTCCGGCACATATTGGGTAAAGTGCACCCGCGGGCTGTTGGCCCGGGCGGACATCAGCAGACGGAACATTTCATGCCGGGTACGTAAAAATAACACCAGCTCGTCCCGGCTGGGCTGATAGATCTTGTCTACGCGCGCCGAAATTGCCTGGTCTTCTATTTCTTTTTTAATATGCCTTAAAAAGGCTCCATCCAATGCCATAGGCATTCTCCCTTCTTGTGGGACATTCCTTTTTTATAAATAATGTACGCCGTCGGTGCAGGTTTCGGAAGCCTCCACGCAAATCTGTGGAAAATGCTTGGAAAGCCGCTGTACCAGACGCGCCACAATGATTGTCTCGGTCTTAAAATGTCCGGCGTCTACCACAGTGAGTTCCGACTGGGATGCCGCCAGCCATTCGTGATGTTTCATTTCCCCGGTTACGTAAGCGTCCACATTCCCGGCGATGGCCTCAAAAATGCGGTCCCCTCCGGCTCCCCCGCAAAAGGCCACCCGTTTAATGGGACGTGTGCCTTCTACATAACGGACCCCCTCGCAGTGAAGGCGCTCCTTGACGTGAGCCACAAATTCCCTGGGCTGCATGGGAATTTCCCATTCTCCCACCATAGCCCCGGGAAATTGTTTCATCACCCCATAATTTTTGATCACATCGAATGCGGGCTCTTCATAGGGATGGGTTTCCCGCATGGCTTCCAATACCGATGGCAGGTCGTCAGGGCTGCACAGCATTTCTACCCGGCACTCATCCACTTTTTCCAGCATGCCGCACTGTCCGATGGCGGGGTGCGCCCCCTCCTGAGGCAAAAAAGCCCCTTTCCCCTGTACCGTAAAGGAACAGGCTTCATATTGGCCCAGCTTGCCCGCTCCCGCCTTTGCCATGGCGTCAGTAACCTTTTGAGCATCGTTGACCGGTACAAACACGGCGATTTTCCAATAAGGGACGGAGCTTTCCTCCACAAAACAACTCAAATTTTTTAGCCCTAACGTTTCTCCCAAACAGTCGTTGACCCCTCCCCTGGCCATATCCAGGTTGGTGTGGGCGCACACCGCCCCAATTCCAGACTGGGCCAGCTGATAGGGAATGCTGTCACGGGACAGTCTGCGCAATGGCTGAAAAATTACGGGATGATGGCTGACGATCAGCTGGGCACCCTGCCGCTTGGCTTCTTCAATCACCGCCGGGGTAATGTCCAGGGCCACCAGGATTCTTTCCACTGGATCTTTTCGGCTCCCCACCAACAGGCCCACATTGTCAAATCCCAGCGCCGTGGAAAACGGTGCAAAACTGTCGATATCATCATAGATATTGCCTATGGTGATCACATAGATTCCTCCTTCTTCCTGTCGTCTAGTCGTTGCTTCATCTGTTGTATGATCCGCATGACTTCCTCGGCCTGTTCTTCTTTGCCCTGTATCCGCAGCCCTGATTCCCGTTTGCTTTGCCGGCTGATCTCCCTGCGGATATACTCTACCGCTTCGTCGGTCTTTTCCTTCCATACAAGCCCAATATAAGGATAAAGCGGGTCCGGATCTGGGATATTCCCGATATACCGCACCTGCATGGCGCTATAGATCTTTCCCTGGGCCCGTACCGCCCGTTCCTTCTGGATCTGATACCCTTCCCCAGCCAGCCAGACCCGCAGTTTATCCACAGAAGTCATGGGTTGTAAAACCAAATCCGTCCCCTGTTTTAGCCAGGGCGCCCGCTGCAGGATATGGATCATCACCTCTCCCCCCATGCCGGCAATCACCACCGTATCCACTTCATGGGGGCGGATATTTTCCAAGCCGTCAGATAGCCGAGCCTCTACCATAGAAGATACCTGGTACTTTTCTATATGTTCCACAGCCCTTTCTAAGGGGCCTTCGCGAATATCGCAGGCGATAGCGTGGGAAATCTGTCCCTTTCTCGCCAGCCATACCGGAAGATATGCGTGGTCGGTACCAATATCCGCAACCGCCGCCCCTTCTTTTACCAAAGAAGCGCATTCCATCAAACGGGGGTCTAATTGAAAAAGAGGGCGCATGCTCATCCTCCTTCCTTTCTAAACAGTATGGAATCTCAATAAAAAGAGGGTGTAAGCACCGGGCATTCACCCTTTGTTACACCCTCTCGCTGTTGCAAAACACAGCCGCCTGATAAAAAAGCGCAGCCTATTGTCAGCCCTGCTGAGCCATGTGGTCGTTCAGCTTTTTAATCAGCTCATTGACGTCCACTCCATGTACCATGCAGGCCTCTTCCAGGGTTTCACCGCGGGAAGAAGGGCAGCCCAGGCAGTGCATCCCCATATCCAGGAAATAAGGGGCGGTGGTACGGTCCATATCCAAAATATCGCCAATGATGGTATCTTTTGTCACTGTCGCCATCTTATGACATCCTTTCTATTTTTTGTATTTTCCTATAACAGCCCTCATGGCCGTCTGTTTTTATTATAATAGCCAAAAGGGGACTTTGCAATACATAAACGTGGGAAATCCCACAAAAATACCCCGGACATAAAAGCCCGGGGTATCCTTTTTGAAAGAAAAGGTTTCTTATTCTTCTCTCATCTTAGCAAAGCACTCGCTGCAATAGACCGGACGGTCTTCACGAGGCTTAAAGGGAACCTTTGCTACCTGGCCGCAGCTGGCGCAGGTGGCTTCATACATTTCGCGCTCGGGTCTGGACGCATTCTTGCGGGCGTCGCGGCAAGCCTTGCATCTCTGGGGCTCGTTTACGAAACCCTTGGATGCGTAAAATTCCTGTTCACCGGCGGTGAATACAAATTCATTGCCACATTCTTTGCAGATGAGAGTCTTGTCTTCGTACATTTGATTTACCTCGCTTTGGATTAATAAAATTTGCCCTTGGACGGATTCAAACCGCCACCTTTGATGATCAACGCTCTATTCTAAGCTACTTGGGCATATCAAACGGCTTTTAGCCGTCAACCAACATAAATCAGGATACAGAATTCTTTAATTTTTTTCGCGCCCGCTGTAAAGCATTATCTACCATCTTAGGTGATATCTCCAGCTTTTCTGCAATCTCCTCATAAGTGCGACCGCTGAGATAGAACGCTAATACCTTGAACTCCAACCCTGACAATATCTGTTCTATATGCCGCTTCATAGACTTCACATCTTCACGGCTGATGATCAAAGTTTCAGGATTCATCCAATCAATCGAGGTCAGTGGATTTTCCATATGTTTGCTGTCCGTCTCGTCATTGAGAGAAACATACTGGTTCAATGGAATATGCTTTTGTCTCGCTGCAGAACGGCATGCGGTCAATAACCTTCTATCCATACAGATATTAACAAAGGTTTGAAAGCTCGCCCCCGCTTCGCTGTCATAACTTTCCGCGGCGCTCAGCAAACCCAACGTAGCCTCCTGTATCAAATCCTCCCGATCCAATCCCGTCTGCTGATAAGCTGACGCTTTTGCCCGAATCAGGGAAGAATACCGGGTCACCAGAGCATCGAACGCTTCTTTTTTCCCTTGTTTCCATAGTTGAGACAGCTGGGAATCGGTAAGATTTTCCATCCCTTGCGGATAACCTGGAATGTTCAATCCTAGCACCTCATGGTTCTGCGTTTTCACACTTTTCTATATCATACCGCACGGTTTCTAAAATGTCAATAAAAACAATCTGCAAATCAAAAAATATTTTTTGCAGATTATCAAAATTCTTGTCACATTATGTCCAATATGATAGGTGAATACAGTATACTCCACCTCTGTGAAAAAAGCAAGCAACGATTGCGTACTATTTTTTAATAAGGTATAATTGATTTATTACAGATATTTTTCTAACTTCATTCGTATGGATTTTATCTCAGTGGGAGGAGTTGCTATGGTTTCCCATGTAAATAGCTTGGGATTATTGGGCATGGATGCGTTTCCCGTGGAAGTAGAGACCGCATTGTCCAATGGAATGCCAGCCTTCGATATGGTAGGGCTTCCTGATACTGCTGTAAAGGAATCCAGGGAACGGGTACGCGCCGCCATGAAAAACTGCGGCTTTTCCTTTCCCGCTACCCGGATTGTCACCAATCTTGCCCCCGCCGACATCAAAAAAGAGGGGCCTATTTATGATCTTCCTATCTTGGTTTCCCTGCTCAAGGCCACTGGGGAACTTCCTTCTTCTCTGGACGACTGCGCGTTTATCGGGGAACTATCCCTATCCGGCAACGTACGTCCTGTCCGCGGCGTCCTTCCAATGGCCATCCAGGCGAAAAGTTCGGGGATACAAAAACTTTTTGTCCCTGCGGAAAATGCTTTGGAAGGCGCGGTGGTAGAGGGGCTGCAAGTTTATCCAGTCTCTTCCATTGTATCTCTGTTAGACCATTTTTCCGGCAGGGTTCCTATCATCCCTGCCGTGCCCCATATCCCCTCTTATCCGGAGAACAGCCTTCTTCCTGATTTCTCCCAGGTGAGGGGGCAGAATGACGCCAAGCGCGCTTTGGAAATTGCGGCCGCAGGCGGGCATAACGTGCTGATGATAGGCCCTCCGGGTTCCGGCAAAAGTATGCTGGCCAAGCGCCTGCCGTCCATACTCCCTGACATGACTTTATATGAACAGATGGAAACCACAAAAATCCATTCCATCGCGGGCGTCCTCCCTCATGGCAGTTCCTTGATCCATACCCGCCCTTTTCGTTCTCCCCATCATACCATTTCTTCCGCCGGCCTTTCCGGTGGGGGCGTTATTCCCCGCCCTGGGGAACTTTCTCTTGCCCACAACGGCGTGCTCTTTTTGGATGAATTGCCGGAGTTTTCCCGGGCCGCCATCGAGGTGCTCCGCCAGCCTATCGAGGATGGAACCGTAACCATTTCCCGTGTGAACAGTACACTCACATATCCCTGTTCTATTATGCTGGTGGCTGCCATGAACCCCTGTCCTTGCGGATATTTTGGGCACCCCACCCATCCCTGTACCTGTTCTTTTTCAAAGGTTTCCCGCTATCTCGCTAGGGTTTCCGGTCCCTTGCTGGACCGTATGGATCTCCACGTGGAAGTTCCTCCTGTCAGTTTTGACCATTTGGACTCCCAGGAAACAGGTGAATCCTCTCGTCAAATAAAAGCCCGTGTAGATGCCGCCCGCAACTTACAGAGGGAACGGTATCAGTCCGCCGGCATTTCCTGCAATGCCAGAATCCCTTCTTCCCTGCTTCACAGTGTATGCGATATGACAGAAGATGCACGCGCCCTTCTCAAAAACTCTTTTGAAAAATTGGGGCTTTCCGCCCGTGCCTATGACCGAATCCTGAAAGTATCCCGTACCATCGCCGATCTTGACCACCAGGAAAAAATAGACAGCTCCCATATTGCGGAAGCTGTCCAATACCGTACGCTGGACCGGAAATATTGGGATAAGCCCCTTTGATTATTTTTTATCATAGTAAAGGGTTTTTTGATCAATAAGCGCTCTATCATTTGTAAATTTTAAATATAGGAAAAGGCAAGCGCAAAATGCCCGCGCTTGCCTTTTCTGTTTAATGGTTTAGATTCTCCCGTTGTTTTTGTTTCCAGTCTTTTGTGATCAGAAAAAGACTGATCATGGCCGCGATAGCTTCCGCCGCAGGCATAGCGCTCCATACCCCATCGATCCCCCAGAGGGCGGAAAGGATGGCAATAGACGGGACAACCGCCACAATTCCCCGCATGATGGAAATGAGAAACGCACTTCTGGATTGCCCTATACAGGCAAAATAAGAAATAGTAACAATATTGATCCCCATAAATAAAAAGGTAACAAAAGTAATCCGGATTCCCTGTATGGCTAGCTCCGCCAAATAAGGGTCCTTTTCCCCATTAAACACAGAAGTAATCCATTCGGGAAAAATCCAGCCGGCCGCCAAAAAGGAGACACCAAATATCAGTGCGGTAAAACAAGCGTACCGATAGACTTTTTGGGCCCACAAAGGTTTTCCCGCCCCATAATATACACTGATAATCGGCTGGATCCCTTGACCAATTCCATTAAACATCGCCATACATACCAGGGCGATATTAGTAATAATCCCATAGGCCGCCACCGCCGTATTCCCTGAAATGGCAAGCAGGGTTATGTTAAATAACAGCATCACAATCCCATAACTGAATTCTGTGACAAAGGAGGGTGCCCCTGTCGCCGCCACACGGAAAAACTCCCTCCATTTCCCCTGAGGCCTGCAAATCCGCACCCCGCTCTTTCCACGAAACCAATGGATCGACAACACGCACAGGCTGATGACCGGAGAAAGGCCTGTGGCAAACGCCGCGCCAAACATCCCCATATGAAGTGGGAAAACAAAAATGTAATCCAGGACAATATTAGACATACTGGCTGTCAGCATCGCCGCCATAGATAAATGGGGCGCCCCATCGTTGCGCACAAAACAAATACAGATATTATTCACCAGAAAAGCGATGGAAAAAGAAAGGATTGTCTGGATATATGATGACGCCAAAGGGACGATTTCCTCTGAAGCGCCCAAGAGCATCACCAAAGGCCGGGAAGCAAATATCCCCATCAAGGTCAGCAATACGCCCGCCATTCCCCCGGCCAGCAGCATCTGGGAAAAAAGCACCGATCCCCGGGAATGATTCCCCTGCCCCTGTGCCATGGAAAAATGGGTCGCTCCTCCCATTCCCAGCATTAAGCCGATACCGTTTACAAAACTATAAACCGGCAAAACCAGATTCAATGCTGCTAATCCCCGTGTACCCACCCCATTGGCAATAAAATAGGTATCTGCCAATACATACAGGGACAAACCCAGCATACTGAGCACATTCAAAGAAACATAGCGCAGGAAATGGTGTGCCATTTTTCCCTGTAACAGACTGTTTTTCTCCGACAAAAATTTCACTCCTTATTCTTTAGAAATATAATAAAGTAAATTTTATATAGTTTCTATTTATTAAGTAGTTAATCACTTAAAAAGCCGGTAGTCCGGCTCTCGATATCCGTCCTAACGGCTTATTATGATTTATCCTATTATTTTTTCTTCTGTATCATCTGGAATAAAATTTCCTTTATCTTTTCTACAGTCATTCCCTGGTACAGGACACCATTGATTTTACAGTTAGGGGAAGTACGGCACTGACGCATACAGCCTGTGGTACGCACTGTTATCTGATTGGCAAGCTCCGGGTATTGACGGCACATTTCCTGAACCGCCTGATAGAGTTTCTGTGACCCTTTTTTTCCACAATTTGGCCCGCCGCAGATCACAAGGTCACACCGCTGTTCTTCCCCTCGAATGCTGGGATACCTCTTGAAGATTGCCTGCAAATAGGTATGCTTGATCTCCATAACCTTTTCAATTTCTTCCTGCGCCCAAAACGGAACACATCCAAATATTTCCTGAACTTCCCGCAGGAATCCGATCAAAGCTTCTTGGCTCCGGTCCTCTGATTTCTCATAGTATCTCTTAACCTGTTCAAATTCTTCCCTAGGGTCCATCCTTTCCACCTCCAGTATCATTCTTCCACAGAGGAAAACATGTTATCCACATTCCTTCACTTATGATACTTTCCATCCTGCGCAATCTGAAACGCCCGGTAAACCTGCTCACACAGCATCACCCGGGCTAATTGATGGGGAAATGTCATAGGGGACATGGATAATTTCAATCTGGAAGCCCGCTTGACCTCTTCCGATAATCCCCAAGAACCCCCAATCGCAAAACAAACCTTGCTGTTTCCATCTATTGCAAGCTTCTGCAGGGTTTTGGACAAATCCGGCGAGGACAGTTCTTTCCCTTCAATGCAAAGGGAAATCAGTACAGCATCCCCGGTCTTTGAGAGAATCCTTTTTCCCTCTTCCTGAAGCGCCTGCTCAATCTGTGCCGGCGACGCTTTCTCCGGTACCCGGCTTTCCTCCAGCTCTACAATGGAAAAACGGCAGAAACCGGTTAACCGTTTAGCATATTCCGCACATGCGTCCCGCCAGTACTTTTCCTTACATTTTCCAATACAAACCACTGTCACTGTCAACATAAGCTCTTCCTCAAAACAGGATTGTATGCCCCCCTATATTTTCCCGAGGAGCCACCATCAGTTCGAAATCCAGTCCCTGTTTCATCCCGCAGGCCTGCAAAGAACACAACGCCGTTTGATACGCCAATTCGGGAATATTATTTTCCTGGCTTAAGTGTGCCAACACAAAACGGGTCGTCCCGCTTTGGGCAAAGGCAGGCAATTCCCCAGCACAGGCTTCATTGGATAAATGTCCCTGTTTAGAAAGAATACGGCGTTTGAGATAATAGGGATAAAAGCCATTTTGCAGCATCCTGACATCATGGTTAGACTCAATCACCGCGATATCGCAACCACTGACCGCTTCAAAAACTGTCTGCGAAAAATAGCCCAGGTCAGTAGCTATGGCAATTTTTCTACCATCCGAGGTATGTATACAAAACCCTATACTTTCCCGGCTGTCATGGGGCGTACGAAAAGGTACCACCCGCATATTCGCCACTTCCATTCCTTCCCATCCAATAACATCCGCAGAAAACTTTTCACTCAGCGCCCCGGCTTCTTCCATCCCTTCCAAGGTCCCCCGTGAGGAATACACCGGAATATGATAGCGGGAGGCTAGCACACGCACCCCCTTGATATGGTCGCTGTGTTCATGGGTGACAAAAATGGCCTGAACCCGTTTGATATCCAGTTCATTGGCACGCATAGCGTTCTCAATCTGTTTGGCGCTTCGTCCCGCATCCACTAGAATCCCGCTTCCAGAAGCCTCGATATAATAACTGTTTCCGCTGCTTCCGCTGAACAACGGGCATAATTTCGCCATCTTTCGACCTCTTCTCTACAAAAAAGAACTGTTCTGCAACAGTTCTCTTTTTACTCTTTTTCTATTACAGGTTACAGGGCCGCTTTGGCAGAAACCTTGTCAGCAACGCTTACGCGTTGGATATCCGCTCCCAACGCTTGGAATTTTTCCACAATATTTTCATAGCCCCGTTCAATATGCTCTATTTCCTCTACCTGTGTCACACCGCGCGCGGCCAATCCGCCAATCACCATCGCAGCGCCGGCCCGCAGGTCCGTAGCTTTCACTGGGGCTCCTACCAGTTCGTTTACCCCTTCAATGACGGCAATCTTTCCATCCACGGATATCTGAGCGCCCAAACGGCGCAGTTCTTCTACATAGCGATACCGGTAATCCCAAACGCTTTCATTCACAATGCTGGTCCCTCTGGCCAAAGACAGCAAGACCGCGAACTGTGGCTGCATATCGGTGGGGAAACCAGGATGAGGCATCGTCTTTATGTTGCACTTATTGAGAGGGCCGTCCCGCACAATACGGACCGCCTCATCATATTCCTCCACCTTTACACCCATTTCTTCCAGCTTGGCAGTAATGGATTCCAAATGTTTTGGGATCACATTGCGCACTGTTACATCCCCGCCTGTCGCGGCAGCCGCTACCATATACGTCCCCGCCTCAATCTGGTCGGGAATGATAGAATAACAAGCACCGGACAAATGGGAAACACCGCGGATCTTAATGACGTCGGTACCAGCCCCGCGGACATCCGCGCCCATGGAGTTCAGGAAGTTTGCCAAATCCACAATATGAGGCTCTTTGGCAGCATTTTCAATGACTGTCATCCCTTTGGCTTTGACAGCAGCCAGCATGATATTGACAGTAGCGCCCACGGAAACCACATCCAAATAGATATTGTTTCCCATGAGTTTATCGGCATGGACATTGACCACGCCGCCTTCTAAATTATAGTCTGCCCCCAACGCGGCAAATCCCTTCAAATGCTGGTCAATAGGGCGCACGCCAAAATCGCACCCGCCCGGCATGGCTACTACCGCGCGGGAAAAACGGCCCAGCAGAGCCCCCAGCAAGTAGTAAGAAGCCCTCATCTGGTGAACCAGTTCATAAGACGCCACTGGAGATACAATATGGCGGGGGTCAATTTCCAATGTGGTACGGTTAATCATCTTGACAGTGGCGCCCATTTGCTGCAAAATCCGGGCGATAATGGATACATCTTTAATATTGGGAATATTTTCAATCCGACATACGTCGTCGGCCAAAATGACGGCAGGGATAATGGCGACCGCAGCGTTTTTTGCTCCGCTGATATTAACATCGCCGTATAATTTATTTCCACCCGTTATGATAAACTTATCCAACGCGGCACACTCCTAAATCTAAAATTCTCCTCAAATGCTTCTATACTCTTACAATTTTTTCATTTTATGCATATTTTATTAAAAATGAAAGAAAGCCGGTCTTTGTTTCTTTTTTCTCTGTTACACAAGGCCAGCTCTTACTCAATTATTATAAACAAATTGTTAGGAAAAATCCCAATTACCTTGCTAGATGATAATATAGAATACATAAAAAGTCAAGGATAGAACTGTCAGAAATTCTATAGGAAACTTTCCAATTTTTTTACACTGCAATAAAAAGCTGACCGATAAAGTTTTCTTATAATCTTTTTTAGAATTATTTGCAGAAAATAAATACAAAAAACAAAAAAATGTTTCCTATTTATTTCATTTATTCTCCAGAAAGCATGTAAAAACATCTGTTTTCTTCCTGTACGCCTACTTCCAAGCGCCGGCATAAATCCTGAAAATCCGCTGGAAATTCCTGCTTCACAGAAAAAGGCTTTCGGGTCACAGGATGAACCCCATACATAAAACCGCAATGAAGAGCTTGCCGGTCAATCTGTTCTCTGCTTCCTCCATACATATCGTCCCCTGCCAACGGCATACCCAAATGGGAAAAATGCACGCGGATCTGATGCGTACGCCCCGTCTCCAATTGAATACGAAGCAACGTATGTCCGTGGCCGCAGCCTAACGACTGCCAGTGGGTAACCGCGCTCACGCCTCCTTCTCCCACTTCCCTCTGGATCGTATGCCCATCTTTGATACGGATGGGGGCATCTATGGTCCCTTTGCCGGTTAATATACCCTGGCAAACGGCAAAATATTCCTTTCGCAGGCCATTTCCTGACAACTGCGAAGCGCAATATGCATTCTTTGCCACCGCTACTAGTCCAGAGGTATCCCGGTCCAGGCGGTTAATCGGGCGAAACGTCCAGCTTTCCCCTTTTTGTTCCGCATAACAACGTGCGGCATTGGCCAGCGTGTCCCTGTCGTGCCCTGGGGATGGATGTACCGGCATACCGGCTGGCTTTTCAAAAAAGACCAGATGATCGTCTTCCCATGCTGCTTTAATAAGATCCCCATTGCCCGGTATGCTATTCCGTTCCTCAGGCAGGTTTAACTCCACCAGGTCACCTTCTTCCAGGCAATGGACTACCCACACCGGTTCCCCATTGACCAGGATACCGCCTTGCGTCCGTTTTAACCGGATCAACAGACGGGCGGAGATTCCACAATATCCCCGCAAAAATCCCTTTACTGTAGCCCCATGATAGTTGGAAGGAACCTTAAAACGCAATTGAGCCATTCTTTTCCTCCCCAGGCTGCCCGATGTAGTCGCGGATCGCTGTAACAAATATTTCCCCGAAACGCTCCAGTTTCGACGCTCCTACGCCGCTGATTTCCCGCATTTCTTCCAAATTTGCCGGTCGTTTTGCACACATGTCCCGCAGTGTTGCATCCGTAAACACAACATAGGCGGGAACACCCATACGGTCTGCTTGCTGTTTTCTCAGTTTTTTCAGCTTTTCCAACAGGACAGGATCCACTTCGGCCTCAATTTTAGGAGCTGGAGGCGACACCTTCTTTTTGGAAGCAAACACTTTCATATGTAAGGAAGTTTCCCCATTTCTCAACTCCCCGCTGGAAGATGTGAATTTCAAAATAGGATACTCCCCTTCCAAAACGGAAAGATATCCTTGATTCACTAAATGGTCGATCATAGCACGCACTTGTCTTTTCTCCATCCCAGCGAGGCTACCATATCCAGGCAGATGGTCAAAATGCATCTGAGAGATCCTAGCGGTCTTGGCACCCACAGCGATATCCACCACCATACCCGCCCCGAACCTCTGACCCGTCTGGGCCACTATGCCCAACAGACTTTTGGCGGATTCCGTCACATCCACTAAGCTGCTGTTATCCTGGCAGTTACTGCAATTTTGGCATTGGTCGGGCGCTTTCTCCCCAAAATAACGCAGGAGGAACTGGCGCAGGCAGGTATTAAGGGTAGCGTAAAAAGTCATCTGTTTCAGTTTTTCATATTCCCTGCGGCGCAGCCTTTCCTTTTGTGTCTCTGTCAGAGTTTCGCTGTCCTCCAATCCCCGGTCAATTAAAAACCGGCACAGACGCACATCCGCCCCGGAATATAAAAGAATACAATCCGCTGGGGCTCCGTCTCTGCCAGCACGGCCGGCTTCCTGATAATACTGCTCCAAATTCATGGGTATGTGATAATGGATCACAAAAGACACATTAGATTTATCAATTCCCATACCAAATGCATTGGTCGCCACCATAACCCTGCTTCGGTCAAATAGAAACGCTTCCTGATTTTGTAGTCTTTCCTGATCCGAAAGCCCCGCGTGATAGCGCAGCGCGGAGATCCCCCGGGCGTTAAGTTCCTCACAAAGTTCATCCACACTCTTTCGCGTGCTGCAATAGATAATCCCGGATTTTTCCGGATACCGCCGCACATACTGCAAAATATAATCTGTCTTATCCCTGGGCCTTTCCACCGCGAAATAGAGATTCTTCCGGTCAAATCCCGTGGTAACACAGTAAGGGTCCTGTAATTGCAGCTGAAGCAGGATATCCTCCTTGACCTGCCGGGTAGCGGTGGCAGTGAACGCCGCCACTACTGGACGTTTGGGGAGCTGCTGTACAAACTCAAAAATTTGGGTATAACTGGGACGGAAGTCATGCCCCCACTGGGAAATACAATGGGCTTCATCCACTGCCAGCAAAGAAATTGGCGTATGTCTCGCAAAGTCCAGAAATACCTCTGTAAACAGGCGTTCTGGAGCTACATAAATGATTTTATATATGCCCTGCTTTGCGTTATACATAGCGGCGGACATTTGCCGCGGCGTAAGGGAACTGTTAAAATAAGCGGCCCGTATCCCTGCCTGATTTAAAGCGGTCACCTGATCTTTCATAAGGGAAATCAGCGGCGAAACGACCAGCGTAATCCCTTTCATAGCAATAGCGGGCACCTGATAACAAATGGATTTTCCCGCCCCTGTGGGCATGATGGCAAGAACATCCCTTCCGCCAAGAATACTCTCGATCACCTCTTCCTGTCCCTGCCGAAACTGGGAGTATCCATAATAACGTTGCAGGACGGATAAAGCTTGTGGAATCATAGCGCCCTCCTCTTTGATTAGTAAGCCTATTATATCATATTTTGTAGAAAGGAAGCGGCAGGAAGAAGAGAAATATTTTGATTCTTCCCTTTGATAAAGACTTTTTTTCACATTTTATTGCATCATTTATTATAAAAAATTCTCCCTTACCTTTGCGGGCATCAGAGAGGAAAAATATTTTTTCATTTCATACACTTTGTTCCATTGGTAAAGAGAAAAATAGAATCCTCATACAGGAATTCTTGATGCATGTATCCCTCAATCACATTTCTCCAAAACAGGTAGGCTCTTTGACTGCCGTAAGCGGGCCGTACTTCCCAATTACCCGGATACTTTTCAAAGATGCTTACCGCTACTTTTCTTCCAATCCCTTTTCTCCTGTATTTGGGGATTACCATAAACTCAGCGATACTGTGCCCGTCCTGAAATCTCTCCACATGTTCGTTTACCATAACAAACCCAAGCAATTGATTGCAATCAGATTTTTTGATTAAATAAGCATCCCGGCTGTCGTCACTAAAGTAGGCGTCAAACCATTCATAGGAAAAGGTCCCGTCCTGGTTCATCTCGTTGGAGTCTGTACCGCTTTCCTCAAATAAGGAATACTGTAAAAGCCTGTATAAAACTTCTCTATCCTTTTCTGTAACCTGCTCCAAATTTCATTCCATGGTATCCCCCATTTCTATATAACAAATTTTCTTTTTATTTTATCTCATCATAGAAATATGTACAAGGAGATGATTTTTGATAATAAAAATTGAGTTACTATTTTTTCTTCCTTTCATTTGTTTGAGACAAACATTTTTATATTAAATATACAGATTCTTTTTGATTTTATTGGCAATAATTTCAATTGCAAATCAAAACCTTATCCCTTATACTAATAAACAATCAGTTGAAATACGTGGAAGAGGAATAGTAGGGACATTGAACCCTTCAGAGAGTTGCCGGTTGGTGGAAGGCAGTGGGGAATTTGTTTTGAACTGGCCTTGAAGTAGCGCGTTGAATCCTTGCAAGAGAGGTAGTAGGCGTTGCCGGGACCTGACCGTTACAGCAGGAGGATATAAGATCATAAAGTTTGATCCGTATCTAAAAAGAGGGCATATTTCTTTCCGACAAGAAATATGAATTAGAGTGGTACCGCGTGGAACGATTACGAGTTCTTCGTCTCTAAGGAAATGGAGATGAAGGGCTTTTTTTATTGCCGCCATCTCCCCCTATTCTAAGTTTTTATTTTTTGGAAAGGATGCGACATCTATGAAAAACGTAAACAAGTATACCCGTCAATATTTTATGCCTCCGGTTTCTTCCTTGAAATGGACGCAGAAAGAATATGTAGAGAAGGCCCCCATCTGGTGCAGCGTTGATCTGCGGGACGGCAACCAGTCTTTGATTGTCCCTATGAGCCTGGAGGAAAAACTGGAGTTTTTCCAATACCTGTGCAAAATCGGGTTTAAAGAGATTGAGGTTGGGTTCCCCGCCGCTTCCGAGACAGAATACGAATTCCTGCGCACCTTGATCGAACAGGATCTGATCCCGGACGACGTGACCGTCCAGGTGTTGACCCAGTCCCGGGAGCACATCATCCGCAAGACTTTTGAATCCCTGAAAGGCGCGAAAAATGCTATTGTGCATCTGTATAATTCCACTTCTGTGGCCCAGCGCGAACAGGTATTTAAAAAGTCCAAACAGGAAATTATTGATATCGCTGTTTTTGGCGCCAAGCTCTTTAATCAGATCGCAGAGGAAACCGGATGTCATTATCAATATGAATATTCCCCGGAAAGTTTTACCGGCACAGAAATGGATTTCGCGGTGGAAATCTGCAACGCCGTTTTGGATGTGTGGAAACCCACGCCGGACAATAAGGTTATCATCAATCTTCCGGTCACAGTATCCCATTCCATGCCGCACGTTTACGCCAGCCAAGTGGAATACATGTGCGATCATCTGAACAACCGGGAAAATGTGATTGTTTCCCTTCATCCCCATAATGACCGCGGCTGTGCAGTTGCTGACTCCGAATTGGGTCTTTTGGCCGGCGCTGACCGTATCGAAGGCACCCTGTTCGGCAACGGGGAACGCACCGGTAATGTGGATATTGTCACATTGGCAATGAATATGTATTCCCAGGGCGTGGACCCAAAGCTGAACTTTGAGAATATGCCTGAGGTGGTGTCCACTTACGAAAAAATGACCAACATGAAAGTATATGACCGCCAGCCGTACGCTGGTAAGCTGGTATTCGCCGCTTTCTCCGGTTCCCATCAGGACGCTATCGCCAAGGGGATGCGCTGGAGACAGGAACACGATTGCGATCACTGGACTGTTCCCTATCTGCCCATCGATCCCAAAGATGTGGGACGGGAATATGACGGTGACGTCATCCGCATCAATAGTCAGTCCGGAAAAGGTGGTATCGGATATCTCCTCCAGCAGAAATATGGGTTTGACCTGCCTCCCAAGATGCGTGAGGACTTTGGTTACACCGTGAAAAGCGTATCTGATCATGCCCATAAAGAATTGAGCCCGGCGGAAGTACATGACATCTTCCAAAAAACCTATGTCAACATTCAGGATAATATCCGTTTGGTGGACTATCATGTCACGCGCAATGGGGATTTTCATGTCACTGTGCACCTAGAGGTAAACGGTGAAGTCAAGGAAATCAGCGGCAGCGGAAACGGCCGGTTAGACGCAGCCAGCAATGCCATGAAGCAAAGCCTGGGCCTGGATTATACTATTTTCCAGTATCAGGAGCACGCTCTGGAACAGGGTTCTACCTCTCAGGCAGCCGCTTATGTGGGAATTGCTGATAAAAACGGCAAAGTTACCTGGGGCGCGGGTATCCATACCGACATTGTGACCGCTTCCATCATGGCTTTGGTCAGCGCTATCAACCGTTCTCAAAAATAAAAGTTCATATTTCATCAACAAAACGTTTCTTTTTAAGCGATTAGTCGGCTTACGGGGAAGCGTCTTGTTTGTTAGCAAAATGTCCGCTCTCAAAAACAAAAATCCTCCTGCGCAATCAGTGGCACAGGAGGATTTTCTGATATACTCATTTTTTATTTTTTATATTTGGAATTGTTCCTCTGATATGATCTATAAAAACATCCGATATCTTGGAGTATTCACTTGTCTTCCTATTCAAGAATCCCTATTCGCCGATAATTTTTATAAGTGCGTGTTTTTTCCGTTTTCCATCCAATTCATAATAAAAAATCTGCTCCCAGGTACCGAAATCCAATTTCCCCTGGGTGACGGCCACTACTACTTCCCGCCCCATTACGGTGCGTTTTAAATGAGCGTCCGCATTATCCTCATATCCATTGTGCTGATACTGGCTGTAGGGCTTTTCCGGGGCAAGTTTCTCAAGCCATACCTCATAGTCATGATGCAATCCTGGCTCATCATCATTGATAAAAACACTAGCGGTAATATTCATGGCGTTGACCAGCAGTAGGCCCTCCTGGATCCCGCTTTCACGCAGTGCTTCCTCCACCTGAGGGGTAATATTGATGATCCCCCTTCTCTGGGGAACACAAAACCAAAGTTCTTTCCGATAAGATTTCATATCAATCTTCCTTTCCTTATGATTCAAATTTTTCCCGCTAAGCCCGCCATACAAAGGGAATTTCCCTAGAAATAACCATAGAATCCGGCGTTACCTCGCAGTCCATGGCTAATATTCGTACCCCTTTGCGTTGCGCTTCCTGCAAAGCGTACCCAAATTCCGGATGAGTATCCCAATTGGGAGTCATGCTGTGTACCCCTTTCATTTGGATGACAAAAAGCGCAACGGCTTCATAGCCTTCCTCTGCACAACGGCACAGCTCCTGGATGTGTTTTATCCCTCTTTGAGTAGGGGCATCCGGAAATCTGGCCACCCCGTTCTCCTCCAGAGTGACCCCTTTGACCTCGATAAACACCTTTTTTTCAATAGTTTCCAGGTAAAAGTCAAGCCGTGATTTTCCATATGGGACTTCCCTTCTGACCTGTGTAGGATGGGAAAGCAGACCGCCCGCCTTTAACCATTCCTCTGCCGCACGGTTGGGGGCCTGAGCGTCCATATTAATAAGAAAATCCCCTTTTTTTACCGCTATGATATCATATTTCGTCTTTCGGGAAGGATTGTCACTTTGCTGTACGTAAACTTGAGCGCGCTTGGTGAGCAATTCTTTACATCGTCCGGTATTCTTCACATGGCATTTTTCCACTTTACCACTGATTTCCACCCATGCCACAAAACGGTTGGGCCGGGATATAAAATATCCAGGGCAAACCCGGTCATATGTCATTCTTCTAACTTCCCCTTTCCTTCTACAGGTTCCATCAGCCAATAAACACTCACTTGAGGCGTAATTGAAAATCCCATAGATCTGTGCAATCGATAGGATATTTCATTTCCATCTACAATCTGGGAATATGGAACCTGTCCGCGTTCCAGCTGCCAGTTCACTGCGGCCGCCAACAGCGCTTTCCCTATCCCTCTGCCCCGATATTCCGGAAGGACTTCCAATAATCCCATAGATCCCTCTTCATGCTGTCCAACAAATCCCGCTAAAGCTTCCCCTAAGAAGGCTCCTATCATCACGCCTTCTTCTAAGCTACCCCGTAAATACTTTTGATCTGCATGGCCGGAATAATGCCGTTGCAAGGCAGGAAGGAAAGCAAGAGACAACTCCTGTAAACGTGCCGGGCTTTGAAAAAGGATCGGTTTCTTTCCCCCATATACCGCCTGCCGGCAGCATAAACAGCGGCGGTAAGGAAATAATTCCTGAATTCTCTGAACCAAGTTAAGTTGATGTACCGCTATAACCTCTGCTCCCCAGATCTGTCTTAGCGCTTCTTCCCGGAATTCCTCATCCTCTGTGCTCAACAAATAAGCTTTGGACCTTCGATCCTGCAACAATATCCCTTTGGAACTCTCCATCTTTTGATCGCCAGTTCCCCTACGGATTTCTTCCAGTAAATCCATATGTGCAATGTCACCTTGTTTTAAATAGGATATGGTTGTTTCTCTCATAGCCTTTTTCTTCCGCAGATAAAATCTGTACAAATTCTTTTTTGATAGTACCACAGAATGCTTCCTTGTGCAATGTTCCTCTTGTTTGCCCCTTCCTACCTCAGCCTGGTTTTTGAAAACTTTTCTCTGTGAAAATGCTTGCTATTCTTGTGTTTAAACATTATAATTTCAATAAATAGATATTGTAAATTTAAAAAAGGAAGGGGAATTTATGAGAATCCAGGCATGGGAAATTTGGAAAATATGGCATGAAGATACCTCCATCATAGGAATTGTGGGGAACCTCTCCCCTTTGGAGATCATTCCTATTGTCATCCATGATGGATCTGTTGTGATCGATGTCCCTCATCCTATCCTAATACCACAAGAAGAACTGGTCAAAAAGATAGGGGTTCTGGAAGAGCCCTTGATCCAGCTAGTCGCCATGGAATATATTAAAAGAAAGAATCTATAAAAGATCCCATTGTTTCCTTCACCACACAAAGGGCCTTCCATCTCGGCTGATGGAAGGCCCTTTGTGCAAAAGAAAATATTTCATGGTGTGGTGGCATGCTCCGGGTTGAATCACCCAGCCCATTCATAAAAACAATCGGCCGTGTTTTTACTAGCAGGCAGTGTTAGCAGATTTAGTTAGAATTAACTAACCAAATAAATAATACCGGATTTTTGTTATATTGTCAAGAGATTTTCGTTTTGTTATCTATCGTTAACTTTATGAAAACTTCCTGGTTTTCCATGAGGTTCTCTCTCATCGTTCGAGAGAGCTCCCCCTTTCCTCCGGCAGGGCCCGCAGGTCAACAGCGGAAACTTTTCCAAATTGCAAAATCTCCCCTGTCTCCATGGCAACTGGGTGATGGAACAGCGGTCCATCTGTCACCAAAGTGTGATATTCCCCATTTTCCCCGCAGACATCCACACCGCTATTTTCTAATTCTTGTATAATCGCTCTGTCCAGTGTTTTTCCTAAAAGACTTTCAGGGAGCAAATCATTGCGGATACATTTGATTCTCGCCTGGTATCCCAAATCTATCGCTTCCTGTACAAGTTCCTTTCTTGGACAATGCCATAACGGGAAAAGCGGTTGTACAGAAGTATGGCGGCAGCGTTCCCTACACCATAGGGCATGTTCTTCTATATCGATATCTCCAAAAACGCAGGCCTGTATTCCCAACTGTTTCGCCCTCCGGATGCCATCTTCTAAAGCGGTATGATAGGTTTCCCCCTCTGTCTCACAGCAGATGAGGGGAATACGAAGGGCCTCCCCTATTCTCTCCATAAAATAGCGGTCAACGCCATGAAACCATGAACGGTCATAGGAGGGATTCACCATGACAATCAAAGCTGCCGGCGTATGCCCTTGTTCGCATATCCGATGCAGAGCCAATGTGCTGTCTTTCCCAAAGCTGTAAGATACCGCAACTTTCATTTTCATTCCCCCTACTTGCTATTTTGATTGATAAACTCCGGTTTTAATTTAGAATATAAAATTTTCTGACCACTGTAAAGTCCATAATAACCAGATAGCATATAGCTCACCGCGCAGGCTATGGCAAACAAAAGCAACCCCTGGGCCCCAAAAAGTTCCACGCTCAAGATGATAGAAGTAACCGGGCAATTTACCACCCCACAAAATAGGGCAACCAAACCGATGGCTGCTCCAAATGAGGGGTTCATTCCCAGTAAGCCTCCCACTACGCACCCAAATGTGGAGCCTACAAAAAAGGTGGGAACAATTTCCCCTCCTTTGAAGCCGGCACCCAAGGTAAGTGCTGTAAAGATCATCTTTAGAAAAAAAGCCTCCGGCCTGGCTTGTCCCTGCATGGCATTCTGGATAATCTCCATACCCGCCCCATTATAATCCTTTGTTTGGACCAGATAGGTCAGGGCAACCACCAGAACGCCTCCCACAACAGCCCGAAGGATACTGTCATGCAGGAATTTTCGGTACAGACCACCTATCCAATGCAGCCCTTTACAAAAAAGGACACTCAATCCTCCACAAAGCGCCGCAAGCAATATAACCTGCCCGATAGATGCCGGACCCAGCTCTGGGATGCCTGTGATAGAGAAAAATGTCGGGGCAACCCCAAACCCATGGGCAATGGAAAACCCAATCACAGAAGCCAACACACAGGGGACAATCGCCGCATAGTACATCACCCCTACACTGATCACTTCCATAGAAAAAACCGCTGCTGTCAGCGGGGCTCCAAACAAAGCGGAAAAAGCGGCGCTCATCCCGCACATCACAATAATCCGCTCGTCCTTCTCGTCCAAATGAATCCAGCGCCCTATTTGATAGGCAATACTTCCCCCCATTTGCAGCGCCGCGCCTTCTCTGCCAGAAGACCCTCCCAGCAAATGGGTAAAAAATGTACTGATAAAAATAAGCGGCGCTGTCCTGAAGGAAAGGTGCTGGGTAGAACGAACCGATGTAATCACCAGGTTCGTACCCTGGTCCTGTTCCATACCGCACAGCCGGTACAACAGCGCAATAGCGGCCCCGCCCAAAGGCAGAAGCCATATGAGCCATCCCTGCTGTATCCGGGTTTCATTGGCCCATTCCATACACAGGTGGAAGAGTGTCCCCACCCCTCCCATTACCGTTCCCACTACACAGGCGCAAGCCGACCATTTCAAAAAGGCCGCAATATCCGTACAAGCATGGCGAAAGCTTACATTCCAATGATTCATGACCGATTCCTTCCATTTATCCTGAATCCTTTTTTCTTATCATAACAACAGGCCTGTCCAAAGACAAGCCTGTAACAACATCATATCTGAAGTATTTCCTATCCCTCTTTCTTGGGTAACCGGGAAAAATCAAAAAACTGGAATAGTTTATGATCCCTGGGCAAAACAATCAAAAGAATGCCAATAGGGATCAGAATAATGCTAATCCACTGGGAAGTGGAAATTCCCAATAAAAACCCTCTGACATAATCATAACGGAAAAACTCCAAAACAAAACGCATCACCGCATAACAAATGAGATAAATGCCCAATAGTCTCCCCCGCTTCTCTATCCTTTTGGAAAGCAAAAGCAGGACGATACAAAGCAAAACATTCAGCCCGCTTTCAAAAAGCTGGATAGGGAGCAGAGGGACATCCTGCGGCCCCGCCACGGAATGGGCAAAAATCATTCCCAACGGAGGGTCTACCGGTATACCATAACAACAGCCCGCACAAAAACATCCCAAACGCCCAAACGCGTGCACCAAAGGAATGGCAGGTGCAAATACTTCCATCATAGTAAACGTATCCAGCCGGTATTTCCTGGTATAAATCATCAGCATAATGACCGCGCCGATCAATCCGCCGTAAAAAACGAAACCTCCGCTGATTAAAGAAAATAGATAATTTACATCCTGTATCAGTGTATTCCAGTTGGCAATCAAATCAGGCAGGATGGTGATGATATACAGGATTTTGGCTCCAACAGCCACACCAATCCCCGCGAACAGGGCGGAAAACAGCACATCCTCCCTTTGCTGATGGTACTTTTTCGCACGAAGTAAAGCCACTCCAATCCCAGCGGCCGCACCCGTCAGAATCATCAGTCCATACATGGCTACCGGAAATCCAAAAATACGAATATATGGTAAAATATGCAAACACCCCTAAAAAGTAAGATAAGCAACCAGTGAGTAACCCCCTCCTGATTGCTTATCTTTACCAAATTTTACAACTGTCTGAATGGATTAATAATATAAACCTGCTGCACTGTAAATAGACGCTACACAAGCATAGCACGCAATGGTTACAATCAAGCCCAGAGCAATCGCAATGATAGACAGTACAATACCCGCAGTAGCCATTGAACTGGGAGCCTCTTTCTTGCCCATTACGCCCAAGATCAAACCGATGATACCAAGGATGGCACCAATCCAAGCCCAGCCGCCGAAAAATCCGACAACCACACCAATGATGCCCAGTACCAAGGATGCAACCGACTTGCCATTATTTTTGTGTTCCATGTAAAAAACCTCCTCTAAGTCTCAAATTTTTACTTATTATAACAAAAAATGACCAATTTGTAAACAAGATAAGAAAAAAATCGAATGATCTTAAAATCAGAATATAATATCTCTTTGTTTTTTATATATTTTGACGATATTTTTCACCATTCAACTTCTATATATAAAAAAATTTACAGCATTATTCCTATTTTTTAGCAGTTTTATTGTATCACATAGAGCTCTCCGGATTTACCAAAGGCCTTTTATGATATTCATCACAAAATCTGTCCCTGCGACCACTGCCCAAATCACCAAAATAAAAAGGATAACCGAAACTATCCTGACGATCAGCCTTTTTGAACGGCTCATCTCTTCAAATTCTTCCCCTTTTTTGACAATCTTGCGGGGTTGTTCCTCTTGTACTTGTTTCTCTTTTTCCTCTTTGGGCTGCATAGCCCCTATTCCGATCATAAGATCTTTCGCCTTCTCCCAAACCTGAAAAGGGACATATAAGTAAACGCTGGCATTTTTATTGCCTGTAATAATCGTAGCGGAAGGTTCTTTTTTGGGAGTACGGCTGGCATAAGGGATCCCTTCGTCCTCTAAAGCAGCCTCAATCCGTTCTGATTCTAAAATGCTGGTTTCCAGCAGGAAAACTGGGTCGTTTTCCTCAATATTCCTTTTTAACTGTTTGTGACAGATTGAACACCGTTCTATTTCTTTTTCCTCTATTCTCTGACAGCGGGTACAATATCTCACCGGATTCACTCCTATTTTGTTTTTCTTGCCTTTATTGTAAACGATTCCCCATAAAATCGCAAGAAGGGCTCAAATACAATTCTATTCTTTTCCTGAAATGATCCCCGCCTTAACATTTATGCAGACTTTTGATCCTGTATTCTTTACATTATTAAAAAAGGCTGAAACGAAAAATTTCGCTCAGCCTGAAGTCAATTTTTATAAAACCATGGGTTGTATCTGTTTTCCCTGTAATGCCGCTTCCAAAGAAGCTGGCAGCAGATCAAAATGCGCCACCAGGGAGTTTGTTTTTTTCTCTGGGTCATCCTGAGAAAAGGGAACAAAGTATATGTGTTTGGTATTGGCCAGCCTCCCAATATTTTGGGCGGACGCTCCCAAACCATCATTGGTGGCCAAAGCCAACAGCACTGGCCTTCCGATCCGAAGATGGGATTTTGCGGCCATAGTTACAGAAGTATCTGTAATGGCATTGTTTAATTTTGCCAACGTATTTCCCGTGCATGGGGAAATTACCAGGATATCCATCATCTTTTTCGGGCCAATCGGTTCCGCCTGGACAATGGTATGAATAATGGGATTTCCACATAATCCCTCTATCTCCTGTATAAAACCCTGAGCCTTCCCAAAACGGGTGTCTGTGGTATACGCGTTTTGGGACATCACCGGAAGTACTCGGTATCCCTGTTCTATTAAACATTTCATTTGGTCGATCGATTTGCGAAATGTACAAAAGGATCCGCATAAAGCATATCCAACGGTTATATCATTCATGATACTCCCTCCTCAATCATATGATAAATAGTTGTTTTGATAATCTCTCCCGCTGTTTTTGGTGCAACCTTTCCAGGCAGGGAAAGCGCCTGGATCGCTCTAATCCCCTGCCTTTGAGCCGCTACTCCCCCCGGGGCGGAAGCCAAATCAATGTTTAAGGATTTTCCCACAATATGGGCTAGCGTACATGCATCAAATACCAGGGCTGGAATGGTATTAAAAATAATATCATATCCTTGTGTTTCTCCTAACTTGTTTGTTGATACGGCCTGATAACCTTCCAATTCAATCCAGGCAAGATCCTGCGGCTTTCGGGCACTGACGGTAACTTTTGCCCCCAATCCCTGCAGCATCCTGCTAAGTACTTTTCCTATCCTGCCAAACCCAGCTACCAGGCATTTGGCCCCATTAATTGTACCGGGATATTCCCTCATAGCAATTTCAATGGCCCCCTCGGAAGTAGGGACCGCATTCTTTACCGTAAATTCCTCCCGTTCAAAATAATCAGAGGCGTCGATTCTGCTCCACAGATCGCTGGTGGATTGTAGCCGGGACAGCATTCCGCAGAATACTTTTTTATGTTCTAACATCCTTACAAATTTTTCATCCAATAAGATTTCTTCCTTGGAAAAAGGAGCGTTCAACGTTTTCTTGTCCACTGTGGCGGGCAACGGCAAAATAAGGAAGTCACTGTTTTGAACCGTTTTCTCCAGGGAAGCCTTTTGTATGCCGGGGGAAAAAGAAGCTTGTTCCATTCCCGCAGTATAAACGGTATACCCATCTCCTGCGATGGATTCCGCCATAGCAACCTGCCGTTTGTCTCCTCCTATCACTCCAAAAGTGTTTATGGAAATCATTGTTTGGTTACCCCCATTTGTTTGTTAATCCTACTTTATAGTATGGCGTCTCTCTTTTTCCCGTTCCTATAGAAAATTGGACAATCTCCGAAATGCTGTAAAAAAAAAGGAAAAAAGTGTTTATTTTATACGCAGTAAGCAATATAATAGAAACAGTAGTGGAAAGGTTGAAAATCCTTTTTATTCAAAAAATTTTTTACTGGCATGTTTCTCCAAGAAGGAAAGCATCCTATTTTTTCGTATCTTTTATGAGGAGTGACTACGATTGAATCAGCAACAGGATATATTAAATCATGTAAAAAGGATTCATATGATTGGAATCGGGGGTTCCGGTATGTGCCCCATCGCCGAGATCCTGCACAGCGAGGGCTTTGAAATCACCGGTTCCGATGTGTTTGAATCAGATACATTGGAGCGTATCCGCTCTTATGGGATTCCTGTTCATATGGGGCACCGCGGGGAAAATATCAAAGGAGCCCAGCTTGTGGTATATACCGCGGCTGTAAAGCAAGACAATCCCGAGCTAGTTGCAGCGAAAGAGCAGGGTATCCCGGCGATAGAGCGCAGCGTCATGTTGGGCATGGTAGCCCGGCGCTATCAAAATTCCATCGCTGTGTCCGGTACTCATGGCAAAACCAGCACCACCGCCATGCTCACACAGATTTTAATCAACGGCGGAAAGGACCCCACCGCTATCATCGGAGGCAAGCTTCCTTTCATTGGGGGAAATGGAAGGGTCGGTGCCTCTGAGAATATGGTGTGTGAGGCCTGTGAATATGTGGATACCTTTTTGCAGCTAACCCCCGCTATTTCTATTATTTTAAATATAGACGCCGATCATCTGGATTATTTTAAAGATTTGGAGCATATCATCCAGTCTTTCCATCGGTTCGCCGGACAGACCTCACGGCTTCTTGTCGTCAATGGGGACGATGCCAACACGCGCAAGGCGATAGAAGGTCTTTCCCTCCCGGTCCTCACCTTTGGCCTAGGGGAAAATAACGACTACCGAGCTGTCAATATTTCCGCTCACGCAGGTGTGAAAGAGCAGTTTACCCTATCATACCGTGGGGAGCCTTTGACCGATATTACGCTGAGCGTCCCTGGCAAGCACAATATCTATAACGCCTTGGCCGCTGCCGCTGCCGCCCATTATCTTGGGGTAGCACCGGATGATATCGCTTTCAGCTTACATCAATTTACAGGGGTCCACCGCCGTTTTGAAATTCTGGGAGACCTGCACGGTATTACCGTAGCGGACGATTTCGCCCACCACCCTACAGAGCTAAAGGCTACCCTCACTGCCGCCATGCAAATGGGGTTCCAACAGGTCTGGGCTGTTTTCCAACCCCACACCTTCTCCCGGACCTTCCTGTTGTTGAACGATTTTGCTGAAGCGCTTTCTATTCCGGATCACGCGGTGATTTCCGAAATTCTTCCCGTCCGTGAAACCAATACCTATGGTATTTACGCCAAAGATTTAGCAGACAAAGTACCGGGAAGCGTCTGGTTTAAGACCTTTGAAGAAATTACCGATTATGTCACCCAAAAGGCTCAGCCCGGGGATCTGATCCTTACTTTGGGCGGCGGTAACGTCTATCAATGCGCCCATATGATTGTTGACCGTCTAAAAGCCAAAGAATGATAATCTATTTTTTCTCTGTTTGGAAAGGAGCATCATGGAATGAACCGGCCCAATATCCTTTTGATTACCACCGACCAGCAGCGGTTCGATACCATTGCGGCTTTGGGAAATTCCCACATTTTTACCCCGCATCTCAACTGGCTCACTGACGAGGGGACCTCTTTTGTCCGCTGTTACGCGGACTGCCCCATCTGTATGCCGTCCCGGGCCACCATTATGACGGGAAAACGAGGTTATACCACCGGCTGTGTGGGAAATAACGGGGATCTTCTTCCCATGCGTACCCAAAAGGAAACACTGCCCTACCTCTTGACCCAAAACGGTTATCAAACCCGCGGGGTTGGAAAGATGCATTTTGAGCCTGCCCGGGCGAATTATGGGTTTGAGCATATTGATTTAGACCTGAATTATTACCGAGAAATGGCCCAGCACCCTGAATGGGGAATCCCCAAAGACCATGGAACGGGAGAAAATGAAGTGGAACCCGTCATTTCCACTGTGCATGAATCTTACAGCCTGACCCAATGGACTGTGAAACATTCCATTGATTTTCTAGAAACCAGGGACCCCACCCGGCCTTTCTTTTTGTGGACAAGCTTTACCAAACCTCACCCGCCCTTAGATCCTTGTTTCCATTACTGGGCCCTTTATGAAGATGAGGATATGCCGGACCCGGTGCTTGGAGACTGGTCCGCTGACCTTGCTACCATGCCCAAAGGATATTTGCGTATTACCTACTGGCTCAATAACATGCAGAGATTTTCCCCGCGCCAAATGAAAAAAATCCGACGGGCCTACTATGCCCTGATTACTCAAATCGATTATTCCTTGGGATTGCTGTTTGCCCGGGTACGGGAACTGGGATTGCTAGAAAACACCTGGATCATCTTCACCTCTGACCATGGGGATATGCTGGGGGATCATCATATGGGCGCCAAATTTGTATTTCAAGAAGGCGCTTCCCATGTTCCGCTGATTATCCGTCCTCCCATGGCCGCGGGGAAGATCCACGAAATGTCCGGCAAGCGCTGTCAGCGCCTCGTCGAAATGGCTGACCTTTTCCCCACTATCCTTTCCATGGCTGGGCTTTCTGTCCCACAGGACGCCGACGGTGTCAACCTGCTGGATCATTTGCAGGATAACCGCACTACTCCCTTTTTTGGAAATGTGGAAAACCATACATTCTGCGTTATGGAAGGATACGAAAAATATCTGTGGACCGCTTTTGGAGGGGCAGAATTGTTGTTTGATTTAAAGGAAGACCCTTATGAACAGCATAATCTGGCCTGCCTTCCGGAATATCAGGACAAAATGGAATATTACCGTAAGTTATTGATCGGCCATATGAAACAAACCGGCGTCACGGAACATATCAAAGGGGATACTTTGATCCCCGTGGAAGCGCCCAAGGACACCCATGATGTTGCAAAGTGGCCGGGATTTCATTCCCCAAAAGTGGAAATCGATACCCTGCATTGAGCCATTCTATTGCTGAAATGGTAACTTTCATGCCTCCATAATATAGCTATTAGAAAATTAGGATATAATCTTCTAAAATTCATCAATAATCAAAAAACCGTGCCAAAAAGCTTTTACCAGCTAATTGGCACGGTTTTTTGCAATATTCTCTTAGTAGCTACTCTGTTGAATAACCTCTTTATTTCAGGAATCCTTCAATGATTTTCGCTTCCGCTTCTTCCTCGGTTAATCCCAAAGTCATCAATTTAATCAATTGCTCTCCTGCAATTTTCCCAATCGCCGCTTCATGGATCAAACCAGCGTCCACATGGTTGGCGGTCAGTTCCGGAATCGCGCTTACAATGCCTTGATCCATAATGATGGCATCACATTCCGAGTGGCCCGTACAGCGGGTATTGCCATTGATACAGGAGCGGAACGTTTGACGGGAATGCCCTTTCGCCACGGAACGAGATATCAAGTCCGCGCCGGAACCCTCCCCGTTGAGATCCACTTCAAAATTGGTTTCCGCGATTTGATGGCCATGGTTCATGATTTTTTCTTTCACAACAATTTTAGCGCCCTTATCAAGCTTTGCTTTTGTGATACGGTTGGTAGAATCCACACCCTTGATCTGTGTGCTGTTCATTTCCATATAGCCGCCCTCGGCGATTTCCGCGTAGGTCTGGGGGTTGATAATCCGTTCTCCCGTTCCTTCCCCTATCCCGATATGTTTTTCCAAATACAATACCCGGGCGTTTTTCCCAATGAAAAAGCGGTGGATCCCGTTGTGCTGGGAGCTTTCCTCCCCATCGGTATGCACGCCGCAGCCCGCCACGATGGTGACGTCTGCCCCTTCCCCTACATAAAAATCGTTATATACCAGATCATCCACATGGCTATGGGTGACGCAAGCGGGGATATAGACGGTTTCCCCTTTTGCCTCAGGCTGGATGATGATGTCAATCCCCGGTTTGTCCTTCTTGGGATTGATTTGGATATGCTCAGTAGACTGCCGCCCGGCACACTGCCCATCCTCCCGGATATTATAGGCTCCCGTTGGGTCCCCCACTAGGTCAGACACCATCTCTAATAACTTTTTCGTCACTTTATTCATCTTCATTTCCTCCTTTCCCACAGCAGAAATTGCATCCGCCTTCCGCCTGCAAAAGTTCTGGAAGCAGTTTCTCTTTGGCTCCTCTTGCCGTCACTTCCCCACCGGACAGTACCACAATATCGTCGGCAATATCCAAAATGCGCTCTTGATGGGAAATAATCAATACGGAGCCTTGAATTTCTTTGCGCATACGCTTAAACACATCAATCAGATTTTGGAAGCTCCATAGGTCAATTCCAGCCTCTGGTTCATCAAACAGGGTAAGCGGCGTTTTTCTGGCAATTGCCATGGCAATCTCGATACGCTTCATTTCCCCCCCGGACAAACTGGCGTTTACTTCCCTGTCAATATACTCTCTTGCACATAATCCCACATCCCGCAAGTAAGCGCGGATTTCCTGCTCTTTTAGCTGGGTGCCAGCCGCCAGTTTAATGAGGTCGCGCACCGTAATCCCCTTGAAGCGGACAGGCTGCTGAAACGCATAGCCGATCCCCATCTTAGCTCGTTCCGTAATGGAAGCATCTGTAATATCTTTCCCATCGAACAGGATCCGGCCGGAAGATGGCGGCAGGATACCGGCGATCACTTTCGCTAAGGTAGATTTCCCCCCTCCATTGGGCCCTGTAATAACAATAAACTTGGAATCCTCAATGGTTAAATTGATATTTTTCAGAATTTCCCGGCTGCTTTCTACACAAACCGAAATATTTTGCAGTTCTAACATATCTTTTTCACCTCGTTGATTTGGGTCTGCCTAGATGATGATAAATAAAAGAGGAGTTCCTTATAAACATAAAGAATTCCAATAGTTTTAGTATAAACGCATTGTAAACCCTTGTCAATTTCTTCACAATACTCTGATAAAAAAACGGCAGAATCCATACCTTTCCGGTGTAGTTTCTGCCGTTTTTTGGACAGAGATTCCTCATTTACCATGAAATTTTCAAATAATGTTCCAAGCCCACACATTTAAGATGGGAAATCCCTGTATTTGCAATCCATGTTGTATCCACACAGCCATAAACACTATTAGAAAACGTACTGCCTGAACTGGTGTCCAAAAAGATTTCTATCTCATGGATTCCCATAGCCTGGGCATTTAAAATAGCCTGGTTTACTTTAGTTCCCACAGATTCCCCCGGCCCTATAAAAGCCCATGCCATAGTATGGTAACTTTCCGCTGTAGAAATACAGCTAGGCAATACAAAATTAGAAAGTTCCGATTGATTTCCCGCTCCCGCCTGGGCGTAGAAAGAACGGTTTCTTCCCGGTATGCTTTGGATCTCCTGGCTTGTCAGATTAAAATAATCGTAAGAAATGCGCTGGACCCCATCGCTGTAAATGGGATCATCCCAGGTAGCGTCCATCTGATACCAATTGCCATTGATACACACCGCGTTCCACATATGGTCTACCATATTTCCGCTGGCGTCAATCGCTGTCCCCCGCTGCAGCACACATTCCAGCCCCACTTGTGTACATAAATATTGCACTGCCCGGGCGTACCCTTCGCACACGGCGGAACCGCCCACCAAGGCGCCGTATATATTATAGGCGTCAGAATCCACATTACTGGGAGAGGCGCCTCCATAACCATAGGACACACCAGATATCACAAAATCATGTACCGCTTTTTCCAACGCCAGGTCACTCATTCCACCCGTCAAACCTCCCAGAAATGAGGACACCCGTTGACGAATTTGTGCCTGCTTCCGTGTTTTTTCCGCCGGCGTACAGTTATAAGAGCACTCCATATAAACACAATCCTGTTTATTGGTGACATAGGTTTTGGACATCCAGAAATATTCCGGATGGTCATTCATCACCGCACTGTAAGCCAGCAGGACATCCGATCTAGTCAGCGTCAGTCCCTGCTGGTTCATATTGCTGGTATTAAAATAAAATTTCGTGGTTCTCATATAGGATACCGCCGTGGCAATACAGCGGTAAGCTACTTTCTGGCTTTCGGTGAGGGTTTGATAAGAAGGTTCATAATTTGTAATGGCAGGATAATACCCCCTGCCTCCTGTCTGATAAGTCACCGTAGCAGATACGCCGGAAGACGATCCATCGGATGAATCTCCGGAAACAGCGCGGTCTGTACCTTCTTCCTCTCCGCCGGGAGACGCCTGCAAGTCCGGTAGAGATTCCGTTACCTCCTCAGGTTCCAATGTTTCCTGAGAGGATACAGAACTGTCTCTATTCTGCTCTTCAGAAGAAGATGTATTCCCTTCCTCTTCAGAAGTAACCTGTGAAGAAATAGCGGAACTAGGGTTGCTGGCCCCGTCCCCTGTTGGAATATTTTTGTGACAGCCCGCAAAACACAGCAACATCGTGATCGCAAGGCACCACGCCACTGCCGTCCGATTTCGATTCATGGAGATCCCCCTGCTTTAATAGGATACTTACTTTATTTTTTATTATAGCATACTCTATATCATATTTGTAAAAAATCATAAAATTTTATTACACACAAAACAGTAATCCATTATATTTTACTTTTCTTTTACAAAAGGCTATCCCTATACGGAAAAATTTTTATTGTAGAAAAATTCTTTCCTATAAAAAATACCGTTACAGCCCCATCCCTTTGGAATGTCGTGTAACGGTATTTCCTAAATTAATAACCCTGATCCCTGCGTTCTTTTCGCAATGACTGGCGGCGGGCTCCATTTTTAAATTCCGCTTTTTCCTGATCTGTCTCTAAAATCAAGCGTGGCACCGGAATAGGCCTGTTTTGGTCATCTAGCGCTACAAAAACCAGATAAGCAGTATTCACCAATGTCCTTATCCCCTCCAGGCTTTCCATAAAGGTATCCACCCGCACTTCCATAGAAGTACGTCCCACATAGGTCATCTTTCCAACCAGTACCACCGTACTGTTGATCACTACCGCGGAACGGAATTGTAAATTATCCACACACGCAGTTGTGACTTCCCTTCCAGAATGCCGGCGGGCCACTACCCCGCCGACCGTATCAATCCACTGCATCAAAGCCCCGCCAAATAAGCGCTTATTCCCATTGATATGGGTATTTCGTACCAACTGTACTTGTTCTGTCCTGGATTCCCGAACAGTTTTTGCCTGCATCCAATAACCTCCTTTTAAAAATCAGAAAGAGCTGGAACCCCCTGTTCCAACTCCTTCCAATTTCAAATATGTTTAATTTCTGTTGATGCCTTACAAATGTAACACATCTATGTGACCCAAAAAGGTACTTCGTCGTTTTATGGATAAGAATAGAAACAGGATCTCTTCTTATCCTCAACTTTACCAGACCAGGTTTCTATTTTTATTATTCCATCTTGATCCTGGAAAATCCATGTTGCTCCAGATTTTCGGTAATGGTTCTCTGATCCGCATTTTTAAGCAACTTGTCCCTGTTTTTCACGATCCTCTGGTGGGACAGAATGGAAG
>CAKUYY010000006.1 GCA_934717555.1 uncultured Clostridium sp.
GCTGGATACGGCTGTCTCCATCCAGCAAAGGCAAGGCCAAAAGCAGCCCTGTGATAAATTGGGAGCTGATATTTCCGGGAAGGGAGAAAACGCCCGGCTGTAATTGCCCCTGTATGGAAAGGGGAAGCCCGCCCTCTGTGCGGCAGGATACGCCGGCGGGCGGAAGGCAGTCCAGATAGATCCCAATCGGGCGCTGGGGAAGCCTGCCATGGCCGGTAAAACGGGCGGACACACCGCCGGCGGCGGCCACGGGGATCAGGAAACGAAGGGTGGAACCGGATTCCCCGCAGTCGATTTCAACTGGAGAATCGGAGAATAAATGGCGTGCGTCAACAGTCAAAGCAGAACCTAAACGTTCTGTTTCGGCCCCTAGAGATTGGATGGCTCCAATGGTCATGTCAATATCGTTGCTCTGCGCGACGTTATGGATATGACAGATCCCCCGGGACAATGCCGCGCACAGGATTGCCCGGTGGGCGGCGCTTTTGGAGGGAGGGACGGTTACTTCCCCGCTCAGGCGGGAAGGCGATAGGATGACATGGCTCATGAATGGCTCCCTCCTGTTAAGAACTCCAGCAGCTGGGCGTGGGGAACGGTATGGATGAGGCTTTCCCCGATGGAAGAAAGCAGGACCAGGCGGATAGAGCTGCCGGCGCTTTTTTTATCTGAACAGGCGGCTTTCACCAGATCGGCCATGGGGGCGGGATCGCTGACAGGCAATTGATACCGGGCAAGCACGTTGGCGATACGCCGCGCGGTACCGGGTTTGGTAATCCCGGCCCGTTCGGAAGCCTGGGTCATCAGCACCATCCCGATTCCCACCGCTTCCCCATGGGAAAGTTTCTGATAGCCGTATACTTTCTCCAAAGCGTGGCCCAGGGTATGCCCAAAGTTTAAGAGCATGCGTTCCCCTTTTTCTTTTTCGTCATGCTCCACAATGACCCGTTTGCAGTCCACACATTCCCGGATCATATCCTCCAGGAAATCTTTGGCGTTTTCCCGCTCCAGGCGTTCCAATAGGGATTGGCTGCGGATACAGCCGTATTTGATGGCTTCCCCCATACCGTCGGCGAAGAAATGTTCCGGGAGGGTGGAAAGGGTATCCGGATCAATCAGCACCAGGCTGGGCTGCCAGAAGGCCCCTATCAAATTTTTTCCCTGAGGAAGATCCACCCCTGTTTTTCCCCCAACTGAGGAATCGATCTGGGCCAAGAGGGAGGTGGGAATCTGGATAAAGGGTACCCCTCTCAGGTAGCTGGCGGCGGCGAACCCCGCCATATCCCCGGTAACCCCCCCACCCAGGGCCACTACAAAATCGGTGCGGGTCAGTCCCCGGTCCACAAATTCCGATAACATCCCTTCCACCGTGGCTAGGCGCTTGGAGCCTTCCCCGGCCGGAAAAGAATAGGCGCTGGCGGAAATCCTGGAAGTTTGCAGGGAATCCACCACGGTTTTTCCATAAAGGGGGATGGTATTGGTATCCCCTACCACGACAGTGCGCTTTCCGGTTCCAAACAGCTGCGCCGCGCGCGGTCCGATTTGCGATAAACATCCCCGTTGAATGACAATCTGATAAGGGGTAGCGGTATGTACAGTCAGTTCCATTATTCTCCCAGTGCCTCCTTGATTTGCCGTCCGCACCGCAACAAAGTTTGCAGGGCTTCCCGGTCATTGTTTTCAATGGTATTTTTGATACCGTCCAAATGGCGGATCAGCTCGTTTAGTTCCTCTACCAAAGGTTCCCGGTTTTCCAGGAATAATTCCGCCCATAAGACCTCATTGATATGCGCCACCCGGGAAACGTCCCGGTAGCTACCGGCGGAAAACCCTTGATGATTGGGACATTGCGGGCTCATGACATACGCGCATGCCAGCGCGTGAGGGACTTGAGAGGTAAAGGCGATCATGCGGTCGTGCTCTTCCGCGCTTGTGATACAGATATTTCCAAACCCGATTTCCAGCGCCAGCTGCTTTAAGGTGTCTACATGCAGCTTGGAAGCTTCACAGGGGACGATGATATAACTAGCCCCGTTAAAAAGGGAGGCTTCCGAAGCTTCCCAGCCGTTTCGTTCCTTTCCAGCCATGGGGTGGCTGCCCGCAAAGGTAAATCCATATTGGCGGGAAAGACGGGTCAGCTCCCTGCAGACCATGGTTTTGATGCCGCAGGTATCCGTCACCAGGCAGCCGGGACGGATATAACTGGCGTATTGTTTCACAAACTGGATAGCGGCCTCTGGATACACACAGAGATAGATGACATCTGCCTGAGAAAGAGAGGGGGCCTCTCCCATTTCATTAATGGCCTGTACCGACAGGGCACGCTGTACCACAGAAGGGTCACGGTCAAACCCGATTACCCGATGTTCCGTATATTCGCTGAAAGCCTTGGCGAGGGAACCGCCGATCAGGCCCAGCCCGATGATTGCGATATTCATGAACCGATTCCGCCTTTTCTTGTTATGTTTTTTCAGACAGGGGCAGGATAGGGAAAAAGTCCCGGCCTCAATTCGGGGATCGAGACTTCTTTTTACAGGTAAGGATCAGCCTTCCACGTTTCTGCCGAAGGCTTTGCCCACCTCGAAGATATGTTTCGCGGCGTGGTCAAACTGCTGAGGAGTGAGGGACTGGGCGCCGTCGGAGAGGGCGTGGCTGGGATCGTTGTGCACTTCGATGATGAGACCGTCGGCGCCGGCGGCCACAGCGGCCAGAGCCAGCGGTTCTACCAGCCAGGAAATACCGGAGGCGTGGCTGGGGTCCACAATGACAGGAAGATGGGAGAGCTTTTTCAGGATTGGTACAGCGGAGATATCCAGTGTGTTGCGGGTGTAGGTCTCATAGGTGCGGATACCGCGCTCACACAGGATTACCTGGTCGTTGCCCCCCGCCATGATGTATTCGGCGCTCATCAGCAGCTCTTCAATGGTAGAGGAGAGGCCGCGCTTTAACAGGATGGGCTTTTTGATGTGCCCCAATTCTTTGAGCAGTTCAAAGTTCTGCATGTTGCGGGCGCCTACCTGGATGATATCCACATCTTCAAATAGTTCAATATGGGAAACCCGCATGATTTCCGTGACAATGGGAAGGCCGGTTTTCTTGCGCGCTTCTTTCAAAAGTTCCAATCCCTCGGCTTTCAGGCCCTGAAAAGCATAGGGGGAGGTACGGGGCTTGAAGGCACCGCCCCGCAGAAACTGCGCGCCGGAGGCTTTTACGCTTTCGGCTACCTCACAGATCTGGGCTTCACTTTCCACAGAACAGGGGCCGGCCATCAGCGCGATGCTGCCGTCGCCGATAGTTTGGCCGGTGGGCAGAGTAATGACGGTATTGTCAGGGTGAAATTTACGGTTGGCCTTTTTGTAGGGTTCCTGGACACGTTTGACGCTTTCCACGATATCTTGGGCTGCCACATAGTCGATGTCCACCACAGAGGTATCGCCGATCAACCCAAGGACGGTGGATTGGGTACCCACCCAGGAGTTGACCTTTACGTGGTACATGTCCTGTAAAGTATTAGAAAAATTTTCAAGCTGTTCTTTGGAGCACTGAGGTTTCAATACAATAATCATAATAAAATTCCTCCCATAGGGCAAGTTTACCTTTCGGCTGGGATGCGGCCGCTGCTTCCCTCCCCAAAGGGTTTAGCCCGGTTGATAGATAAAAGGATAAAATAAAAACAGCGGAACTCGCTGTGAGTTCCGCTGTTTTATCATCATCCTGATATGACAAAAAAGAATGAAACGCTTATCTGCGCTTACAAGGCGGTATCCAATACAGAAACATTCACAGCTTTGATTTTATGGCATGCCCAAAACTCCCAGTAAAGATAGCTGGGAGTACCAAAGCGTATAAATCGTTTGGTTTGAGCGTATACAGTCATGGTGAATGTCCTCTCTCACTTTATCGTGGGTATTCCACCGAAAAATTCTTCTTGTTTCCCTGTTATGATAATACGCATACCTGCATATTGTCAAGAGAAATTCGAAATTTTCAGATAAGGGCCATAGGGTTAAGGGGAAAAGCGTGAAATCAAACGGAGAAGAAACAATAACCCCATACTGAAAAGGGAACTACAGGAAAAACACTTCAGAGCGGTTTGTCAAAAACCAGATCCGAAGTGTTTGAAACGGTAAAAATTTTGACAGGAAATCCTGATGGTTTGCTTATGCGGCTTAAATGGCAAAATAGAAAATTGCCCGCCAATGGCGGCGGCATCAGGATTTTCTGATCTATTTAGGAATTCCGCGTTACATCGTTACAGGATTTTTATCTGGGGAATCCAGCCCCAGCGCTTCCAGAATTTCCTGGCATACGGTATTGGGGGAACCTTTTCCAGAAACCACGATATCAGACGCCCTTTGATAGATGGGCAGCCTTTTTTCATAGAGCTCTTTCATGGCGGCGTCCCGGTCCGGCAGGTTGAGCAGAGGGCGGGTGGTATCCCCGGACAGCCGGCGGCGGAGGACAGAGAGCGGGGGATTGAGCAGGATAATCCTGCCGTTTTGGCGAAGCGCCTGCTGATTGCGTTCAAATGTCAGGGCGCCGCCGCCGGTAGCGATGACAGTACCGCCGCTTTTTGACAGTTCTTTGGCGCATTCATATTCCATATCCCGAAAGGCTTGTTCCCCTAACTGGGCAAAAATTTCCGATACTTTGCGGCCGGCTTTCTGTTCAATATAATGATCCATATCCACAAAAGGCACCCCGAGCCGCTTGGAGAGCTTTTTGCCTACAGTGGTCTTGCCGCATCCCATAAATCCACATAACACGATATTGTAGGTTAAAGCTGCCATATTATTTCCCCGCAAACTGTTTTTGCAGTTCCTTGGAACTGTCTTCGCATAGCTGATCGATATCTTCCTCCCGATATTCCGAACCATCCCAGATTTTATGGGAAGCTACTGCCTGCCACACCAGCATGGGCATTCCGCCCACTGCTTTGGAACCGTTGGCCCGGGCCGCCTGTAACAGTTTGGTATCCAAAGGATTATACACGGCGTCGAATACATTGGCGCTGTTCGCCAGAACTTTGTCACAGACAGGGATGGCGTCTGTTTCCGGATACATCCCCACAGGGGTGGCGTTCACCAACAGGTCAATAGGGTCTCCCAAATGTTCCAGCAGACAGGTGGAAATAGCCGCCGTATGCAGGTTGGAAAGCAGTTCGCCTGCCAAACGGGCCGCCATGGAGAGATCCTCCCGGCGCACCGCCAGGGTGGTGGAACAGCCGGCGATACAGGCTTCATAAGCCATGGTACGGGCCACTCCCCCGGTACCTACGATCACAACCCGGCCGCTTAACGGAATGCCCGCTTTTTGCAAAGCAATGACAAACCCATCAGGGTCAGTGGTGTATCCGGAAGAAACGCCGTCCACTGTTTTGACGGTATTGACCGAACCATACATTTGGGCGACCCGATCCAGTTCATCCAGATAAGGGATAATCGTCTGTTTATGGGGAATGGTGATATTAAATCCATCTAATTCTTTCAGGGAAGGGATCACCTGCTCCAGATTTTCCGGGGCGACATCCATTACCTGGTAGTCGGCCTCTATACCGGCCAGCTCGAAAAGACGGGAATGAATAAAAGGGGACATGGTGTGTCCAATGGGATGGCCAATCACTGCGAACTGCTTTTTCATAAACAACACCTCAATTTTAAAGATTTCATATTTTTAAAATGCTCCAATCTATCAAGCTGCGAAAAGCGTATCGATACCCCTTTTGCTGGATATATCTCACAGGACGATAAAAATAAAAAACGTCCCCCAAAAGGCAAATCTTAAATTTTTTTCGCAGGATTCCTAACTTTTTTCCCTGTAGAGGGAGCAAAATCCATTTAGATTGGTAAAAATATTATTTAGTTATTGACAAAGCGCGTATTTGCTAATAAGATGTGGATATAGAAATTGTCTTGTGTCTGATAAAAGGAATCCGCCTACAGTTAGATTGTACACGAAAGTGCCAGTTTTGTCTATTGTCTAAGGCGGTTTTTTGTCGGCATATTGTCCTTTCTAGCCCAAAAATTTCAAGGAGGAGTTTTTTATGGTACTGGAAAAAGTAAAAGCAATTCTGAGCGAACAGTTTGACGTAGAGGAGGATTCCATCACTGCTGAGACCAGAATCTCTGAGGATCTGGGCGCGGATTCTCTGGACGTGGTAGATTTGCTGATGTCTTTGGAAGATGAATTTGAAGTAGAAGTTCCCGATGATGAGATCGAGAACATCAAAACAGTCGGCGAACTCGTAAAATATATCGAGAGCAACATGTAAGTTTGAGGAGAAAGGCCGCTGCACAGAATGGATCTGTGTGGCGGCTTTTTGTATTCTTACCTTTTTTATAGAAGAATTTACCGAATAAATTTGGGTAAAATGGTAGTAGTTATGCAAAATAGGATTGAAAATGCAAGGGCCTTTTACTATAATAATTTTAATTGCACAATGTAAACTTTTCTGCTTTTTCTATAGAAGAGATTCTTTTTTCTTCTGCGGAAAACAGGAAAATATTTCACTTAACCGGGAAGCAGTGGAATGTTTCAGTTAATTTCCCGGTTTAGGAAGAAAGGGAGGGAAAAACCTTGTCAGATTTTGCATTTTTGCTGGAGGGAATCCAGGGGATCACGCCTCAAATCCTGGTGATGTGGGTGATCGGCGGACTGCTCATCTTTTTGGCCATCAAAAAAGATATGGAACCGGCTTTGCTCTTGCCTATGGGGTTTGGGGCTATTTTGGTCAATATCCCGTTTACCGGGGTATTAAACACCGATATGGCCAATGGCATTATCGAATGGCTGTTTAACGTGGGAATCCACGCGGCGGAAGCCATGCCGCTGCTGCTCTTCGTTGGGGTAGGGGCGATGATCGATTTTGGCCCGCTGCTCAGCAATCCCAAAATGCTGCTCTTTGGAGGGGCCGCGCAGCTGGGAATTTTTATCACGGTCATCCTGGCGGTATTGCTGGGCTTTCCCCTGCGGGACGCGATGTCCATCGGTATCATTGGGGCGGCGGATGGGCCCACCTCGATCCTGGTTTCCCAGCAGCTTCAGAGCATGTATATGGGGGCTATCGCGGTGGCGGCGTATTCCTATATGGCGTTGGTGCCCATCATACAGCCGTTTACCATCCGGCTGGTTACCACCAAGAAGGAACGCATGATTCGGATGCCCTATAATCCAAAGCAGGTTTCCCGCACAACAAGAATTCTATTTCCCATTATTGTCACCCTGATTTCCGGCCTAATCGCTCCGGATTCCGTGGCCCTGGTGGGATTCCTGATGTTCGGAAACCTTTTGCGGGAATGCGGCCGTCTGGAAAGCTTATCCCAGGCCGCTCAGGGTCCCCTGGCCAATTTAATCACCATTTTCTTAGGGATTACCATTGCGTTCCAGATGAGGGCTGATGTGTTTGTCAACTGGGGTACCCTGATTGTGATGGTGCTGGGCCTGTTCGCTTTTATCCTGGATACCATCGGCGGTGTTCTGTTTGCCAAACTGATAAACCTTTTCCTTCCTAAGGAAAAGAAAATCAACCCCATGGTGGGAGGGGCCGGAATTTCGGCTTTCCCCATGTCATCCAGGGTGATCCAGAAAATGGCAGCTAAGGAAGATCCGGAGAATTTCGTGCTGATGCACGCGGTAGGGGCCAATGTGGCCGGGCAAATTGGTTCAGTGGTGGCCGGGGGGATTATTTTATCCCTGGCGGCTTCCCTGCTCTAAGGAGGGGTCTCAATGTCACAATTTTGGCTGGGTTCTGTTTTTCAGAGTTTGATGGGTCCGGTGGACACGGAAAATTTATGGGACGCTTTGGGGCTTCTGCTCAAGGGGATGAGCGGCATCCTGCTGGTGATGCTGCTGATTTTCCTGGTTATTGTGCTCCTTAACAAGATTTTCAAGAAAGGAAAACAAGAGCAGGAAGACAAAGCAGAATAACGGAACGAATAAAAACCAATACCGGGACTGACGGGCTTTCCCAGCGGTTCCGCAACATAAAGGAGTTTAAGATTCATAATGGCAGAAAAGAAGATGGTGGAAGCAATCACTTCCATGGACGAAGATTTTTCTAAATGGTACACGGATGTCGTAAAAAAGGCGGAACTGATTGATTATTCCAGTGTAAAGGGCTGCATGGTAATCCGTCCTTACGGGTATGCGATCTGGGAAAATATTCAACATGATTTGGACAGCCGGTTTAAAAAGACCGGCCACGAAAACGTATATATGCCCCTGTTTATCCCGGAAAGCCTTTTACAAAGGGAAAAGGATCATGTAGCGGGATTCGCCCCGGAAGTCGCGTGGGTAACGCAAGGGGGAGAGGAAAAACTGACAGAGCGTTTATGTGTCCGTCCCACCTCCGAGGTGTTGTTCTGCGAACATTATTCCAAGGTCATTAATTCTTATCGGGACCTGCCGAAGCTCTACAACCAGTGGTGCTCTGTGGTGCGCTGGGAAAAGACCACCCGTCCGTTCCTGCGTTCTTCCGAGTTCCTGTGGCAGGAAGGGCATACCATGCATGAGACGGCGGAAGAGGCCCAGGAAGAAACCATGCGGATGCTCCATGTCTACGAGGATTTCTACCGGGAAACTTTAGCCATTCCTGCGGTAACCGGCAAAAAGACAGAAAAGGAGAAGTTTGCCGGCGCGCTGGCCACGTATACCATTGAACCCATGATGCACAACGGCGTGGCGCTGCAGGGCGGGACCAGCCACTATTTCGGAGATGGGTTTGCCAAGAGCTTTGGCATCACCTTTACCGGCAGGGACAATACCCTGCAAAGTCCTTTCCAGACCTCTTGGGGCGTGTCCACCCGTATGATCGGTGCCATTATCATGGTGCACGGGGACGACAACGGGCTGGTGCTCCCGCCCAAAGTCGCCCCAATCCAGCTGGCCATCATCCCCATTGCCCAGCATAAGCCCGGCGTACTGGAAAAGGCAGCCCAGCTGAAAGAACGCTTGAGCGAGAAATTCCGCGTCAAGCTGGATGATTCCGATAATTCCGCCGGATGGAAGTTCAGCGAATACGAGATGAAGGGTGTCCCGCTGCGTTTGGAGATCGGCCCCAAGGATATTGAGAAAAACCAGTGTGTGCTGGTCCGCAGGGATAACCGGGAGAAGATTTTTGTCTCCCTGGATCATCTGGAGGAATCCGTGGAGCAGGCGTTGCAGGCGGTACACGACGGGATTTATCAGAAAGCGCTGGAAAATCTGGAAAACAAGACGCATGTGGCCCATACCCACGAGGAATTTTTGGATATCGCCAAAAATCAGCCCGGCTTCATCAAGGCCATGTGGTGCGGTGACAGCGCCTGTGAAGATAAGCTGAAAGAGGAGACCAATGGTGTCAAATCCAGATGTATCCCGTTTGAAGAGGAACACCTGGGGGATACCTGCGTATGCTGCGGGAAACCGGCAAAGCATATGGTGTATTGGGGAAAACAGTATTAAAATATCAGTATATCCACAAAGGGGCGGCGGAAACGGTTTCCGTTGCCCCTTCTTTTTATATCAGTTTTCAGATCCTATGGATGGAACATACGGAGTTTTTTGATACGGAAAAAGAAAATACTTTCTTTCTATCTTATTTTGAGATACAATAGAAAATATGATCAAGGAATAGAAAGGAATTTATCGGAAGATGAAGCGAGTAAAACTTTACTATTTAATCATGGCGATTTTAATGGTGGTGTCTCTGCTGCTGGTGGCGTTGCGGGTCCCTTTTTCCCTGGATATTGTGGTTTTTGTCATGGGGGCCGTGTTTATCCTGGCGATTGTGCTGGGTATTTATACTTTGCGTAAAAAAAAGAAAGCTTTTTATCCTGTGTATACGACGGGAAAATGGGAAGATTTCCTCCCGGGATGCGCCAAATCCTTGACCGAGGACGGGTTTGACAAGAGGAAAAAGGTGGTGCGCCTGGTGGGGCGTACCATACATGCGGACTGTTTCTATCGCCAGAAACGGGAAGGGCTTCACGGCCTGGTATGTACCAGCGTGGTATTCCTGGAAGGGATGGATACGTTAGAGAATGTCAAAGAAATTGAACCCAAGCTGGACGAACTGGCGGCGGAATGGATCTTGGAACAGAAACAGGGCAAGGCTTCGCTGCGCAATGTCATCTGTTTTATACAGCCCCATTTTACCCATCCCATCAAAAAGTTCTGTACCGTGCCTTCCTATTCCTATCCGTACTATTCCACCTCTATGGTGGCTTATGAAACCTCTTCCAACCGCCTGTTTTATTTAGCGGGCAACGATTTTGCCAAGCCGGGATTCCGGAAAGCGGTGGCGTTGGTAGAAAAGCATATGGCCTCAGGAAAACTTCCGAAGGATGAGGAAGAATAGAGAGGATTTGGCATGAACGCCGGAGCGAAAAAACTATTTTTTCAATGGATTACGCCGCCCTCTGTTCTGTTTATCCTGGGGGTCATATTGTCCTGCATGGATCAGGGGGAGGAATGGACGAATTATACAACGATAGCGGTCATTCTGCTTTCTTGCGGAATTTTAGGCTGGATCATTTGTTTTGCTGTTTTGTTCCGAAAGAGAAAAAATGCCATTTCTGTGGTTACTTCCTATTGGAGGGGAAAAGATTTTTGCCAGGAATTGACGAAGGAACTCCAGAAAAACGGGTTTGACTTTGCGCAATGGAAGATCCCAATTGCGGCGGGCCGTTTGACCACCGTGCACTTTTTTGGCGGGATGGAACGGGTAGGGAGAAAACAGGCGGCGATCACGGTGGTGCTCCTGGAAGGGATTGAGAACCTGGAAGACTGCATGGCCATAGAGATGTCTTTGCAGGAATTGAGGCAGCGGTGGTATCAAAAAAGGCTCAAGAGGAAGGCGATGCCGGCGGATATTGTATGTTTCCTCCAGGACCGCTTGGAACCGGGGATTGAGTATTTTTGTACCCATCCTAAAAAATATCCCTATCCTTATCTTTCTTGTATCATGGTGGGATATGAGAAAGATACCCGCCGCCTTTTCTATGCCAGGGGAGAGAATTTTGTGACAGAGGGGTTTGCCAAGGCTTCCTCCTGTATTGAAAATTATTTTGTATATCAGGATTCTATCCATGTTGTTCCACAAGAGAAGGAAAAAACATAACTGGAAGAACGTCTTTTCTATATTTGTTTTGGGAATACCCAAAGTCCGGTATACATAGAAAAAACGCATTTTGCAGAGAGACGGAAAATTCCTTACAAAATGCGTTTTTCTTTTCGTTATTTTCTATTTTTTACTGGTGTAAAAAGAATTTGCCATGATTTCTTGATATCCCAATTTCTATACTTTTCCCTGGCTGCTGTCCAATAAATATCGCATCACAGCGGCGGCGTTTTCTTCCCCGATGTAAAAAAGCTTTCCCGATTGATAGAGATTGGTAAAAAGATACCCATTTTCCGATACGCTGATAGATGCATCGGGTTCCCCAGCGAGTTCCATGGAAACCTCAATTGTTAATTTATCACAGGCGTGAAATGCATTGAAAATATCGGTATCGTTGGGATCATAATAGGCGGCCGAGGAATTAGCGAAAATGATGTCCCAAAGGGGCTTTGCATCTGTGATGGTATATTGCTGTTCCTGGTTCCCAGAAACGTACGCGATGGATTTGATTTGAAGATTTTCCCTTAAATTGAGGTTAACTGCGAATTCCCCCAGTGTTTGAGGAGTATAGGAATGGGGGAAATAGGTATAAAATCCGTCCGTCCCTTTGTATTGGATGGCTACCAGATAATCCCGTCCTATCCCTTGAACCGCGTAAACGTCGGCGTCGATGGTTTCCTGCCTGGCGTTTTCTTTATCCTTATAATAGGTAGGGTCCGCCGTATCATAGCCGGTCAGGGTAGTTTGAAAAAGAAACTCACTTACTTTTTCTTTGGGAATGGTATGGTGAGTGGTGGTAAACAGGTTTTCTCCTATCAGCAGATCGGGATATTTATCGGGAAGGTCAAGTTCCTCCCAACTACTCATTTTTGCGATTCCCATGGTCATGCCGCTTACATACTCTTCCGGGATGGAAGGGGTAGAGGATGGTTTCCGAAGCATAGGAATGATAATGGAAGAAGAAATTCCTAGGACTCCAACACAACCGATGATCCCAATCGCATACTTTTGGATTTTTTTCTTTTTCTTGTCTGCTGGAACAAGGCTATGTATTTCCCTGCCGCGAAGAAATTTACACTTCATAAAAGAATCACCTCATATCTTTTTTATAGATGGGTTTGGCTTTTATGGAAAGGGGATCAATCATAAGGGAAAAAGATATACAATGGATTGCAGAGAGGATGACCAATCAAAATAGAAGTTTCTTCTTTTCGGTTTTAAATTAAGATTTTTATAATCTTATTATATCATAAAATAAGAAATAGATAGCTGTATGTCAAAATGGAAAGGAAATTTTTTAGGTAAGACGTATTATAGGAAGAGAATAAATTAAAGATATAAGATACAAAACTTTATTGCTTTCATGATTTGTATAAAAAATAATCTTAAATTGGGGAAAACAGTACAATCATACAAAGATAAATTGATACAAAAAGAAGCCCCAAAATTCTTGCAAAAATACAGAAAAAAGCTTGCATTTCCCGGTTTGGTATGGTATTATAATGGAGCGTGACTGCAATAGATATGCGATGAAGCGGGAGGTTGCGGCGAGTATCGCCGGTTTTTCCGTGGAGTATGTCCGATTTTAAACCGGGCGACAAGAATATGTGGGTATGAAGTGGAGCAAAGGAGTTGCTATGCTCTATTTATGCCTAGACGCTTTTCGATTTTGACCCGGATCGACTTTGATAAAAGTTAATCCGGTTTTTCAATGTCAAGAGAAGAAACACCCGGCGGGGTGTTAAGAAGAAAAGCGCCGCCCGCCAACTAAACAAGGAGGCGATCACCAGTGGCAGTCAAGGAAAAAATCAGAATCAGACTCAAGGGTTACGATCATCAGTTGGTGGATCAATCCGCTGAGAAAATCGTACAGACAGCGAAGCGCACAGGCGCCCGGGTATCCGGCCCCGTCCCGCTGCCTACCGAAAAGCAGATCATCACCATTCTGCGCGCTGTTCATAAGTATAAGGACAGCCGTGAGCAGTTCGAGATGAGAACCCACAAGAGACTGATCGACATTCTCAGACCGTCCAATAAGACGGTTGAGTCTTTGATGAGCTTGGAGCTCCCTGCCGGCGTTGAGATCGAGATTAAACTGTAATCTCAGTCTGAACCTACCGTGCGGAAGTGGTCAAGTTGGCGAAAGCCAACCAATAACCTACAGGAGGTAACATAATGCAAAAAGCGATCATCGGCAAGAAGATCGGTATGACCCAGATCTTCGATGAAAAGGGAAAAGTCATTCCCGTCACTGTCGTAGAAGCTGGACCCTGCGTGGTCTCTCAGAAGAAAACCGTGGAAAACGACGGCTATGCTTCTGTACAGATTGGCTTCGGCGACCTGAAAGCCCACAAGGTGAATAAGCCTATGGCTGGTCACTTTGCAAAGGGTAACGTAGCTCCCAAGAGAACGCTGCGTGAATTCCGCTTTGACGATACCGACGCTTACAATGTAGGCGACATCATCAAGGCAGACGTCTTTGCAGCCGGCGACAAAGTTGATGTTTCCGGTACCAGCAAAGGTAAAGGATATGCCGGCGTAATTAAGCGCTGGAATTTCCAGAGATTGAAAGAGACACACGGTTCCGGTCCTGTTGCCCGCCATGGCGGTTCCAACGGCGCCTGCTCCTCTCCGTCCAGAGTTTGGAAGGGCCTGAAAATGGCCGGCCATCTGGGTGCAGAGAAAGTGACCGTTCAGAATCTGCAGGTTGTCAAGGTGGATGCCGAGAACAACCTCATCGCGATCAAGGGTGCAATCCCCGGCCCGAACGGCGGCACGGTAGTCATCCGCGATAGCGTGAAGGCGTAAGGGAAGGAGGAATTAGAATGCCTAAAGTAGCAGTGCTTGATATGCAAGGCAAGGAGGTCGGCAGCGTAGAGCTTTCCGACGCCATTTTTGGAATCGAACCCAACGCCAATGTAATGCACGATGTGGTGAAAAACTATCTGGCCAACCAGCGCCAGGGTACCCAGTCCGCGCTGACCCGCGCGGAGGTTTCCGGCGGCGGAAAGAAGCCGTGGAGACAAAAGGGAACCGGCCATGCCAGACAGGGTTCTACCCGCGCTCCCCAGTGGACTCACGGCGGTATCGTATTTGCCCCGAAGCCACGCAGTTATCGTTACACCCTCAATAGAAAGGTGAAGAGACTGGCTATGAAGTCCGCCTTCTCCGCCAAGGTGCAGGATAACAACCTGGTCGTGCTGGATGCTATTCAGCTCGACGAGTTTAAGACAAAGACCATCGTAACTATGCTCAACGCACTGGGCGCCGACAAAAAGGCCCTGATCGTACTCCCCGAGGTGAATGAGAAAGTTATCAGATCTGCAAACAACATTCCCGGCGTAAAGACCACCCAGGTCAACACCCTGAATGTGTATGATATGCTCCATGCTGATAAGCTGATCGTCCTCAAGGATGCGGTGAGCAAGATCGAGGAGGTGTACGCATAATGGCAGCACAGGATATTGTCATCCGCCCCATTATCACCGAAAAAAGCATGTCTGGTATGGCTGAAAAGAAGTATGCTTTTGAAGTCAAGAAGGACGCCAATAAAATCGAGATTGCCAAAGCAGTGGAAGAGCTTTTCAACGTAAAGGTAGCTAAGGTCAACACCCTGAACGTGAGAGGCCATCTGCGCCGCCAGGGAAGAACCGAGGGCTACACCCCCTCTTGGAAGAAAGCTTATGTTACCCTGAAAGAGGATAGCAAGCCGATCGAGTTCTTCGAAGGCATGATGTAATCATCTGCTTCCCCAGTAAAACGGGTAGAAAAGCAGAGGCAACGTATGGGAAGTACGGCAGCTTCCCGCAAAGCCATCATGAGGAGTGTGAAACCGAATGCCTATTATCAATTATAAGCCGACAACACCCGCACGGCGTAATATGTCGGTTACCGATTATTCCGGATTGTCCAAAGTGGCGCCCGAGAAGAGCCTTCTCGCCCCGCTGAATAAAAAGTCCGGTCGTAATAGCTACGGTAGAATCACCGTTCGTCACAGAGGCGGCGGAAACCGTAGAAAATATCGTATCATTGACTTCAAGCGTCAGAAATTTGACGTTCCGGGTAAGGTTCTTACCCTGGAGTATGACCCCAACCGTTCCGCTCACATCGCTCTCATCCAGTATGAGGACGGCGAGAAGAGATATATCATCGCTCCCAACGGCCTGAAGGTAGGCGACACTGTTGTGGCGGGAGCCAGCGCGGATATTAAGCCCGGCAACGCTCTGCCGCTTCTCAATATCCCCACCGGTACCTTCGTGCACAACGTAGAGCTGTATCCCGGCAAGGGCGCCCAGATCGCCCGCGCGGCTGGCAACATGGCTCAGCTGATGGCCAAGGAAAACAATATGGCTCTTCTGAGACTGCCTTCCGGCGAACTGAGAAACGTTTCTGTTGATTGCATGGCCACCATTGGCCAGGTAGGCAACATCGACCATGAAAACGTCAAGATTGGTAAAGCCGGCCGTAAGCGCAACATGGGTTGGAGACCGACTGTCCGCGGTTCTGTTATGAACCCCTGCGATCACCCGCACGGTGGTGGTGAAGGTAAATCCCCCGTTGGACGTCCCGGACCTGTTACCCCGTGGGGCAAACCGGCTCTTGGTTACAAGACTCGCGCCAAGCACAACCGCTCCGATAAATTTATCGTGAAGCGCAGAAACGGCAAGTAAGGCGTACGGAAAGGAGCTTAGACTTATGGGCAGAAGCGTGAAAAAAGGCCCTTATGTACAGCCTGTGCTGTTGAAAAGGGTTCAAGAAATGAATAAGACCGGCGAAAAGAAGATCCTGAAGACCTGGAGCAGATCCTCCACCATCTTCCCTGATTTTGTTGGTCATACCTTTGCGGTTCACGACGGCCGCAAACACGTTCCGGTTTATGTAACAGAAGATATGGTTGGTCACAAACTCGGTGAGTTTGCCCCTACCCGCACCTTCCGTGGTCATGCCGGTGCAAAAACTTCGAAATAACGGCCGAAAGGAGTGTATAGCATGGAAGCAAGGGCTTATTTAAAGTACGCCCGCATTTCTCCCCGCAAGGTATCTATCGTGCTTGATCTGATCCGTAACAAGCCGGTTGATTATGCGATGGCTGTACTCAAGCATACCCCCAAGGCCGCCTGTGAGGACCTGCAAAAGTTACTCAAGTCGGCCATGGCGAATGCTGAGAACAATCATAATATGGATGTTTCCAGACTTTACGTAGCAGAATGCTTCGTATGTCCGGGCCCGATCCTCAAGCGCATTCGTCCCAGAGCGCAGGGTCGCGCATTTAGAATTGATAAGAAGACCTCGCACGTAACCCTGGTGCTCAAGGAACAAGAATAGCAGAAGAGGAGGTAACACTTAATGGGCCAGAAAGTAAATCCCCACGGTCTCCGTGTGGGCGTTATCAAAGATTGGGATTCCCGCTGGTTCGCGAAGGATAAGGACTTCGGCGATACCCTCGTCGAGGATTACAACCTCCGCAAAATGCTGAAAAAACAGCTGTACGCAGCAGGCGTTCCGAAGATCGAGATCGAGCGTGACGCGTCCAAGGTCCGCATTCACATTCACTGCGCAAAGCCGGGAATGGTAATCGGCAAGGGCGGCGCTGAGATCGACAAGCTTCGTGTTCAGTGCGAAGCCTTTTTGAAGAAACCCGTTGCCATCAACATCGTGGAAGTCAAGTCCCCGGACTTGAACGCACAGTTGGTTGCAGAAAATATTGCACAGCAGCTGGAGAAGAGAACCTCTTTCCGCCGCGCCATGAAGCAGGCCATCGGCCGTGCCATGAAGTTCGGCGCCAAGGGTATCAAGACACAGGTTGCCGGTCGTCTGGGCGGCGCGGAAATCGCTCGTACCGAGCAGTATCATGAAGGCACCATCCCGCTGCAGACCATCCGCGCAGACATCGACTACGGTTTTGCCGAGGCCGCTACCACCTATGGCCGCATTGGCGTCAAGGTGTGGCTGTACAGAGGCGAAGTGTTGCACGACAACCGCAAGCCCCGTACTCCTCGCAGGGAAGGAGGCAATAAATAATGCTGTTGCCTAAGAGAGTGAAATACCGCAGAGTGCACAGAGGTCGTTTGACCGGTAAAGCCTCCCGCGGCAATAAAGTTACCTACGGTGATTTCGGTCTCCAGGCTCTGGAGCCGGCATGGATCACCTCCAACCAGATCGAGGCCGCTCGTGTGGCCATGACCCGTTACACCAAGCGTTTCGGTCAGGTCTGGATCAAGATTTTCCCCGATAAGCCCATCACCGAGAAACCCGCTGAAACCCGAATGGGTTCCGGTAAAGGTTCTCCTGAGTACTGGGTAGCCGTTGTAAAGCCGGGCAGAATCATGTTCGAAATCGGCGGCATCAACGAGGAAACCGCAAGAGAAGCTATGAGACTAGCGGCAAACAAGCTGCCGATCAAATGCAAGTTTGTCAAGAAGGAAGAAACGGGTGGTGAGCAGTAATGAAGGCTTCAGAGATCAGAGAATTATCAGTAGCAGAGCTGGAAACGAAGCTCAAAGACCTCAAAGCTGAGCTTTTCAACCTACGCTTCCAGCTTGCCATTAATCAGCTCGACAACCCGATGCGTATCAGTGCTGTAAAGAAGGATATCGCAAGAGTGCAGACAGTCCTGCGCCAGAACGAACTCAAGAACAGTGCTGAGGCGTAAGGGAAGGAGGATTAAGCCGTGAGCGATAGGAATATGAGAAAAACCGAGGTCGGCAAGGTTGTCAGCGACAAAATGGACAAAACCATCGTCGTGGCGATCGAAGACAGCGTAAAGCATCCCATTTATAAAAAAGTTATGAAGCGTACCGTGAAGCTGAAGGCTCATGATGAGAACAATGAATGCAACATCGGTGACCGCGTGCGTGTGATGGAGACCCGTCCTCTGTCCAAAGAGAAGAGATGGCGTCTCGTCGAGATTATAGAGAAAGCTAAATAAGAAAATTATTGGCTTTGTGCAAAGGAGGAACGCACTGTGATACAGCAGCAGACCTACCTCAAAGTTGCCGATAATACCGGCGCGAAGGAGCTTATGTGCATCCGCGTTCTCGGCGGTACCGGCAGGAGGTATGCCAATATTGGCGACGTTGTGGTTGCTTCGGTTAAAAAAGCAGCACCCGGCGGCGTTGTTAAAAAGGGCGACGTAGTAAAGGCAGTTATTGTACGTTCTGCAAAGGGCGTACGCCGTGAGGATGGAACTTACATCCGTTTTGATGAGAACGCCGCCGTTATTATCAGAGAAGATAAAAACCCGAGGGGCACCCGTATTTTTGGGCCGGTGGCGAGAGAGCTTCGCGATAAGGATTATCTGAAGATATTGAGCCTCGCCCCCGAAGTGCTTTAATAGGAGGTGCTGACCAGTATGATTAACAAAGTTCATGTGAAAACGGGCGACACCGTTACCGTATTGAGCGGAAAAGAGCGCGGTAAAAAGGGTAAGGTTTTGGCCGTGAGCCCCAAAGAGGGCAAGGTTATCATCGAGGGCGTTAACATGGTCACCAAGCATGTGAAACCTCGCAGAATGGGCGAAACCGGCGGCCTGGTAAAGGCGGAAGGCGCCATGTACGCCTGCAAGGTTCAGCTTGTATGCCCCCGCTGCGGCAAGCCTACACGTGTCGGGCACAAGGTACAGGAAAACGGCACGAAAGAACGCATTTGCAAAAAATGCGGCGAGTCGCTGTAAGGAGGATAAGAATGGCTAGATTAAAGGAATTCTACAAGCAGGACGTCGCTCCCGCTTTGATGAAGAAATTTTCTTATAAGAGTGTCATGCAAATCCCGAAGCTTGATAAGATCGTGATCAACGTCGGCGCCGGCGAAGCCCGCGACAACGCCAAGGTCATCGACGCCATCGTGACTGATCTCGCCGCCATCACCGGTCAGAAGCCGGTTGTATGTAAGGCAAGAAAGTCCGTCGCGAACTTTAAGCTGCGCGAAGGCATGAACATCGGCGTAAAGGTTACGCTCAGAGGCGACAAGATGTATGAGTTCTTGGATAGACTTTTCAATGTCGCCCTGCCCCGCGTAAGAGACTTCAGAGGCATCAACCCCAACTCTTTCGATGGCCGCGGCAACTACAACATGGGCCTGAAAGAGCAGCTGATTTTCCCTGAAATCGACTATGATAAGATCGATAAGGTCCGCGGTATGGACATCTGCTTCGTGACCACCGCAAACACCGACGAGGAAGCTCGCGAGCTGCTGACGCTCATGGGCGCCCCGTTTGCGAAATAAGGAGGGATAATTGTGGCCAAGACATCCATGAAAGTGAAACAAAAGAGACCTGCAAAGTTCTCTTCCCGCGAATACAACAGATGCAAAATCTGTGGCAGGCCGCATGCCTATCTTCGCAAATTCGGAATTTGCCGTATCTGCTTCCGGGAACTTGCTTACAAGGGCGAGATTCCGGGTGTGAAAAAAGCCAGCTGGTAATGCATAGCAAAGGAGGTAAACGGCATGCAAATTACAGATTCCATCGCAGATCTGTTGACCAGAATCCGCAACGCGAATTCTGCTAAGCATGAGACTGTGGATATCCCCGCTTCCAATATCAAGAAGGCTATCATGCAGATTCTTGTGGACGAGGGTTATATTAAGAGCTTCACCGTGATTGAAGACGGCAAGCAGGGCATGATCAAGGCAGTGCTCAAGTATGGCGAGGGTAAGACCCCCATCATCACCGGCCTGCGCAGAGTAAGTAAGCCCGGTTTGCGCGTATACAGCAACGTTGAGGATATGCCCAAGGTTATGAAGGGCCTGGGTATCGCCATTGTTTCCACTTCCAAGGGCGTTATGACTGACCGTCAAGCCCGCAAGGAAAACGTGGGCGGCGAAGTCCTCGCATTCATTTGGTAAGGGGGTGCAGAGATGTCTCGAATTGGAAGAAAACCCATAAATATTCCCGCTGGCGTTGAGGTAAAGCTCGATGGCAACGTTATCACCGTCAAGGGCGCGAAGGGCACCCTGACTCAGAAGATCCATCCGAATATGACGGTTTCCATCGAGGACGGCGTGATCACTGTTACCCGTCCAAACGATGACAAGGAGAACCGTTCCCTGCACGGCCTCACCCGTACCCTGATCGCCAACATGATCGAGGGTGTAACCAACGGCTACAAAAAAGAGCTGGACGTTAACGGCGTGGGTTACCGTGTACAAAAGCAGGGTAAGAACCTGGTCATGAACCTGGGCTTCTCCCATCAGGTTACCATGTCCGACACCGACGATATCACCATTGAGGTTCCGAACCCCAACAAGATTATCATCCACGGTGCCGATAAGCAGAAGGTTGGACAGTTCGCCGCCGAAGTGCGCGAGAAGCGTCCGCCGGAGCCGTATAAGGGCAAAGGTATCAAGTATGTTGACGAAGTTATCCGCCGCAAGGAAGGCAAGGCCGGTAAGGGCGGCAAGAAGTAATTAAAGGAGTGAATAAACTATGGTGAATAAGGCTGATAACAACAAAGCCAGATTGAACCGTCACCGCAGAGTGCGCGGCAAGATCCAGGGCACTGCTCAGCGCCCCCGCCTGAACGTTTTCCGCTCCACCAATAACATCTACGCCCAGTTGATCGATGACGTGAAGGGTGTTACCCTGGCGGCAGCTTCAACGCTGGACAAAGAGTTCAATGGTAATGGCGGAAACAAGGAAGCCGCACGCAAGGTTGGCGAGCTCATTGCCAAACGTGCCGCTGAGAAAGGCATCACCGCGGTCGTTTTCGACCGCGGCGGCTATATTTTCCACGGCCGCGTCAAAGAGCTGGCCGAAGGCGCCCGTGAGGGCGGCCTCAAGTTCTAAGAAGGAGGAATACTTTTGGCTAGAATTGACGCTTCAACAATGGATCTCAAAGAGCGCGTGGTAGCTATCAATCGCGTATCCAAAACGGTAAAGGGCGGTCGTATCTTCAAGTTCGCCGCACTGGTCGTTGTGGGCGACGGCAACGGCACCATCGGCTTCGGCATCGGTAAGGCCGGCGAAGTTCCGGACGCTATCCGCAAGGGAATTGAGGACGCCAAGAAGAATCTGATGAAGATTTCTCTGCGCGGCACCACCATTCCTCACGAAGTGATGGGTATTTACGGCGCAGGTAAAGTTCTGATGAAACCCGCTGCACCTGGTACCGGTGTGATCGCCGGCGGCCCTGTGCGTGCGGTTGTGGAAGCAGCTGGTATCAAAGATATTCGTACCAAGGCTTTGCGTTCCAATAACCCGTGCAACGTAGTGCGCGCCACCCTGCAGGGTCTGGCAAGCCTGCGTACCGCAGAGGAAGTTGCGGCAATCCGCGGCAAATCTGTGAAAGATATTCTATAAGATAAGGGGGTAGCAATATGGCACAGATCAAAGTAACGCTGGTAAAAAGTCTTATCGGCAGCAAGAAGGACCAGATTGCAACCGCCCAGGCTCTTGGTCTGCGTAAGATTGGCGACTGCACCCTGCAGCCCGACAATGCCCAGACCAAAGGCAAGGTGGCCAAGATAATCCACCTCATCGAGGTAAGCGAAGCGTAAGCAAGGAGGTGCGAGTACAATGAAGTTGCATGAACTTTCTCCGGCTGCTGGTTCCACCAAGGAAGCCAAGCGTATCGGTAGAGGACATGGTTCAGGACAAGGTAAAACCGCAGGCAAAGGCCACAAAGGCCAGAAAGCCAGAGCGGGCAGAGGTATGCGTCCCGGCTTTGAAGGCGGCCAGATGCCGTTGCAGAGACGTATCCCGAAGAGAGGTTTCAACAACATTTTTGCCAAGGAAATCGTTGCCATCAATGTTGGTTCCCTCAATGCATTTGAAGACGGCGCTGTTGTCAACAACGACGCGTTGATCGAAGCAGGCATCATCAAAAAGGTCTGCGACGGTGTTAAAGTATTAGGCAATGGAGAAATCACCAAGAAGTTGACCGTCCAGGTTGCAGCTTTTTCCGAATCTGCAAAGCAGAAGATCGAAGCAGCCGGCGGAAAGGCCGAGGTGATCTAATTGTTCAAAACAATACGGAATGCCTGGATGATCCCGGATTTAAGAAAAAAGATTCTCTTTACTCTTTTGGTGATCATCATATTCCGAATCGGATCGGTAATCCCGGCTCCCTTTCTGAATATGGACGCTTTGGCAGGAGCTATGCACGCGGTAGATGAAGGCGGCACCATGCTGGCCTATCTGAATACCCTGTCCGGCGGAGCGTTTTCCAACGCCACCATGTTTGCGATGTCCATTACTCCGTATATTAACGCATCTATCATTATGCAGCTGCTCACAGTGGCCATTCCTCCTCTGGAGAGATTGGCCAAAGAAGGGGAAGAGGGCCGGAAGAAGATCGGCGCGATTACCCGCTATGTGACAGTGGCTTTGGGTCTGATCCAAGGTACGGCCTATTACTTCTATCTCAGAGGTACTTCCTACAATGGAACCCCCATCACCATGTATAATGAGGGATTCTCTCAAGTGTTTGCCGCCATTGTGATTATCCTGGTCTTTACCGCTGGTACGGCCATGATGATGTGGCTGGGCGAGCAGATTAACCAAAAGGGCATCGGCAACGGTATTTCCATTCTGTTGTTTGCCGGCATTGTGGCCAGATTGCCGTTCACTATTGCGCAGTTGGGTGAGTACCTCAAGTCTGCCAATGAGAATCCGGAGGCTTTCGGCCAGTATTATTTCCTGGTACCGCTGTTTGTGATTATTTTCCTGGCGGTTATCTGGGTGATCGTATTCATGAACGACGCGGAGCGCCGCATTCCTGTCCAGTACGCCAAGCGTGTGGTGGGCAGAAAGATGTATGGCGGCCAAAGCAGCCATATCCCGATTAAGGTCAGCCTTTCCGGTGTTATGCCAATCATCTTTGCAAGCTCTATTTTGTCGATTCCCAGCACGATCAACTTATTTGTCAGCCCCGCAGAAGGATCTTTCTGGAAAGGGTTCCTGGATGCCTTCTCTTCCGGCGGCTGGATCTATTCCATCGTTTATTTCCTCCTGATTATCATGTTTGCGTATTTTTATGTTACCATTCAGTATAATCCGGTGGAAATGGCCAATAATCTTCGTCAGAGCAATGGCACCATCCCGGGGATTCGTCCTGGCAAGCCCACCTCTGATTTTATCGCGAAGATTCTTTCCAAAATTACATTGATTGGTGCATTGTTCCTTGCTTTTATCGCACTGTTACCTATCGTATTTGGTGCATTGACCGGTATGCATAACATGCAGTTGGGCGGTACTTCCGTCATCATCCTTGTGGGTGTTGCCTTGGATACTGTGAAGCAAATGGAATCCCAAATGATGATGCGCCATTACAAGGGCTTTCTCGACTAAGCCGACTGGGGAGTTCCAGCTCGGCGCGCAGCTAAAGGCCCCCCGTATGGGGAGATCGGTCTCCTGTGAAAGTTATCACAGGTTTGCAGGTCTGGAAGGAGTTTTGGCATATGAATAATATTATTCTGCTCGGCGCGCCAGGCGCCGGAAAAGGCACGCAGGCGGAAAAAATCTGCGAGCATTTGAACATCCCCACCATTTCTACAGGCAATATCATTCGAGAAGCGCTGAAAAGCGGCACTGAGATGGGGAAAAAAGCGCAGTCCTATTTGGATGAAGGAAAGCTGGTCCCCGATGACGTTGTTATCGGCATTGTCCGGGACCGGCTTGCCCAGGGCGATTGCAAAAACGGATTTGTCCTGGATGGTTTTCCCCGCACGATCCCTCAGGCTGAGGCTCTGGACCAGATGGGCATCGTCATTGATAAGGTAATCGATCTTCAGGTTACCGACGAGGACGTGATCCAAAGGATGTCCGGACGCCGTATCTGCGAAAAATGCGGCGCAAGTTACCACGTGCAGTATAATAAACCGCGGGTGGAAGGCGTCTGCGATAAATGTGCAGGTACCCTTATTCAGCGCAAGGATGACCACCCCGATACAGTAAAAGAACGCCTCAAGGTCTATCACAAACAGACGGAACCTTTGGAAGAGTATTATCGGAAGAAGGGGAAGCTGTCTGTTGTAAAAGGACAGGAGGATGTCCAAGACACCACCCGTCTGACCCTTGCGGCTCTGGAGGTATAGCATGATTGTGCTCAAAACGAGCCGGGAACTCTCGAAGATGAGAGAAGCCGGCAGAATATCGTCTCGAGCGCTACGCTTAGCCGGCGAAGCTGTCGAGCCTGGTGTGACCACGGCGGAAATTGACCGTCTGGTACGCCAATACATTGAAAAGCAAGGAGCTACTCCGTCTTTTTTGGGATACGGCGGGTTCCCGGCCAGCGCATGCATATCTGTAAACAATCAGGTCATCCACGGCATACCAAGCAAAAAGCACGTGCTCAAAGAAGGAGACATCGTCAGTATCGATATTGGTGCCTACTATAACGGGTACCACGGGGACAACGCATGGACGTTTCCCTGCGGAGAAATCTCCAAAGAAGCGCAGGCTCTTTTGGATGCCACCCGGGAAAGCCTTTTTGAAGGAATCAAAATGGCAAAAGCGGGCAACCGGATCGGCGATATCGCCAGCGCGGTGCAGCAGTATGTCGAGGCGCGCAACTACTCGGTGGTACGAGACTTTGTCGGTCACGGAGTAGGTGCGAAGCTGCATGAAGATCCCAGTGTACCAAACTTCGGCACACCTGGAAGAGGTGTGCGCCTGTTACCCGGAATGACCATAGCCATCGAGCCGATGATTAACGCCGGCACACATGAGGTCCGTGTCCTGGAAGACCAGTGGACCACAGTGACGGCCGACGGGAAGATTTCGGCGCATTTTGAACATTCCATCGCAATCACTCCAGATGGCCCCCAGATCCTGACATTGCCCGATTGATGCAGGAGGGTACCATGGAGTTTGTAAGAGGGATGATCGTCCGGGCCACTGCCGGTCGGGACCAGGGAGGCTTTTTTACCGTGCTCTCCGTGGAAGGGGATTATGCCATGATTTGCAATGGCAAGCGCCGTCCGCTGGAGCAGCCCAAAAAAAAGAAACTCAAACATCTGGCCCCCACACATACAGTGCTTTCGGAGCAGTCGATGGAAACCAATCGTGAAATTCGCAGAGCGCTGGCAGCTTTTCAAAAATAGGCCGCCCGTGCAGATTTCCACAAGGAGGTACTTATTTTGTCGAAACAGGATGTAATCGAAGTGGAAGGTATCATCAAAGAGGCTCTGCCGAACGCAATGTTTCAGGTAGAATTAGCCAATGGCCATATGGTGCTGGCTCATATTTCCGGCAAACTCCGGATGAATTTTATCCGGATCCTGCCCGGGGACAAGGTCACTTTGGAGCTTTCTCCCTATGACCTGAATAAGGGCCGTATCACATGGCGTTCCAAATAAGGAGGCAAACAAATGAAAGTCAGACCTTCTGTCAAGAAAATTTGCGAAAAATGCAAAGTGATTAAGCGCAAGGGTAAAATCATGGTAATCTGTGAGAACCCGAAGCACAAACAGCGCCAGGGCTGATTTGGCGCAAACCTATTTAACATGGAGGTGCAACCAGTATGGCGCGTATTGCAGGTGTAGACTTGCCCAGAGATAAGCGAATCGAAATCGGTTTATCTTATATTTATGGTATCGGACGTAAAACCGCCAGCGATATTCTTGCTGCAACAGGTGTGAATCCGGATACCCGCGTAAGAGATTTGAGCGAGGACGACGTTTCCAAGCTGAGAGAATATATCGACCATAACTGCCGCGTGGAAGGCGACCTTCGCCGTGACGTAGCATTTGACATCAAGAGACTTATTGAAATCGGTTGCTATCGTGGTGTTCGTCACCGCAAGGGCCTGCCCGTAAGAGGTCAGCGTTCCAAGACAAACGCTCGTACCCGCAAAGGCCCCAGAAAAACGATGGCCAACAAGAAGAAATAAGTAGGGAGGGATTCACAAGATGGCAGTTCAGAAGGGCGGTAAAAAAGCCACCGCCGTACGCAGACGCCGCGACCGCAAAAACGTTGAACGCGGAGCTGCACATATCCAGTCCACTTTTAATAACACAATTGTTACCATCACCGACGTTCAGGGCAACGCGATCTCCTGGGCCAGCGCTGGTGAATTAGGTTTCAGAGGTTCCAGAAAGTCCACTCCTTTTGCCGCTCAGACCGCAGCGGAAACCGCCGCTAAAATTGCGATGGAGCATGGAATGAAGTCGGTTGAAGTGTTCGTAAAGGGTCCCGGCGCAGGCCGTGAAGCCGCAATCCGCGCTTTGCAGGCAGCTGGTCTCGAAGTGAACATGATTAAGGACGTTACTCCCATCCCCCACAACGGATGCCGTCCGCCGAAACGCCGTCGAGTTTAATCGAAAGGAGAAAAGGATATTATGGCTAAGAATATGCAGCCGATTGCCAAGCGTTGCCACGCTCTGGGTATTTCTCCTGCCGTTATGGGTTATGCGAAGAAGACCACCAACCGCAATCCCGGCGGCCAGATGAGAAAGAAGAAGAGCGAGTATGCTCTTCAGCTGAATGAGAAACAAAAGGTCAAATTTGTATATGGTATCATGGAGCGCCAGTTCCGTGCTTACTATGACAAGGCGACCCGTATGACCGGTAAGACCGGTGAAAACCTGCTGGTTTTGATCGAGCGCCGCTTGGATAACGTGGTATACCGCCTGGGCTTTGCCGCGACCCGCAGAGAGGCCCGCCAGCTGGTAAGCCATGCCCATTTCACAGTAAACGGCAAGAAAGTAAACATCCCCTCCTATCTGGTAAAGCCGGGCGATGTTGTGGAAGTAGTTTCTTCCAGCCGTTCTTCCGCGAAATTCAGCAAACTGACCGGCGAGGATGCCCCCATGGTAACCCTGCCCCAGTGGCTGGAGCGTGAGAAAAATACATTAAAGGGCACTGTCACGAAAATGCCTGTCCGCGAGGACATTGATCTGCCCGTTGAAGAGCATCTCATCGTCGAGTTGTACTCCAAGTAATGCCGGGGTTTGATGGCATAGTATACATCACGGTAAGCTTTACAGCCTGCCTAAATGTCAAGGAGGGTCGCTAATGATCGAGATAGAAAAGCCAAGAATTGAAACCGAGGTGCTATCTGCCGACGGAACCTACGGCAAGTTTACGGTGGAACCGCTGGAGCGCGGTTTTGGTACAACCCTGGGAAACAGCCTGAGAAGAGTTTTGCTTTCCTCACTTCCCGGTGTCGCTGTTACCTCCATCAAGATCGACGGGGTTCTTCATGAGTTTTCCACCATTCCCGGTGTGAAAGAGGATGTGACGGAAATCGTCCTCAACATGAAAGGCCTCACTGCGAAACTGCATTGCGATGGTCCCAAGACGGTCGAGATCAATGCGGAAGGCCCCTGTGTTGTTACGGCTGATTCCGTTAAATGCGACAGCGAGGTTGAGATTCTAAACCCGGATATGCACATTGCCACGTTGGGCGACGGCGCAAAGCTGTATATGGAAATTACATTGGATAAGGGCCGCGGCTACGTTTCCGCGGACCGCAACAAGGCCGCCATGGCCGCCAATGTGATCGGTGTCTTGCCGGTGGATTCCATCTATACACCCGTGCTGAAGGTCAATTACGGCGTTGAGAATACACGTGTAGGTCAGATTACCGACTATGATAAGCTGACCCTGGAAGTATGGACGAACGGCGTAATCAATGCGCAGGAAGCCGTTTCCCTGGCCGCGAAAGTCCTCACCGAACACCTGAACCTCTTTGTTGATCTGTCCGATAAGGGCTACAATACGGAGATCATGGTGGAGAAGGACGACAAGGGCAAGGAAAAGGTTCTGGAAATGACCATTGAGGAATTGGATCTTTCCGTTCGTTCCTTTAACTGCCTGAAACGTGCAGGCATCAATCCGGTGGAAGACCTCATCAGCAAGTCTGAGGACGATATGATGAAGGTGAGAAACCTGGGACGCAAATCCCTCGAGGAAGTTGTGTATAAGCTCAATTCCCTCGGCTTTAGTCTTCGCAAGGATGACGAATAAGTCATCCGGTAACCAAAGGTAAAGGAGTGAATTTCGATGCCCGGAACAAGAAAGCTCGGAAGAGACACTGCTCATAGAACCGCAATGCTCAGGGCTATGGTCACTTTCCTGTTGGAAAAGGGAAAGATTGAGACCACATTGACTCGCGCCAAGGAAGTACGTTCCCTGACCGAGAAAATGATTACTCTGGCAAAGGTAGACGATCTGCATCATAAGCGTTTGGCCATGGCCTTCATCACCAAGGAGGATGTGACCAAGAAGCTGTTTGACGAGATCGCCCCGAAATACGCGGATAAAAACGGCGGATATACCCGGATCACTAAGCTGGGGCCGCGCCGTGGCGATGCAGCAGAAATGGCAATCATTGAGCTGTTATAAGATAGAAACATAAGAAAACACCGTGCTGATTATGATTGATCGGCACGGTGTTTTTTCTGCTTGAAGATTTTTTTCTTAAAAATTTGCTTTCTCAAAGGAAATTTACTTTTCAATCCGCTCATGCCGCGAGGGCACATCCTTTCTCTGCCGCCAGAGAAAGGATGCAAAGAGAGCGCAAAGGGGGAAATCGTGTTTCCCCCCTTTGAACCCCCTACAAGGCCGCTGCGGCGGGTCTCCTAAAAAAGTCCGGGAAAGTAATGCCGGCTAACAGAGCGGCGTCCGCCCGCTCAAATAGCCGGCATACCTGGGGCTTTTGCGCTCCTTATATTGCGGCCTGCAACCTTCTGAAAAGTCAGGAATTATCTTTGGGAAAGTTTCGCTATTTCCTTTTGGCAGGAGAGACAAATGCTTGTTCCATTAAAATTTATCAAATCTTTTGATGACCCACAATGTACACATGACTTTACATGCTCTTTCAGGCATAACTCTTGTGTATTCCTGTCATAGAATATATCTAGCTCTGTTCTTCCTTTCCACCCCAGGGCTTCGCGTGCCTCTGCCGGCAATACAATGCGCCCGAGTTCATCTATGGACCGGGTATCTACTTTGACCATTTTTCTTTTTCCTTTCTTTTTATGGCTTTGTCATGCTTTTGATTCAAAGAAAATTTATTGTATATCAATTTTTCCATTTTTTTGTTCATACTTTTCGATATACTGTCTGCATAAATGTTCCAATAAATTACTTAAACTACGTGTTTCACGCTCTGCGATATACCGCATTTTCTCTAAGTATTCATCCTTCATATGAAATGTAAACGGTGTTTTATTGGTTGGCATAGAATCCCCTTCTGACGAGTAGTGTGATAACAATCGCACATCAATCATATCAAAAGGAATCAGGAAATGATACAGAAACTGTTGCATAACGGTTATGAAAGAGTTGTTATATTTTGTATTTTACCTGTCTACAGGCGACAGGTAAACCAATATGAAAAAAGGGATCATGCTGATTGGTAAAAACCAGCATAATCCTTTTTCCTATGGTTTCCTAAACAGGAAAAAACAGAGGGAGAGTGCAAGAAAAAAAGGAGGCAGAAAGCCACTTCAACAGGGGCCGAATGAATCCGTAACGTATCGCATTTGTTTGGCCCCTGTTGCGGTAACTTAACGTAGGGAACAGGAATCGCTTTTTGGGAGAGCAGCGGACAGTAAGCGATTCCCAGGCCGTTTTCTTGCTTCCTTCTTTTGGGCCAGCAAAAGAAGGAAGTGCCCCCGCGGCAGGAGCGGTAAGAATGAAAATCAATGAACAAAGATAAGGTTGCAGATAAAACAAAGGGTTATGTCCAATCAAATGAATCCACCACCAGAAAGCAGAACAAAGAGAAAAATACCCCAAACTTTTCCATATTTCCCATCAGTGGCTATAACCAAGCCAAACCTTTATGCTTACTGCCTACAGATTGAAACTTTATTCCCGGAAAAATCCGGTCTACTATTTGTAATTTTTAGACCCTAAATTTTGTAATATTACAGGATTCTGTATTACTATATGTTTTTTTAAATAAATAAATTACAAATAGTTTTTTATTTTGAGGTTTAAAAACAGAATCGTTGTCATTTTTACAACAAACAATTCCGAGAATTTTATAAAATCCCTGCCCCGCAAAAAAGGGTATCCTGGCCGTCAGGATACCCTTAAACTATTGAAATGGGGATTTTCCATATACATTGGCAGGGAGTGGAGCCCCCACCAGGACTCCCCACGGCAAAACTGCCCTAGGGACGGTTTTGTCTCCTCTCCTCAGTTTTGGGAATATGGAACATCTCGCCCATTGTGATGTGGGAGAAAGAACTCCCTCGCTTTTGAAAAGGCGGACAAAATTTTTAGTTTCAGTGGGGGTAACATGGTTCCTAGGAAAAAATCAGGTTTTAAAGTTATGCTATTTGGAGAGTATCCCAGAGAAACTTTTTTTATTTGCTGATAAAGGTGACGATACCATAAGTGGCGGCGTCGATTTCCTTGGCGGACGCCTGAGCGTCCTTGCAGTCAGTCAGCTCGATAAAGTAACAGAACTCATCAAAGCCGGAAAGATCCATCTTAAAGTTGGTTTCCCAGGTGTTATTCATAATCCAGGAATAAACAGGGCGTCTATTGTTTTGTGCTTCTCCATCGCACAAGAGGATGGGATGGTGCTTGAGCTCTCCCATATACAGCAGGGAAGTATCCGGGGTACCAATTACCACGCTGTTTTCTTTTCCCTGATAGATCACGCCATTGTCGGAAACATAATATTCCATACAGGTTCCCGGGATTTGGTCCATGCCCGGGCGCATCAGGACGCCGCCCTTCTGGATAAAGGTTTCGCTGTTCTGAGTTTGCAGAGCGAGGGGCAGATAGAGGCTTTCAATATCTTCAGAAAGGGTTTTGGCCACTTGATAAGTAAAATCAATGCGGGGCAGGGTGCGGTACAGCTTCAGGATTACGGAACTGTGATAGGTCCCCTCCAGCTGATAACACAATTCCACCCGGACAAACACCGGACCCTGATCCAGGATTTTGATATCGGACAATTGGGCGGCAAACTGTTTGGCGTGTAGCCCCCGGATATTCCGGCCGATCAGGCGGCGTTCTTCATAAACACCCTTACGGATTTCTGTGTTTTCATATACTGGGGTAAAGAATTTGGCGTATCCATCGCACAGCATTTCCTTCTGTTCCCGCTTGTTATAAAAGGAAGTGACACCCTTGCCGATTTCATAGGATACCCGGAAGAAATCGTTTTCGATCCCATAAGGCAGGGTATAGGTGAGAGGGTCATAATCGTTGACAATATCACGTACCCGTTCCGCACCCACATAAGCCGTGCGGGTATACGCGGGGGCCTGCGGCTGGTTGGAAAGCTCATACCGATAGTGCTTTTCCTCATGGGGGGCAAAATGATCCACCAGGGTAATCAGCATTCCACGGGGATGGCTGGAAAGCTGTGCGGTCATTTCTTCCCCAGTATCATCGTTCCAAACTTTTACATGGTTGCGGGGGAGGATCTCCACATAAAATTCCACTGGACAAGTGCGTTCCTGATTCACCGGGTTGATAGCTGTCACCTTATCGCTGGCGGCGTAATACCGCAGGGAATCCCCAAGCTTATGGGTAATCCGGTTAAGGTTCATAGCGGCCGCCTCATGGGCTTTGGAGGCATAGCTGTTTTTCCGGAGATCCAGGTTCGTCACCATAGTATCGTAAGGGTTGGTGATGGTAGAAGAATGTCCCCAGGTGTGCTCGGCGTATAACAGGAGATTATCCTCCGCCGTACGTATCAAAGAGTTGTTGCTGGCCTTCGCTTTCTCATCTAACAGCTGGCAGAGATGATAGTTCTTAACGGCTTCCTTATAGTGCTTGAGTACATAAGGGGTGCTGCCCACGCCGTTGGCCCACCAGTCGTTGAGGTCACCGTGATATACAGGCGCGTCTTTGACAGCGTCGCGGATTTTCTCATAGAGTTCCTGGAGGGAAACCATTTCCAGTTTGATATCATCAAATGTCTGGTTATACAGTTCCACCATACGGAGAATTTCAAGGCTCGGGGGGGCGTTATCACTGAACACGCCGGATACGGAGGAAATCAGGAAATCATAGGGATATCCGCTTTCTTCATATTCCTGTACGCAGTTATCCAGGTTTTTCTTAAGCACTTGCAAGGCGCCTTGCTCGAAGTCCTGATTTCCAAACATCGTCTGAGTCATAAAATTATTGTCATGATTGGGTTTTAACCCCAAAGCGTTTCCCAGATTATAATGTTCGCCGCTGAATACCAGCAGGCGTTTGCCCGCTTCGTTTTCCCAGTAATAAGGGGTTTGGTTGTGATACAGCGGATACATGCCGTGATGGGTGTGGATATTGGTAAACAGGAATTCCACGCCGTTTTCCAGAAGGGCGTCCCGCTGCCCCATAGAGATGCCGTTGATATCGGCGTTCATAGCGGTTTTCACAGGGATACCATGTTGGGAGAAAAGCTCCACCATTTCAGCGGTCCTTTTTTTAAGGATATCAGAGTCGGCCAGGTCATTAAAGTTTAAATAGTTGGCGGAAATACCCAGATTCCCTTTTTTTACTAAATCAAAGAAATCCTGCTTTTCCTGTTCAGTCGCCTGTGCCAAAAACTGTTCCACACAGAAATAGGTTTCACAATTCCAGCGGAAATTCTGGTCGGAAGAGTTTTCTTCGTAACCTTTTTTGATCATGTCGATGGCGGAACGGATATAATCGATATGGCGGTAAATAACCCGTTCCTGAAGATCGGTATATCCGATATCCGTATGAGAATGATGAACAATATAGAGATGTTTGATTGATTGTGCCATGCGAGACAACTCCTTTCATGGCCACATTGTAACAAAGGAAATGGACGATTTCAATATATTTTTTTAGGCACAAAATAGACAAAATTACACCGCATAAAAAAAGTTCAGGATTCAAGCCGTTTTTTTCTATTGAATAAAAGAGGGGTTGCGCAATTCGTCTATTTTTGTGCGTAAATAGTCATTCTTATCAGAACCGGAAATGGTTATAATAGAGACAAAGAGAGCGGAAAGGAAGAGATAGAATGGTTCACGGATACCAAAATTACGATAAGAATCCATATGTGACAGTAAAAAATTGTGACAATCAGTGTTTTGCTGGAGTGGAAACAATTCAAAAGGAACTTGCCGGCCGGCTGATAGGGAAAAAGAAGGCTGTGCTTTGCATCGATTGTTACCAGGGGGTCAATCAAAAAGAGGTTTTGGAATTGATAGCACCTCTGCATCCCACAGCTATCCTGGAAGCGGAATCCTTTATGAAACCGGAAGAAGAAATTTTTTCCATGCTGGAGAGGAATATCACCGATGACCGTGTTTTTGGGGTGCTTACCTGCCGGAAACTTTCCGAATTTTTTACCCCTTCCTCCATCCAGAAAGCGAAAGAGAAAGTAGAAAAAGTTCCGGAAGGGCTGGTTTTGGTAGTAGGGGCGGGGGCAAGCCTGCTTTGTGAACCGGATGTCTTGATTTACGCGGATATGCCCCGCTGGGAACTCCAAACCAGGATGAAGCGGGGAGAGGTGGCAAATCTCAGGGCCAGCAACTATCAGGAAGAATTCCGTAGAAAATATAAGCGTTCATTTTTTATCGACTGGAGAGTGCTGGACCGACACAAGACCAAATTATTCCCCAAAATTGATTATTTGCTGGACACCACCAAGCCAGGGCAGCCTAAGATGGTGACGGGGCAAGCCCATTTAGAGGGACTGCGCCAGGCGGCGCAGCAGCCGTTCCGGGTTATCCCCTTCTTTGATCCCGGTGTATGGGGCGGCCAATGGATGAAAAAGGTGTGCTCCTTGGAAGATGACCAGCCAAACTATGCCTGGTGTTTTGACTGCGTACCGGAGGAAAACAGCTTAGGGTTAAAATATGGGGATACCGTGATCGAGATCCCCTCTGTCAATCTGGTGTTTTGCCAGGCGCTAGCCTTATTAGGAGAGAAAGTTTACGCGCGGTTTGGGACAGAATTCCCTATCCGGTTTGACTTTCTGGATACCATGGATGGGCAAAACCTCAGTTTGCAGGTGCATCCGGTGACCGAGTATATCCAGCAGACATTTGGGATGCATTATACCCAGGACGAGAGTTATTACCTATTAGACGCAGAAGAAGACGCTACGGTTTATTTAGGCCTCAAGGAGGGAATTAAGCCTCAGGAAATGGTGGAGGACCTACGCCGCGCCCAAACCGGGGAAAAATTGTTTGATGCAGAGAAGTTCGTCAATCAGTGGAAAGCGAAAAAGCATGACCATTTCCTGATCCCCGCTGGCACGGTTCACTGTTCCGGTAAAAACGCTATGGTATTGGAGATCAGCGCGACCCCATATATCTTTACTTTTAAATTATGGGATTGGGGCCGTGTGGATCTGGACGGGAAACCGCGTCCTATCCATATTGAACATGGAGAACAGGTGATCGACTGGGGAAGAGATACCGAGTGGGTCCGTAAAAACCTGATCGACCGGGTGGAAACAGTATCCGAGGGAGATGGATATCAGGAAGAACGCACAGGGCTGCATGAAAGGGAATTTATCGAGACTAGACGGCATTGGTTTACCAAACCGGTTGACCATGATACCCATGGTGGGGTAAATGTATTGAACCTGGTAGAAGGGTCTTCCGCGATCGTAGAAAGCCCGACGGGGGCATTTGAACCGTTTACCGTACATTATGCGGAAACCTTTATCATCCCTGCCGATGTGGGAGCCTATCGGATCCGCCCCGGTAAAGAAGGAGAAAAAATGGCTACCATCAAGGCATTTGTGCGGACATAAAGGAAAAATAGATAGAGAAAAAGGGCGCTAGCAGATACAGCGCCCTTTTATATGATTCATAACATATTTTCAGAAGAGTGGAAAGTATCGTTTGATAATAGGAGAAACAATATGGAACAGAATTTTGTGTCGTTGGATGTGGGGGGAACCTCGATCAAAGCGGGAGTGGTACAAGGGACAGCGCAGGGACTTTCTTTGATAGAGGAATCCCTCCACTCCTATCCTTCCCATTCGGAGCAGGGACAGGACGTGATTTTAGACACTTTGGCGGAAGTGATTGAGAAAACCGCTTCTTTTACAGAGACCTTACACGGCGTTGCTTTTGGATTTCCAGGTCCATTCGATGATATACAAGGGATCAGCTATATGAAGGGACTGGGAAAATTTGAAGCGATCTATGGGACCCCGATTGTCCCTTTGCTGAAAAAACGGTTGCAGGAGAGAGACAGCCGTCCCTGGGAAAGGATACCTTTTTCCTTTGTCAATGACGCTTGGGCGTTTGCTTTGGGAGAGGCGCGCTATGGGGCCGCTGCCAGGTATAATCGTGTATTTTGCTTGACTTTGGGGACAGGATGCGGTTCCGCTTTTCTGGAACACGGACAATTGATCCAGGGAAGGGACGGCGTCCCCATGAATGGAATGATTTTTGACCAGCCATTCCGGGATGGCAAAGTGGATGATTATATTTCCCGCCGTTACCTTTTGCAGTGCGCCAGGGAAAAAGGATTGCATTTGGATGGGAAAGAATTATTCCGTGAGGCGTGTAATGGGAATACAGAAGCGGAAGAAGTGTTTCAGAGCTATGGCAGCGTATTAGGACAGGCCATCCGGCCGTTTGTACTAAGCTTTCAGCCGGACGTATTGTTACTGGGAGGGCGTATTTCCCAGTCTATTTCCTTTTTTGAGGGAGCGTTGCAGGAAGAATTGCCATTAGACCATTTGCCTCCGGTGATTTGCTCCAAGAATTTATCCCGCAGCGCCTTATTGGGGGCCGCGGGACATTGGCTGGACCAGTTCGCTATTTGAAATCTGCGGCAAAGGTCATACCGTCCGCCGCGTAGGTCATTTGATATTTTTTAGGGGAAATACCGTAGTACTTTTTAAATACCCGGCAAAACTGTGCGGGGTCCTCAATACCGACTTTAGGACCGATATCCCCCACACGGAAATTCATACGCAGATAACTGGAAGCCACGCTCATCCTTCTATGGTTGATATAATCGGTTACTGTGGAATTCATGTGCTGTTTAAACAGCACATGAATTCCTTTTAGAGGTGTTGGCATAATTGGCCAGGTTTTCCAGGGTGATTTTTTCATGAAGATGGCGTGCAATATACAGAAGGGCTTCATCTATGATATTAGATGGAGCCATATTTGTATCCGAAGATAGATGGGTATGGGTGAGGGAGATCAAGCTGTCCATTACCAGGTTGAGCATACACTGCTCCAATATGGACGAAACCCGGTTTTTGAAACGGGAATATTCATAGATAAAGTGAAGATGAGAAATGAGTTTGTTCTGCACGGAACAGACAATATTATGGTTCTTGAGGAATTTCTTTAATGTTTTTTCTTCCGGACATTCCGCTTGGGAAAAGTCACTGGTATGGATAGCGATGGAAAAGTAATAGACATCCAGCCGCTGCTCCTGGATATCTTCCTTTTCTTGGGCGATCGCGATCTCGTGAAGAACATCCGGGTCGGCAATAAAAACATCCCCTTTTCGCACATCATATCGCTGTTCGCCATGCCAGAAGTACCCGAATCCTTCTGTGACAACACATAATTCAAAACAGTTATGATAATGCCGTGAGTTGGAAGGGGTATCTTTATCAAAAATACATAGCATGCCGGGTTTGATTTGAATAAAAGAGTTTCCCATTTTCTGTTCAATATTCAGATGGCTGAGCTGTATTTTCTGAAAGGGGCTACTGTTTTTCATGGAAGAATCAATCCTCTGTTTTGTGAATTAATCAAAATGAGGGGCATGGAAAAAGGCATCAAACAGGCTGTCCTGCTCCGGAAAGTGAGTGACATACCCAATAGCGATGCGCCCACCAGTCTTTTGGATCAATTGTTTCGCGCCCTCCGGGCCAAAAGCGCCGCACAGTTCCACGGCGCCGGCCCCTTCTTTTTCCAATTCCGAAAGGGCATGGCGTGCCTGTGAAAAATCCGATACGGTAATGATTTTGGTAATCATCCGATCTGTTTCAAATTGGGTATGATGAATTTCCGGCTGGTAACCTTTCCCCATAATCAGGAAAGCATAGATAGGTTTTTTCATAAAAAGGGTCCTCCTGTTTATGGTTCCAGTTGATTTAAATTTTTTTCTACAGCATCTAAGAATTCCTGCCAACGATCTTCCTCACGAATGGTCTGAGGACAGTTTTTTCCATTGAAATCATGATGTTGCTTGACATCATCAATAGAAAGTCCATAGGAACGCAGCAAATAGGCGGTTAATTTAGCACCATTTTCAAAGGTCTTTTCAAAGTCCCCATCTTCGTTGACACAAAGTTCTACACCGATCCCATTGAGGTTCCCACCCCCTTCCCGGGTCTTGTCTCCTGCATGCCAGGCGACTTCCTGGTCGGGCACATGATGATAAATCTGTTTATCATCCACCGTATAGTGCCAGGAGGTGGACCCGTCCCCGCCTTCCATCAGGTAGGAACTATGGGCCTGTGCGTCAGCGCCGGGGGATGGATTTCCTGTTTCATGGATCACCACATAACGTACGGTTCTCTGGATGCCGGGACGTCCTCCAGAATCTTCCGGAATAAATTGGGTGTAAAGAGGAATCCCGCCGATCTCGTCCACATAGGGGCGTTCTGGTGTAACCGAAGGCCCACGATGGCAGAAGCTGAAACAAACAATAAAGATAATAAGAAGGATAAGCGCTAATATGGCAGCCCCTGCCCAATAAATCCAACGTTTGGAACGGAACCAGATGATGCAATGCGGGAAAAACTTCACAGAAAACGCCCCTTTATTCCCCAATAACTGATTGTTTTTATTATAACATGATAAATTGAAAAAGACAATGTAAGCCAAAGAAAGGCAACAGCCAAAACAATATTTTATTTTTATGAATTCCAATCAACGGATATCCCTATTCATAAAGATAGAGAGGTAAAAAATATAATTTGTCAAGAAAAAAATATAAGACAAAATACAAGAAATTTCCTTTTAAATTACTTGACAAATTATAAAATGTGTTGTAATATATAGGCAAGTTATCCAGACAGACAAACGAAAGTCTGCGTGATATATTTGAATTAGCGCCGTGCTTCTGGCACAGATGGGTCGGATAATTCAAAGGGTTAAGGATTTTTTCTTAACCCTTTTTGTTTTGTAACAACCATTTGTAAATGTATCATTTTTCTCGCATTTCTTAGAGATTTCCCCTTGTTGAAAAAAGGGAAGTGTTTTATAATAAAAAAGAAAAGGATGCTTTTCAGTCAAGAAATCAGGATAGATTTTCTGACCCTTTTTTGGATAAAATAAAGCATCTGAAGTTTTGTATCAAAAAAATGAACGGGAGGAAACCGATATGCTATTAAAAAATGCGAAAGTAGTCAACGACCAGTTTGATGTAGTAGATGCAGAAGTGCAGATTCAAGGAGAGAAAATTGAAAAGATAGTTCCTCAGGGAACCGTGCAGGATGATCAAGTGTACGATTTGGCAGGATGCACCATTATTCCAGGATTTATCGATCAACATATTCATGGATGCGCCGGTTATGATACCGGCGACGCCACACCGGAGGCCATTGAGGGGATGTCTGCCCACCTGGCAAAACATGGGGTGACTTCTTTTTGCCCCACGACCATGACATTGCCCGAAGAGCAGCTGTCTAAAATTTTAAAGAATGTCAAACATTGTATGGATCATGGCGTGAGCGGCGCTTATCCACAAGGGGTCAATATGGAGGGCCCGTATATTGCCATGAGCAAAAAAGGCGCGCAAAACGCCGCCTATGTGCGCAATCCCGATCCCGAGGAATTTAAGAAGTTGTTTGACGAGTGCGGCGGGATTATCAAGCTGGTGGATATCGCTGCTGAAACAGATGGTGCGGATGAATTTATCCGTCAGGTATGCCCGCTTTGCCAGATTTCCCTGGCCCATACAGCGGCCAACTATGAACAGGCCAAACATGGTTTCGATCTGGGAATTTCCCAGGTTACCCATATGTTCAATGCCATGTCCGGCTTGACCCATCGGGCTCCCGGCGTGGTAGGAGCTGTCATGGACGATGACAAGGTGCGTGCGGAACTGATCTGCGACGGGTTCCATATCAGCCCAGTGGTTCTGCGTATCGCATTCAAAACTTTGGGGGAGGACCGCACCATTGTTGTCAGCGACAGCCTGAAAGCTGCGGACTGTCCGGACGGGGAATATGAACTGGGCGGACAGCCGGTATTTGTAAGAAACGGCAAAGCCCTGCTGGAGGACGGTACCATCGCCGCCTCTACCAGCAATATCCATGAAGAATTCAAAAACCTCCTGTCCTTTGGGATTCCGTTCCGCCAGGCGGTGAAATCCGCTACCATCAACCCTGCCCGCCAATTGAAAGTAGATCACTTGACCGGCAGTATCAAAGAGGGCAAACTGGCGGATATTGTGGTGCTGGATCAGAATTATGATATCAAGATGGTCATTATCAAAGGGAAAGTAGTCGTCGGCTAAGAAAAAATATCAAGAATCCCCTTAAGCCCCTGGGAAATTTACCATTCCCAGGGGTTTCTTTGATAGAAAGAAGGAAAAAAAGAAAAGTATGGACTTTTTGAACTTGGCGGCACAGCGCTATTCTGTGCGCAAATTTACAGACAAACCAGTGGGGCAAGAAGCGTTGGGCCAGATCCTGAAAGCGGGCTACCTGGCGCCAACCGCCTGCAATCTCCAGCCCCAACGGATTTTAGTGATCAACCAGCAGGAAAGCCTGGAAAAACTCAGGCGCTGTACCCCATGCCATTTTGACGCACCCGCCGCATTGCTGGTGTGTTACGCAAAAGATGCCTGCTGGAAAAGAAAATATGACGGGAAGCATAGCGGAGATATCGACGCGAGCATTGTAACCACCCATATGATGCTGGAAGCCCAGGAGTTAGGGATAGGGACTACATGGGTGATGTATTTTGACCCGGGGAAAATCAAGGCGGAGTTTGGAGTTCCAGATACAATGGAGCCGGTAGCGTTACTGGTTATGGGGTATCCGGCCCCAGACGCAAAGCCTTTTCCCGGCCATTCGGAATTTAAGCCGATGGATCAGCTGGTATTCTACAATGAATTTTGACAGAAAAATCCCGTAAAATAAAGAAATAGCAAAAAGCCGCATGAATAAACATGCGGCTTTTTGCTTTGGAAGCTTATATAGTAAGAAAAAGCTTTCTTATTTAATGACGCGGACACGGATGATACCGTCAATATCGGTCAATCCATGCAGGGCGGCGTCTGGGGAGGCACCCACGATATCCAAAATGGTGTAAGCATAATCTTTTCTAGATTTGCTCTGCATATTTTCGATGTTTACGCCATTGTCGGACAATACAGCGGTAATGCTGGTAATAATGCTGGGCACATTCTTGTGGATTACGCATACACGGGCATCCCCGCTGCGGGCCATAGAAACAGCCGGCATATTGACGGAATTGACGATATTGCCGTTTTCCAGGTAATCCTTCACTTGATCAGCGGCCATACGGGCGCAGTTGTCTTCCGATTCCGGGGTAGAAGCGCCCAGATGGGGGATGGCAATGATATTTTCCACACCCAGCACGTCATCGGTGGGAAAATCGGTGACGTAAGTGGCGACCTTTCCGCTCTCAACAGCGGCAACGACATCGGCGGCGTTGACCAGATCAGCCCTGGAATAGTTGAGGATGCGCACGCCGTCTTTCATCTTGGCGATGCTATCTGCATTAATCATTTGTTTGGTTTCCGGGGTTAAGGGGACGTGAACTGTGATATAATCACAGTTGGCGTAAATATCATCCAGGGAAAGGGAGTGCTTGATATTGGCGGATAAGCCCCACGCAGCGTCTACCGACAGGAAAGGATCATATCCATATACAGTCATCCCCAAAGCGCTAGCGGCGTTGGCTACCAGGATACCGATAGCGCCCAGGCCGATAACGCCAAGGGTCTTGCCCTGGATTTCCGGGCCGACAAAGGAACTCTTGCCTTTTTCCACCATTTTGGTGACTTCCGCGCCATTTCCCTTGAGGGTCTTGGCCCACTCGATACCAGCGGGAACTTTACGGGAAGAAATCAATAATCCAGCGATTACCAGTTCTTTTACCGCGTTTGCATTGGCCCCAGGGGTATTGAAAACCACGATGCCCTCTTCTGCGCATTTGTCTACCGGGATATTGTTGACACCGGCGCCCGCCCTGGCGATCGCCAACAAGCTTTTGGGCATTTCCATATCATGCATGGAAGCGGAACGGACCAGGACAGCGTCCGGGTTTTCCACGGAATCAGAACAAGTGTAGGCGTCTCCCAGACGGGCAAGCCCCACTTTGGATATTTTATTTAATGTTAGAACCTGATACATGATGATCACACCTTTTATCAAAAATAGGAGAGAGGGCGGGACATCCGTCCAACCCTCTTTTGACTGGAATTATCCCTATCAGGAAGAGAACTTATGCGTTCTCTTCTTCAAACTTCTTCATAAAGGCAACCAGTTTTTCTACGCCTTCGATCGGCATAGCGTTATAAATGGAAGCGCGCATACCACCAACTGTGCGGTGGCCCTTCAGGTTAACAAAACCATTTTCTGTAGCGGCTTTTACAAACTTAGCGTCCATCTCCTCGTTCCCGGTGACAAAGGGAATGTTCATCAAAGAACGGTCTTCCGGGACAACAGTGCCTTTAAACAGTTTGGACTGATCCAGGAACTGATACAGCAGGGCGGCTTTGGCCTCGTTGCGCTCTTTCATTTTTTCCAGGCCGCCGATCTCGTTTTTGATCCACTCCAGGACCAACTTGCAGATATAAATGGAGTAGCAGGGAGGCGTATTGAACATGGAACCATTATCAGCGTGGGTCTGATAATTGAACATGGTGGGAGTGATGTCGCGGGCATGGCCGATGAGATCTTCCCGAATGATAACGACCGTTAATCCGGCTGGTCCCATATTCTTCTGAGCGCCTGCGTACAGAAGGCCGAACTTGGAAACATCGATCGGCTCAGAAAGGATGCAGGAAGAAATATCTGCAACCAACGGCACGTCGCCGGTTTCCGGCAAGGTGTGGTATTTTGTACCGTAGATGGTATTGTTCATACAAATATGGAAATAATCAGCGTCTTTGGTAAAGGTGCTGGGATCCAGCTTAGGAATATAGGTAAAGGTCTTATCCTTGGAAGAAGCGACTACATTGACTTCCCCGTAACGGGCGGCTTCCTTATAAGCCTTGGTAGCCCATTGGCCAGTGAGTACGTAATCAGCCTTACCGGACCCATTCATCAGGTTCAGGGGAACCATGGCGAATTGGGAAGAGGCCCCTCCTTGCAGGAAAAGCACTTTATAGTTGTCAGGAATGTTCATCACTTCACGCAGAAGGCTTTCTGCGCCTTGGATAATGCTTTCATACACCTTGGAACGGTGGGACATTTCCATAACAGATTGGCCGCTGCCCTGATAGTCGAGCATTTCGTCGGCGGCAGTTTTGAGAACCGATTCCGGCAGCATGGATGGACCAGCGGAAAAATTGTAGACACGTTTCATTAATAACCCTCCAATAAAGAAGATGTGGTGTAGCGGATTGCCGGCGCGAAAAACGTGGCGCCAGAAATTCCCCATCCAATCTCATTTCTACCTTGGGGAAACAGGTTGGCTGCCCCCAAAAAACAGGTATAAAACTATTATAGTGTTTCCTGTCGGTCAAGTCAATGTATATTTTATAAAACTCGTCGGACAAGATCACTTTTTAAGGGTAAAATAAACAAACCGGGAAAATAGATGGAAAAAAAGCATATAAGGGGAGAAAAAGCATATTTCGTGCAATTATACAAAATAGAATTGATATTGCGGGATATTATGGTATAATATCTTTTAACATGCCTATTGAGTAAGAAAAATTTATCACCAGGAGGAAAGTCAAATGCTAGTCAGGGATATCATCGATATATTGGAGGCGGATATCATTACCGCAGCGGATCTGGATGTGGAGGTAAAAACCGCCTGTGGCAGCGATATGATGAGCGATGTATTGGCGTTTGTCAAAGACCAGTCGGTATTGCTTACCGGATTGCTCAACCCCCAGGTAGTGCGCACCGCTGAAATGATGGATATGCGCTGTATTGTGTTTGTCAGGGGAAAGATACCAGATGAATCCGTGGTGGAACTGGCCCGGGAGATGGAGATTACTTTACTGAAAACCCGGTTTCGCCTGTTTACTGCCTGTGGAAAGCTGTACCTGAACGGGTTGCGGGGAGGCTGTGAAAACGAATGAGCAGTATTCATTTGCACTATGACGTGCCGGGAGACGACTTCACCAGGGCCGGCGAAGCGTCCACCGGTGTAAAAAGGAAGCTAAAGCAACTGGGCTATGATCCTGACGCGATCCGCCGGGTATCCATCGCTATGTATGAGGCGGAAATCAATATGGTGATCCATGCCAACGGCGGGATGGCGGACGTGGAAATTTACCCGGACCGGGTGGATATTGAAATGAAAGATACCGGCCCGGGAATCCCGGATGTGGAGCAGGCGATGCAGGAAGGATATTCCACCGCGCCGGACAATGTGCGTTCCCTGGGGTTCGGTGCCGGGATGGGCCTGCCCAATATCAAGAAATATTCCGATGAAATGCGGATTGATACGGAAATTGGAAAAGGTACCGATATGTATCTGTCCATTCATGTAAAAGAATAGTACATAGCATTTGAGGTGAAAGCAATGGATAGGTTTTTTCATTCCGTAACGCTGGACGCCGATAAATGCCAGGGATGCACAAACTGCATCAAACGGTGCCCTACGGAAGCTATCCGTGTGAGGGAAGGAAAAGCGCAGATCATCTCGGAACGCTGTATTGACTGCGGCGAGTGTATCCGCGTATGCCCTCATCACGCCAAAAAGGCAAAAAGCGACCCGCTGTCTATGATTGACAATTGGAAATACAAGATAGCCCTGCCCGCCCCGTCTTTATTCGGGCAGTTTAATAATTTGGATGACATTGATATTGTGCTGACAGGGATCAAGCAGTTAGGGTTTGACGACGTCTTTGAGGTGTCCCGCGGGGCGGAACTGGTCAGCGATGCCACCCGCAGGCTGATGAACGCTGGCGTTTTGAAAAAGCCGGTCATCAGTTCCGCGTGCCCTGCAGTGGTGCGGCTGATCCGGGTAAGATTCCCGGACTTATGCGACCATGTGCTTCCCTTGAGCTCCCCGATGGAGGTTTCCGCCTGGATTGCCAAGCAGGAGGCGGCAAAGAAGACGGGGCTGCCCCTATCGGAAATCGGGGCCTTTTTTATCACTCCTTGCCCCGCAAAAGTTACGGATATCAAAGTACCCATCGGCAACCAGGAATCCAACGTGGACGGCGCGATCGCCATCAGTGAAATTTTCCCCCGGCTATCCCATTGTATGGATAAGCTGGCACAGATAGAACCGATTTCCCAGTCGGGAATTATTGGGGTAAGCTGGGCTGGCAGCGGGGGGGAATCCGCTGCCCTGCTGGATGAAAAATATCTGGCGGCCGACGGTATCGAAAATATAATTCGGGTATTGGAGGAATTGGAAGATGAGCGCATCCGGGAATTGGACTTTATTGAACTTAACGCCTGTTCCGGTGGATGCGTGGGGGGAGTTTTGGTGGTAGAAAATGCCTATGTGGCCAAAGCCCGTATCCAGCGGTTGCGCAAATACCTGCCGGTTTCCCAGAATCATTTGCCCGGAGAGGTGCCGAAGCCCATGCGTTGGGAAGAGGAACTAGAATTTGCCCCGGTGCTCAAGCTTTCCTCTAACCTGGAGGAAGCCATGCGCATGATGGGGGAGATAGACGCGATCTGTGAAGGGCTGCCGGGCTTGGACTGCGGTTCCTGCGGTGCCCCTTCCTGCCGGGCGCTGGCGGAAGATGTGGTAAAGGGGATTGCCCGGAAGAGCGATTGTATTTTTGTAATGCGGGAACAGATTCAGAGTTTAGCCAATACCCTTTCTTCTATCGGGGGATTTGTCCCGACTTCCCATGGGGAGAAAAAAGAGAAAAAATAAGGAACTTTATGAGGTCCGTGCCGCTGTGATAAGGTCGGCATAGGTCTTTGCTTCAGAGGAGGAAAACCATGACAGTACGGGAAATGGCACAACAGCTTTCCTTAAAACCGCTGGCAGGAGAGGAAGGCATGGAGAAACAAGTCACAGGATGCTATATTGGGGATCTGCTGAGCTGGGTGATGGGCAGGGCCCAGGAAGGAGACGCCTGGATCACGGTAATGGGTAATTTAAACGCGATTGGCGTGGCTGTGCTGGCCGATACCTCCTGTATTATTTTGGCGGAAAATGCGTGGCTAGATGAGGATGCCCGGCAGAAAGCGGACCAGCAGGGCGTGGCGGTGCTGGGAAGCGAGAGGAACAGTTACCAGCTTGCGCTTGGCATTTCACGGGTTTTGCCATGAAACTCCATTATGACCTGCACCTGCATTCCTGCCTGTCCCCCTGCGGGGATATGGACATGACGCCCAACAACCTGGTACATATGTCTTTGCTCAACAGCATGCAGATGATCGCCCTGACTGACCATAATTGCTGTAAGAACTGCCGGGCGGCGGTAGAAGTGGGAAAAGAAGCGGGAATTTTAGTCATCCCAGGGATGGAACTTTGTACCAGTGAGGAGGCCCATGTGGTTTGCCTGTTCCCTACGGTAGAGGCGGCGGAAGAGTTCGGAAGATATGTGGAGAAACATTGCCCACCGATTCCCAACCGCCCGGAGATCTTTGGGGAGCAGGTTATCCTCAATGCCAGGGACGAGGAGATCGGGAGGGAAGGCCGTCTGTTGATCGGAGCCGCTGATATCAGCGCCAGCTATGTGGTAGAGCTGACAGGGCGGTACGGGGGAGGGGCTTTTCCTGCCCACATTGATAAGGATTCCTACAGCCTTCTCAGTTCCTTGGGGGCCATTCCGCCGGAAGCGGGGTTTTGTACCGCGGAAATCACCGCCGGGGGAAATGTGGAAGAATTGAAACGCCAACATGAGGTTTTATCCAAGATGATTTTGCTGCAGGATTCCGATGCCCATTATCTGGAACATATGCCGCAGGCCGGCCCGTGGATTGATCTTCCCCAACCCGACGCCGAATGCCTCATTCAGGCGATCCGGGGGGAAATTACAGTGTCTTGGGGAAGATCCAATGAATAAAACACAAAAAACCGTCTTCCTTTTCCAGGAAGGCGTTTTTTTGTGCAAACAGTAAAAAAAGCGACAGATAGAAAAAGGGGAAGGATGGAAAAAGTTCCTTGATAGGAGATTGCAAATTGTATAAAAAATTGCCGTATAGTATTGACAGATACGAGAGCAAGAAGCAGAACGAAAAGATTTTTTGAAAAAATATAAGTATAAATTTCTACATTCAGAAAGGAAAAAGTAAAAAGACAGACTGAAATTTTCAAAATTGAAAAGTCAGGCAAACAAGATGAAAATAGTATATTTTTATAAAAATAATATGAAAAAAACAATTAATAAAAAATAAAAATGTTTGTATTGCAAAGATAAAAAAGGTGGAGTATAATGACTGTGTAATGATTTTATTTGCTTTGTACAAATAGGAAAAATTTTTTATTTTGTGGCATAGCCGACTATTTTTATTCCATAAAATGAAAAAAGAAAAGATTGTTATATTTGGCTAATTATTTCTGGTGTTTTTCTCTACTGGTGTTTGTAGGATTTATGGATTTTTTGTCAAGAATCGTATATAATTTTGTATGTTGCGATTGTAGACGATCCATTTTTACGCCTTTTTCCTATTATGGACATCCATTCTAAGACAATCCGCAAGGAGGATACATATGCAAAAGCGAATCAGCAACATTCCGTTTCATGGAACAAAGGAGCAGGAAGAGCAGTTACTGGCCATTATTGAAAAGCATAAGGGCGACAAAGGCGCCGTGATGCCTATCCTGCAAGAGGCTCAAGGAATTTATGGATACTTACCCATCGAAGTACAGCAGATTGTAGCAGACAAATTGGGAGTTTCCCTGGAAGAGGTTTTTGGAGTAGCCACTTTCTATTCTCAATTCTCATTAACGCCCAAAGGAAAATATAATATTTCCGTCTGCCTGGGAACGGCCTGTTATGTAAAAGGCGCGGGAGCTTTGTTGGAAGAACTAACTTCCCAATTGGGTATTCAGCCGGAGGAGTGCACGCAGGACGGCCGTTTCTCCCTGACAGCCTGCCGGTGCATCGGGGCATGTGGCCTGGCTCCTGTTCTCACAGTAAACGATGACGTTTACGGACGCCTGACCCCGGATGATATTCCTGGTATTTTAGCCAAATATCAGGACTAACCGGCAATGAGGGAGCTATCGCTCAATGTGATGGACATTGTTCAGAATTCCCTTTCTGCCGGAGCCGGCCAGATCCAGATTTCTGTGGTAGAGGACCAGGGGAAGGACCGGCTCACCATTGTGATTGCAGACAATGGCAGGGGAATGACAGCAGAACAAGTTTCTCATGTAATTGATCCCTTTTATACCACCCGTACCACCCGTAAAGTCGGGCTGGGGGTGCCTCTTTTTAAAATGGAGGCGGAGATGACGGGAGGGGAGTTTTCCATACGATCCACTCCCGGGGTGGGAACCACGGTAACGGCGCAGTTTGTACCTTCCAGCGTGGATATGATACCGTTGGGGGATATCAACGCGACCATAGGGTTGCTGATCAAATGCAACCCTGACCGGGATTTTTTATTCCAGCGGGAAAAAGACGGCCAATCTTTTACGCTGGATACCCGGGAACTCAGGGCGGTACTGGGGGAAGACGTCCCCCTGGACGCCAACGAGGTTACCCAGTGGATTGAAGAGTACCTAAAAGAAAATACGGAATTACTATTCGGAGGTGCAACGGAAAGATGAAATCGTTAGCAGAATTGCAGGCCATCCGCGACAAGGCCCGCAATCAGATAAATATCCGCGAAGAGAAGAGCAACGCGGTTCGTGTGTTGGTGGGAATGGCTACCTGCGGTATCGCAGCGGGGGCCCGCCCTGTTTTGAACGCCTTTGTGGATGAAGTGGCCAAGAGAGGGTTGCAGAATGTCACGATCACCCAGACCGGCTGTATTGGTATCTGCCAATATGAACCGGTGGTAGAAGTGATTATGCCCAATCAGGAAAAAGTGACCTATGTAAAAATGACGCCGGAAAAAGCCGTGCGCGTGGTCAACGACCATATTGTGAATGGAAACGTGGTGACGGAATTCACCATCGGGGCCAATTCATAAACAAAGGAGGAAGCAGAATTGTATCGTTCTAACGTGCTGGTGTGCGGCGGTACCGGTTGTACCTCCTCTCACAGCGAACAGATTATTGAGGAACTCAAGAAAGAAATTGCGGCCAAGGGACTGGAAAAAGAAGTCAATGTGGTGCGTACAGGGTGTTTTGGATTGTGCGCCCTGGGCCCGATCATGATTGTTTATCCAGAAGGCTGTTTTTATAGTATGGTCAAGGTGGAGGATATCCCTGAGATTGTGGAGGAGCATCTGCTCAAGGGAAGAATTGTCACCCGCCTGCTGTATCAGGAGACCGTGGCGGAGGATACCATCAAATCTTTGAATCACACGCCCTTCTATGAGAAACAGCGCCGCGTGGCCTTGCGTAACTGCGGCGTCATCAATCCGGAAGTCATCGATGAGTACATCGCCATGGACGGATACGCCGCCCTGGGAAAAGTAGTCACAGAGATGACGCCGGACGAGGTCATTAAAGTCATCCTGGATTCCGGGCTGCGCGGCCGCGGCGGCGCGGGATTCCCGACCGGCCGGAAATGGGCGATGGCCGCCGCAAACAAGGCGGATCAGAAGTATGTATGCTGTAACGCCGACGAAGGCGATCCAGGCGCTTTTATGGACCGTTCCGTCCTGGAAGGCGATCCCCATGCGGTACTGGAAGCCATGGCCATCGCGGGTTATGCCATTGGGGCCAGCCAGGGTTATATCTATGTGCGCGCCGAGTACCCCATCGCGGTAAAACGTTTGCAGATCGCTTTGGACCAGGCCCACGAATATGGCCTGCTGGGCAAGAATATTTTTAATTCCGGCTTTGATTTTGATATTGGCCTGCGTTTGGGCGCCGGGGCTTTTGTGTGCGGTGAAGAAACCGCTTTGATGACTTCTATTGAAGGAAAACGCGGCGAACCCCATCCCCGTCCCCCTTATCCGGCGGTAAAAGGGTTGTTTGGAAAGCCCACTATTTTAAATAATGTAGAGACTTACGCCAATATCGCGCAGATTATTTTAAAAGGCGCAGACTGGTTCCGCTCCATGGGGACGGAAAAATCCGCCGGTACCAAGGTGTTCGCCCTGGGCGGAAAAATCAATCATACCGGCCTGGTCGAAGTACCTATGGGCACGACCCTGCGGGAAATCGTGGAGGAGATCGGCGGCGGTATTCCCAACGGCAAAAAGTTTAAAGCTGCCCAGACCGGCGGCCCGTCCGGCGGATGTATTCCAGCCTCCCATCTGGATATTAAGATCGACTATGACAATTTGCTGGAAATAGGTTCCATGATGGGGTCCGGCGGATTGATTGTTATGGACGAGACCACCTGTATGGTGGACATCGCCAAATTCTTCCTGGAATTTACCGTGGATGAATCCTGCGGCAAATGTACGCCGTGCCGTATCGGTACCAAACGGTTGCTCGAGATCTTGGATAAGATTACCAAGGGCGAGGGCACCATGGAAGATATCGATAAAATGGAAGAGCTGTGCTATTACATAAAGGAGAACGCGCTTTGCGGTTTGGGACAGACGGCTCCCAACCCGGTACTCTCCACCCTTCACTTTTTCCGTGATGAATATGAGGCGCATGTGAAAGAGCATCGCTGCCCTGCCGGCGTGTGCAAGTCCCTGCTGCGTTATGTGATTGTGGACGACAAGTGCCGCGGCTGTACCGCCTGTGCGCGCGTATGCCCCGTGGGAGCGATCTCCGGCACGGTCAAGAACCCGCATACCATTGATACCTCAAAATGTATCAAGTGCGGTGCCTGTATGGAAAAATGCAAGTTCAACGCCATCATCAAGGAATAAGGAAGGAGTGTGCCTACGATGGAAATGGTTAATATCAAAATAAACGGCATGCCCCTGTCGGTGCCCCAGGGTTCCACTATTTTGGAGGCTGCCAGATATGCCGGAATTGAAATTCCGACCCTCTGTTATATGAAAGAGATCAACGAGATCGGCGCCTGCCGTATCTGTGTGGTAGAAGTCAAAGGGGCCCGTTCCCTAGTGACAGCCTGTGTCTACCCGGTGAACGAGGGAATGGAGGTATTCACCAATACTCCCAAGATTCAGAAAGCCAGAAAGACCACGCTGGAGCTGATCCTCTCCACCCACGACAAAAGCTGCCTGTCCTGCGTGCGCAGCGGCAGCTGCGAACTGCAAAAGCTTTGCAACGATTACGGCGTGGACAACGTGCATCTCTATGAAGGAAGTACCCCCCACTATGAAAAGGATGAGACTACCCTTCATCTGGTGCGGGACAATAATAAATGTATCTTGTGCCGCCGCTGCGTAGCGGCCTGTGAACAGCAGAAAGTCGCGGTGATCGGCCCCAACGGGCGCGGGTTTGATACCCATATCGCCTGTGCGTTTGAAAAACAGCTGGGAGACGTGGCTTGTGTGTCCTGCGGCCAGTGTATTGTCAATTGCCCCACCGGGGCTTTGACCGAACGCGACCAGTGCGAGGAAGTCATCGCCGCTTTGAACGATCCTTCCAAACATGTGATCGTCCATACAGCGCCCTCCATCCGGGCAACCCTGGGTGAGGCTTTTGGAATGCCCATTGGTACCAACGTGGAAGGAAAAATGGTGGCGGCATTGCGCCGTCTTGGATTTGATAAAGTCTTTGATACCGACTTTGGCGCGGATCTGACCATCATGGAAGAGGCCAATGAATTTATTGAGAGGGTACAAAACGGCGGCGTTCTGCCCATGATTACCTCTTGTTCTCCCGGTTGGGTCAAATTCTGCGAGCACTATTATCCGGAATTGCTGCCGCACCTCTCTTCCTGCAAGTCCCCGCAGCAGATGACCGGCGCCGTGATCAAAACTTGGTACGCGGAAAAGAACGGGATCGATCCCAAGGATATTGTGGTGGTCAGCATTATGCCCTGTACCGCCAAAAAGTTTGAGGTGGAACGTGACGACCAGTCCGCCGCAGGTGTCCCGGATGTGGACATCGCTCTCACGACCCGAGAGTTGGCCCGCTTGATCAACCGTGCCCATATCAACTTTGCCCTGCTTCCGGATGAAGAGTTTGATCCGCTGCTGGGTGAGGCCACCGGCGCGGGCGTGATTTTTGGCGCGACCGGCGGTGTTATGGAAGCGGCCCTTCGTACCGCTGCGGATACTTTGGAAGGAAAGTCCTTGGATTCCATTGAATATCATGAGATACGCGGTACACAAGGGTATAAAGAGGCCACTTATAAAGTGGCGGGAATGGATGTCAATGTAGCGGTAGTCAGCGGATTGAAAAACGCGGATGAACTTTTGAAAAAGATCAAGAATGGAGAAGCAAATTACCACTTTGTTGAAGTGATGTGCTGTCCCGGCGGATGCGTCAACGGCGGCGGCCAGCCTATTCAGCCGGCCAGCGTCCGCAATTTCACTGACCTGAAAGCATTGCGCGCCAAAGCCCTGTATGACGAGGATAAGGATCTGCCCTTGAGGAAATCTCATGAAAACCCGATGATCCAGAAGTTGTACGCAGAATATCTGGAGAAACCCGGAAGCCACAAGGCGCATGAGATCTTGCATACCACTTATGTAGCCAGAAAGAAATTTTAATAGGGTTTCTTTTTAGAAAAGAGATACAGCGCTTAGCCGTTTGTCAGGCTAAGCGCTGTTAATTTGTATTGACAACCACCGGCTAAGCCGGTGGAGAAAGAAAAAGCGATAGCGACAATTGAAGAAAAAAAGACCTCCT
>CAKUYY010000007.1 GCA_934717555.1 uncultured Clostridium sp.
TCAGATCCAGTCTGTCAAGACTTTTCTCTGTTTTTTTCTCGTCTCTCGCGACGGCTTGACTATAATATCACACCTCCCCTTTCCTGTCAACACTTTTCTTCAACTTTTTTTATTTTTTTTTAGAAACCGGCGTTTTTTCGCATTACTTCCCCAAAAACGCCGGTTTTTCCCCATCTATCGTGCGGGATCTCCTAAAATACGTACCCCTGTTGTATCCAGATTGCGCAAAGCCTGGGAGAAGTCTATCCCTAATGCATTATACTGCGGATAAAGATCTGACAACGGGATCAACACAAAGGCCCTTTCCAACATCCTGGGATGGGGCAGGATCAAATCTTTTGTCTGTATGGTGGCATCCCCATATAGCAGCAGGTCAAGGTCAATGATACGCGCCGCATTTCTAAAGGTACGCACTTTCCCCATCCCTGCTTCAATTCCCAGACAAGCGCCTAATAGCGTCTGGGGTTCCAGCTCTGTCATCAGTTTGAGGCAGCCGTTGAGGTAATCGTCCTGCTGGTCGGGCACTTCAAACGGCTCCGTCTCATAGAAATTGGAGACCATCAACACCGTAGTAGAGGGTAATCTCCGTATCGCATCGATGGCTTTGCGAATGTTTTCTTCCCTGTTTCCAATATTGGAACCTAATGCAATCACTGCTTCTGTCATAAATACCTTCCATTCCCCGCACAGTTTTCAAAAAATTCACGCCGGGTTCCTCTGTGCGGTACAGGCCCGGCAGGTAACCATATCCTTTTCTTATATATATAAGGTCAACAGGAACGTCATAACTCCCCCTATGAAAAATCTTCCCTGGTTCTAGTGATCTCCACCGCCATGTAATCAAAATCGGCTTTTACTGGTGCTTGCGGTTTTTTCAGCAGAACAGTCACCTGTTCCACCAAGGAAAATTCTTCCAACAGCTGTTGGGCTACCCTCGCCGCCACCCTTTCAATCAGGTCATACGGGCCTTCTTCCATGACCTTTGCTACGCATTTGGTCGCTTTGGAATAATTGATGGTATCCTCCAAATGATCCGTACGTCCTGGTCTCTTCAGATCGGCATATAGGGTAATATCCAATACAAAAAGCTGTCCTTCTTGTTTTTCTTCTGGGTTGACCCCATGATAAGCAAAAATCCGAAGTCCTCGGATCTGTATCTGATCCATGTTCATTTTCCTCCTATGACAACGGTTTGAGCCTGTCCCTTTCGCAGATAGGAAAGGAAAACAGGCCCATACCATTCTATTTATCAAGATTTTTGGGTAATTCCCGGCAAATAGCGTCAGCCACCCTGGCTGCCTGAACCGCTTCTTTCACGTCGTGGACCCGCACAATGTCCGCCCCGCCGGCAATCGCCAGCGTGTGTGCCGCTATGGTCCCCGGCATACGCTGGTCAAAGGGAGGGTTACCGCAGGGCTGCCCAATGACACGCTTGCGGGAGGCTCCAACGAGCATCGCGCATTCCGGTACCGTCAAGGCGGCAAGTTCCCGCAAGATTCTCAGGTTTTCCTCATAAGTCTTGCCAAATCCAATACCAGGGTCAAAACAGATCCGCTCCGAGACGATTCCATACTGTTCTGCCTTTTGTTTTCTTTCCTGGAAAAAAGGGAGGATGGTATCAAAGCCCGGCTGGTCATGCATAATGATACAGCCGCAGTGGCACTGGGCCGCCAGCTGGAACATTTCCTCTTCCCGGAACCCGGTGACATCGTTGATAATATCCACACCCGCCTGTAAGGATAACCGGGCTATCTCCGGATAAAAAGTATCCACAGAAATAGGCACTTTTGCCAGCCCCACCAGCTTATCCAGAACCGGAGCCAAACGTTCCCATTCTACCTCCGCACTCACCGGCTGGTATCCTGGACGGGTAGACTGCCCCCCAATGTCCAGAATATCCGCCCCTTGTTCCTGCAATTCCAAGGCGTGTTCTACCGCTAAGGATGGATCGTTCCATTTTCCCCCATCGGAAAAAGAATCGGGTGTAACATTCACAATCCCCATCACATAGGTTTTTTCTCCCAACGGCAGAGTATATCTCCCCGCTCGAAACATACGATTCATCGGGCCCCTCCTGTCAACAGCGTCATCACCTCGGCCCGGCTTTTCGCATCGGTGCGCATAATTCCCCGCAGGGCAGACGTCTGGGTCCTGGCCCCCGCAGCCCGGGCTCCCCGCATGGTCATGCACAGGTGTTCCGCCTCTATCACGACCGCCACCCCATAAGGATCCAAATGTTTAAACAGGAAGTCGGCAATCTGGGCGGTAAGCCGTTCCTGTACCTGGGGCCTTCTGGCAAAACTGTCTACAATCCGGGCAAATTTGGAAAGCCCTATAATCCTGCCCTTTTGCGGAATATACGCGATATGGGCCACACCGATAAAAGGCAGCAAATGGTGCTCACACACGGAATATAACGGGATATCCCGCACGATCACCAGCTCGTTATGCTGTTCTGGTTCATGAAAAATCTTCAAATGCCGTTCCGGATTGTCATGCAGGCCGGAAAAAATTTCCGCATACATTTTTGCCACTCGCCGCGGCGTTTCCTGTAACCCCTCCCTCTCGGGGTCTTCCCCGATCGCCTCCAGCAATTCCTTCACCGCTGCGGCAATCCTCTCCTGATCAACCATAGTACTCGTTCCTCCATCCTATCTGTTTAGATAAACCACCACTGCCCGTTGGGCCGGCAGATCCACATAGCGGACGCTGTCCATTTCCAGCCCCTCCTGAGGAGGCAACGCGGCGTTTACTTGATCTATATAATAGAAAAATTTATATGGCTCTTCCTGAAACAGCTGATTCAGGGCTGTTGTATACTCCAAAGATTCTCCAACATATATAGGAAACTGCTTCTCCCCTTGGGTCCACGCCTGGGAAAGCGCTTCCACCGCTTTCCTGTCAGCCTCTGCTCCCATAGATTCCAGCACAAAGGCTTCCTGTTGGAAGTAATTGGCCTGCGTACCGGTACATTCCGGTAGAAACAAATTATAAAGGATAGATTCTTCCGATTCTTCCTTCCAGCGTTCTTCCGGGATTTGGGAAGCCGGCGGATCTATCTGATGGTCTGACAGGATCTGCTGGTCGGTGAGATTAAAATAAAAATAACTCTTCTCATCCGAATTATCGTTGCCCGTTGGGTCCAGATGATACCACTGACCATCTACCTGCACCACATTCCACATGTGGCGCTGCCCCTCAGCCCCGCCCCGGATCAGGGCACATTCCATATCAGCAAGGCTGAGCAGCAGTTCCACAGAGCGGGCATATCCTTCGCACACGGCCTTTCCCTGCACCAAGGCTCCGTAAGCGGTAAAAGTTTCCCACCACTGTTCCCAGTTCTCCTGGTTCTCAAAAGCCTTCATATCATATGTACAACGCTCCGCCACAAAATCATGGACGGCTTTTTCCCGTTGGTATTGGCTCATCCCCTCGGAAAGAATAGCCGCGCATTCCCGCACCACCTGCTCCAGTTCTCCCTGACGCTTCTGACATTCCTCAACGGGAAGAAGGGAACGAAACTGAATCCAGGTTTTGTTGTCCTGCTGATGGGAGTATGTATATGTAGAGGAAATCCAGAAAACTTCCGGGTGATCATCCTTGAACGCTGTAACCGCCGCCCGGATCTCTTCTGGATATAGGGTGCCTTCCACTACAATCTCCCGTAAAGGATACCAGTATTCCCCCTCCTGGGGCTCCTGACCGATCCAGTAAGCGGCTTCCCTCAGCTGATCGTAACAGTCCTTTTGAGCGGAAAGAGGAAGATTTTCGTAAGCGTAATTCTGTTCCCGATATCCATAAACAGACAGATCCGACCAATTCTCTTTGGAAACTTGGTTGTGGGTTTCATTCCCCTGAGGAATATTTTCCAATATCTCGGAAGACGATAGGGGAGCCTGGGACGGAAGGGATTCCCCCTGTGACGGCCACGATGAATCCCAGCGCATGACAGGCATGGCACATGAGGTTAGTTGCGCCGTCAAGCTGATCGCCAACAGGACGCATATCCATTTCCTTGTTTTCATTTCTCTCCTTTTCCCTTCCGTTTCTTATATCGTATTGTTAGTATAACACAGCAAATTAGAAACAGCAAATAACCTCTTTTTAATTTGAGGGGGCAATCTTTTCCTACAATCTTTATGGTAAAAAACTGTCCTTCCAAAAAATAAGCCGTCCCAGAGCAACACTCGGTTTGCCTGCTCATGAAACATTCCGGCATTACTCCAGAACGTGTAAAAGGAAAGGCCAGATTCAACATATAGAGTATATGGAAAACAGCCTTAAACATTATGGATTTTCACTGTAAAAAAGGTACCTGCCATAAACACGAGTGAAAAGGCAAAACAAAAAGCCGAACCCGGAACGCGAATTGCGTCTAGACTCAGCCTGGTGGTCGAGGTGACAGGATTCGAACCTGCGGCATCTTGGTCCCAAACCAAGCGCGCTACCATCTGCGCTACACCTCGTCTTATTCAATTGAAATCTAAAATTAGATACTTTATAAGTATAAGATAAACCAGAATGTTTGTCAAGGATTTTATGGAATAAAAACAAAAACATTCTATCTTAACCCCTGGACCTCTTTATAATTTCTTCGCTTAAATTGTTTATAAAACGACAAAGCGTTTCTAAAGAATATCATCCATTGACTTCCTTATGCCAGAAAGCTATGATTAGGGTAACCCTATAAAATGAAATATGTCATCTAAAAAGGAGGGAAATACGCTATGTTGACCTGTAAAGCCGATTTGCACTCTTTTGACCGTTTGTGCGGAACTTGCCATTTATGCACCGCCAATTCCAAGGGAGTTTACACTTTTTCAGGGGATCTTGCCAGTTCTTACGACCTTGTAAAGGAACTGATATCTCTTATTCACTCTGAAACTCCATATCATTGCATCGGCCCTGAAATCCACAAAAATGCAGATATCCGTGTTATGGACGATCAGGATGATCTGGTGTGCCGCATAGAAGCAAAGATGCTAAATGACAAGCCTTTTATGAAAGTACATAGTTTTTTACCCGGGCATGACCTGTTTCCAAAAGAAACCATTGTCGTAGACCTCCCGAAATTAAACCATTATATTGACCGTACTCATCAGGAAAAAGGGATTCCTACTTTTATTGTCTGGTATTTGGGACGTCGCTGCCCGGATGTAGGGGGGATTACTGTTTTTCAGAATGTTTCCATTTTGGAACAGATCAAAAAACAAAAGGGGAATGGCCGTTTCTTCGAGCGTAAAACTGGAAGAGGTGATTTTGTTAACGGGCAAAAATTGGGTATTACTGGGAAATATCATTTTTCCATTTGTGAATGCCGCCCCATCGAAGAACTGACCAGAGAAATTCTCCACCTCTAGCCCACTATCTTTTTCTGTGATATATCTATCTCCTTGCGCTCCCTGTTTTTATCAGGAATGAGGTATTCGCAAGCTGTGCGAATACCTCCTTTTTTCTTTTTATTTGTTTTCCATTTCTTTTTTAGGTTTGTTATCTGATATCTGCGCCATAACCTTTCTAAACTGGAATGTAAATAGGACGGATGTAAACGCTACCGCCAGAAAGTCTGCTACCGGTTCCGCCATATAAACCGACATTGTCTGATCAACACGGAAAATCTGCGGCAGAATATAGATCAATGGGATCAACAGGATGAATTTCCGCATAACCGCCACCAGGATAGACGCTTTGGCTTTACCTAAGGAGGTAAACGTCATCTGACAGGCCATCTGAATTCCAAAAAGCAGCAGACATGCCATATAAATCCGCAGCGCTGTCTTGGTAAACTCCAATAAACCGGGATCTGCTGTAAACATGGCTGCGAACATCTGGGGGAAAATCATAACAAGGGCCCATAATAAGGTAGAATAGCATAAACTGGCTTTCAAGAGGAGCCGAAAAGTGTCCTTTACCCGGGTTGCATTCCTGGCCCCATAGTTGTAGCTGATAATCGGCTGGGCACCTTGTCCCAATCCTTGCAGGGGCAGCATAGCAAACTGCATCACGCTGGTGAGAATTGTCATAGCCCCCACCGCCACATCTCCTCCATATTGCAATAAGGAGGAATTGAAGCAAATGGAGATGACGCTTTCACTGGCCTGCATAATAAACGTGGATAACCCCAGGGCTAAGCTGGGGAAAATAATTTTTGCCTGTAACCTTAAATTTTTTCTCCTGATCTTTAAGCGTGTTCTCTTGCCGAATAGGAAGGCCAAAACCCATGCGCAGGACATAGCCTGAGAGAGGATGGTTGCCAAAGCGGCACCCTGTACGCCCATTTCAAAACCAAAGATAAAGAGGGGATCCAAAAGGATGTTGGCAACCGCGCCAATGAGCACGGAAAGCATTCCTGTCTTAGCAAACCCCTGTGCTGTGATAAACGCGTTCATCCCCAACGTGAGCTGAACAAACAGGGTCCCTATGGCATAGATATTCATATAGCTGACGCCATACTCGATGGTATTTTCACTAGCTCCAAACGCCATCAAGAAATCACGGTTCCACAAAAGGAGAGCCGCCGTCAGAACGGCTGAAATCATAATTTGAATGACAAAACAGTTGCCCAGTGTTTTCTCTGCGGATTGATCGTCCCCTTTTCCCATAAAGATAGAGGCCCTGGGAGCCCCACCGTAACCTACAAAAGCAGCAAATGCCGTTACAATCATAATCAGCGGCATGCATACTCCTACCCCAGTCAAGGCCAATGTCCCTACTTCCGGGATATGTCCAATATAGATACGGTCGACAATATTATAAAGCATATTGATGACCTGTGCCGCTACTGTGGGAAGGGCCAGCTGGAGAAGAAGCCTTCCCACTGGTTTTTTCCCTAGAAAATCTTTTTCTTCTTTCATGGTTTCTCTCTCCTAACCATAGCGTTTCTAGTATTGTGTTTAATGTGGTCACTGACCTGGTGGAAAAGTTCCTTCTCTTCTTCTGATATTCCGGTAAAGAGTTCCTCTTCAAATTTTTCCCAAAGAATTTCCATAGAATCCACAATCGGCTGTGCCGAACTGGTCAGGGACAAGTGGATTTTTCTCCGGTCTTTCTGATCCTGTTTCCTTTCAAGGAAAGACCTCTGAATCAGGCTTTCCACCGCTTGTGATACGTTTCCCTTGGATAACATTCTCAGTTCTACAATATCGGCGGCAGTATCTTTGCCAGGATTGTTCCATAGAAAACTGATAATTTTCGCTTCTATCAGCTGGAGTTGGTATTGATCGCAAATCTCCTTTAACATCGTTTCATGCAGTTTGATAATACATCGGAGATTCATTAGGAACTCTGTGGTCAAGCTCATAAAATTCCTCCTTTGAAGATGAAGGATACCGGAAATTTTGCCCGGTATCCCATTCCGGGCAAAATAGTTTTTATAAAAACTGTTTTATAAAAAACTATTTTAATCAAAAACCTTCTTTTGTCAACCCTATCCATAAAAATTCTTAAAGGCGACTTTTCAAGATCATAAAAAAATAGTTATTTACAAAAAGAAATTTTATCCAACACTTCAGATTTTTCTTTATCATAAACTGTTCTTTACCATTTTTACCACAAATAAAGCTCCCCTTTCCCAGGAAAAATTCCTTTTGGAAAGGGGAAGCTCTTAATAATTTTATCGAAATATTTTAGGTATTCCATGAAAGATAAAAAGATTATAGAAAACAGTATGGATTGATTTGTGTAAATTTTGTTTTTATTTTTTACAAAAAATTGATTTCTTATGGATAACTGATATAATTCAATTGAAATAACAAAAAAGGAAATTGTTATGTTTTGGAATATTCTGTTTTTTATCATTGGATTGCTTTTTCTCATTTTTTTGATCCGTTGTCTTTCTGTCTATCTTGTGCAAAGGCGGGGCAACGAGGGTGGTCTTGTCTGCCTCCCCAACTTTTTCCCCTTGATAGGAGGCGCCGGCGGGGGGCTATCTCTGCCTTTGATATATGGTTTGCTGGTATTTTCGGAACATACCTCCAATAATATTTTTGGTATGATTCTATGCTCTATCCTTTTCCTCCTATCCCTTAGCATCATGATCGTCTGGCATAATCGTACCATTCAATATGACAGTCAAAAATTTATCAGCCGGAATTTTTTTGGAAAAAAGTGCGTCTTTTCCTATCGGGATATCGCTGGATACAGAGGTGACGGGGATGTGGTCCTTTTTTGCAGGGGAAAGAAGGTAGTGGTAGATAAAGGAGCATACAATTCAGATCTTTTTTTAGGCCTTGCTAAAAAGAGATACCGTTCCCTCCATCAGGGGCAAGAGATTCCCTTGGTTAAATCGAAGTTTGATCCTTTCAATGGTCATGTAGAAAATTCCTCCCAAATTTTTGCTTTCTATATAGCCATCTTGATTTTTCTACTGGCCTCTTGGGCCCTCTGTATCGCTCCTTGCCTGAAAGCTGTAAATGAAGATGCTGCACACTCCTTTACCTCTTCTTTTGCCAGATATCAGATTAAGGGAACCGAACTTACACTCTATCCACCGGCGGGTTTTCATCCTTTTGTGATCCGGAATTATGACAAAGATATCTTGGACGAGGAACTCTTATTTTCCCTTTGTGATGGCCAAACAGAATTTTCTATTTATGCAGAGTTTATTTCTCCATCTGATCGCTTGCTTAATAACGAGCCGTTTTATCTGGTACACAGCCTTACGGGCAGCGACGGCCATACGTTCCTTCCGCTTGAGCACACTATCAACCAGCAGATTCGCCGTATTGTATTTGTTTGCCTATTTTTGGGGCTTTCTACGGTTTTCTGGATTATCTTTATAATCTGTTCTATTGTTATAGGAAGAAATCCTCAAAAGTACAGTCGGCGGATGGTACGTTTTTTCTTTCGAGATAATCCTCTTCACTATTAGCGTTTTCTCTAGTTATACATTCTAACCAAAAGTGTCGTAATAAAAATCCCTCCTTGCCAATTACTCTTTTTCTGCTGTTTTCAAAGCACCGGAGCCATTTTTATGATATAATACATATAAAGTAGTTGAGGATATATAGGAGGACATGAAGATGAAAAAGAAGGTGCTGACGCTTTTAACCTTGCTGGTTTTGGTTGGCGTCCTGTTTGCCGGATGCGGTTTTGTTCCGGGGATGGCCGGCGCCCCAGGGAAAGGAAATGATTCCTCTCCCGCGCAGGACATACAAATCCAAGACGATGACGTACAGCAGACGATGGGAAACCAGACTTACATCACCGACGCCACCAGTTTCCGCAATGGATACGCCTGGGCGGAATTTTCGGAATACGACACCGCCGGTTATTTTGTCAGCTCCAAGTGGTGTTGTATCGATACCCAGGGGAATGTGGCTTTTGAGCTTCCCGTCGGTATCGACGAAAGCGATGATTTCGAGCTTACAGGTTTTGCCGACGGCGTAGCCCTTGTGAACAATGAAGCCCTGATCAATACCCAAGGGCAGGCTGTCTGGTCTGTGGACGGGGACGGCTGGATCCTGGCCGAGGAGTTATTTGGGGAAGGCAACACCCAAGACATTGGTATGATGGACGGCGGATACTTTATGGGGGTTGCGTTTGTGTGGTTCTCCATAGACACTTTTGAAGAAACCGCCACCTACTATGGTATTTTAGGCAGCGATGGGAACTGGATTCAGGAGCCCACAAAAGATTTAAAAATGCCGGAATATATTGGGGAGGGGCTATACCATCTCAAAACGCCCGACGAAACCGGATATTATAATGATTACGCGTTTTTCAGCCCCAAAGCAAAAAAAGTCACCAAGGATAGGGACGAGGCCTACAGTTGGTCTGACGAATATATTGAAGAAAATTACAGCGGGCTTGTTTATGATGAGAAGAGCGGCGGTTTCTGCAATACCGCTGGGGACCTGGTACTCGATCTTTCAGAATATGACCTGCGAGACGATCCGGAATTCCACAATGGATATTGTGTGCTGAATATTGAGAACAAACAGTCCTCCTGGTATTTTACCGTGATCGATCCTTCCGGAAACCGCATGTTTGAGCCGAAAAAAGAAGTTATTCACGAGGAATTTGTATCGGATGGGCTTCTCCGGATAAAGGATGATGATGAGATTTACTTTTTGGATATGCAGGGGGAAGTGGCGGTAGGACCCCTCGACTATGAAAGCGCGGAATCTTATTCCGACGGCCTCTGCCTAGTGAGCTCCCAGAACCTCGCGATCAACCGTACTACCTACGCCTATCTGGATCAGTCCGGCAACCGTGTTATCTAGTCGCTCCCTTCTAAAAAAATAATTTTATGATAGCTGATGAAACTCAAGAAGCTCAAAGCGGAAAGGACTTTCTGCTTTGAGCTTCTTTCTTTTCCCTATTGTGTTTTCTCCTAATATGGTGGAGAGTATTTCCTCCTTCATTGGTGATAGATACAACCCAGAGAAGGCGCTTCCATCTGTAACAGGATATCCGCCGGGCTTTCAGCGATTTTTTGAATATTTCCCCGCCGGCATGTTTCCTTGTCCCCAAACCCGAACCCGTAAGTCACGGCTAGAAAGCCTACGCCGGCCTGTTCTGCTCCCTGCGCATCAAATTCACTGTCCCCTATTAAGATAGTTTCCCAGGGTTCCGCTTTGGCCTTTTCCATACAACTGCGGATCAGATCCGATTTTGTCAACTGGTCCTGTTCATCCATCCCGCATACAGCATCAAAATAGGAAAAAATCCCCTGTTCTTTTAAAATTTCCTGCGCAAATTTTTCCTTTTTCAGGGTGGCGATCCCTAAAAAATAGTTTCGCCTCCGCAATTCTTGCAGAGTTTCCTCCATCCCAGGATATACCTGGAGCTCCCGCCAGCCCTTTTCCCCGTAATAGGCCCGGTAATATCCTATCGCCCGCAAGGCTTCTTCCTGCCCCATCTCGCACATCTGTTCAAATACAAAAGGGAGCGGGGCGCCGATCGCCCGTCTGACAAAGGAATCCCCTTCCCACTTCCTTCCCATTTTCTCAAATGCGACTTTATAGGCTTGGTAAATTCCTTGATAAGAATCCACTAGGGTTCCATCCATATCAAATACAACGCATTTATACATAGATCTCTTCCCCTTCATACAGGGATGGGGTGAGGAAATAAAGCTTTGCTGTGCGGCTTAGTTCTTTGATCTGTTTTTTCATGCGGATCTTTTTTTCCTCTATTTCGTCGATATCTACCGGAAGGTACAGCTCCTCGCTGTAGTAATTCTCCTGTTCCTGGAATCCGTCAAAGCCCGCCAGAAACATCTCCCGGGCACCGCTGGCCTGTAAAAGTTTTAGCAACATCAGCCCGGCGTTATCCGATACGACGGGGTCCGGGTTGGTATAGCGGTCGTAATCCACATACAGGCAGCCTTCCCGGTTCAGCCTGGGGATATTGGATGTCAGCAACAGGCGGATACCCTCGGCCGATCGGATTTCCCTGCTCAGCGCGTCGATTCTTTTGTGATTGCTCACAAAGCACGCGTCCAAGGGATAACCGATATCCACAAAGTTGATGGAGATGACATAGGGATGTTCCCTTTCTATAAAATCTTTGATCTCCTGCCGATGAGAAACCAAGGTTTTCCCTGGGGCGAGAATCAAAAGTTTCCTTCCCTGGATCAATCCCGTAATTTCTTGAACCGCCGCGCTGTCGTCTATCTTTTTGCTTTGGAACTGAACATAGAGCTGTTCAATAAGTTCCCGGTCATACAGGACTTTATATTCGTCCGGAATGGACTGAATGATCTTTTCGATGTCCTTCATGGTCAGCGTCTGTTTATTGATGAGATAGGCGGCATAGCTGGGATGGCAGACATGGCTGGCGGCGATATGATATGGCATGGTATATCCCCATTCGTACTCCTTACGGATGGCCGCGATATATTCATCGTAAATGTCCATCACCATGGTGACGTCATAGCGGGACTGGATTTTTTTATTGATATACTGGGTGATCAATTCCGTGGGCAGGTTTCCGGCCCCTCTTCCCATTCCATATACAGATGAATCCAGGATCAGCGTCCTTTTGGTCTGAATCTTCCCCAGTACCTGGGCATTGGAAAACGCCAGCTGCATATTATTGTGGCCGTGAAATCCCAGCCGGATCTGAGGGTCCATATTCTCATCGATCAAATAAAAGCGGTGGGAAACCTCATTGCGGTACATGCTCCCCAGCGTATCCACAATATAAAAGGCATATGGGCGCAGGGCGTTGATTTTTTCCACCAGTCGCAGCAGTTCGATATCACTGTAAAAAACAGTCCCCACCGGCTGCATAAACACCTGATACCCTTTCTCCATGATGATCTTGGCCCATTCCATAGCCTGCTGAATTTCCTTTTTATGGAATGTAAGCCGGATTCCCTGGATACTTTTCCCGTCATAGGGAGCCAGTTCCGATGGATGCAGTTCCTTTTCTCCAATGGCGATCATGGCGACATACATGGAAGACCTTTCCCGTTTGGGCAGAACAGATTCTAAATCGGAGACGCTGTTAAAAAGCGAGCAGTCCTTTTCTTTTACCATCCTGGTGAGAAAGCCACATTCAATAATATCGATGTTCGCCTGTTCCAGCTTGTCCAAAATAGAAACAATAGTTTTTCTTCCAAAACGCCAGTCATTGATATACCCGCCGTCCCGCAATGTGCAGTCCAGTACCTGTATACTCACAACACGATCTCCTTTCTGTCCAGCCTGTCCTGCAGGACCCCTCTGACATACTCCAGGTCTTTCTGGGTATCCACCGAAAGGGTACGGGCGTCCACCGGGACCATTTTTAATGGCTTTCCGTGTTCCAGAAAGCGAAGCTCATTGATATCCTCAATGGATTCCACAGGCCCTCTTTCCGTCTGGGCAAAAAAACGCAGCGCCTCCAAAGAGTAGGCCAGCACCCCTAGATGTTTGTAATAATCAAATTCCAGGCTCCCTTTTGGGTGGGGAATTGGACTGCGGGAAAAAAACAGGGCATTCCCTTTGGTATCCGTCACCACCTTGATATTGCTCTCATCCACCGCTTCCGCCGGGGAATGGATCTTCGTCATCAGGTTCGCGGCAAAAAAGCCGTCTCCTGTTTTGGGGATGACTTGTTCTAAAATAGACGCCTCCATCAGGGGTTCATCCCCGTTGATACACAGGTAAACATCCGCCGGAATCTTCTGTGCCGCTTCATACAGCCTTTCTGTACTGGTCTTATGCCTTGGGGAAGTCATGATACAGGGGATAGACAAAGCCTTGCATGCCTCTTCAATTTCCTCATGATCCGTGGCTACATAGACGGCATCTATCTTTTGGGATTGCTTTACCTGGCGGTATACCCACCAGACCATCGGCCTTCCACAGAGATCCATCAGTGGTTTCCCTTTTAACCGGCTGGAACCGTAACGGGCTGGAATGATCGCAACCGTCCTCACAGTTATCCTCCTCGCTTTCCAAATAATTTTGCCAGCATGCGCACCGGTTTGGTAATCCGCCAGCAGGTGGAGTTCTCATAGGTGTCCACCACTTCCTGAATTTTCCGGTCCAGTTCAGCCTGCATCTGTGGGACAACTGCCTGAGGTTGGAATGCAGGCGTATTTTTCTTTCCTCTCTCCGGAACCGCCTGAAGCTGATGTTTATATAAGTTCCAGTTTTCCAAAATCCAGTCCGACCACATTTTCAGTACCTTACCGTCCACCAGCTCATACCCCTCCGGGACGGGATATTCCCACCGCTTGGCGCAGTTTTCCCCATCCTTCATGTCATAGGACAGCACGCTGGGCAGGCAGATCTGAATTTCCTTTTTTAACAATTGTTTTCTGCCGTTCACCCTTAACCCAAAATGCAGCATCAGAAAATCGCGCAATCTTTCCCCCAGTGGAAGCAGTGCCTGGTTATAAATATTCTCCGTCTCATAGGTGTCAAGCAACGCCTCTATGACAAAGTGCTCCGGAACCGCTCCAAAACACCCGGTTTCCAGGTTTTCATTGTCCGCAAACCCAAAAAAGATGGGATGTAAACGCAAACGCTTCAATTGAATATTGGCGCGCATCCAGGGGAACAGCACGACTCCCCCTTCTTTCGCCAAAATTCGCAGGGCATAGTATTCCTCCGCGAACCTTTGGTTTCCCTCCTGTAAGGCACGCTGGACTACCGCCGGAAGCTGTTCCGGAAAATAGTAGTTCTCCCCCACGTCAATCAGTTTCGCCTTGGGGAAATCTCTTCTCATCTGTTCCAGATAGTCCTCTGGGATAACCCCGTCAAAATGCACGCAGATCATTTTATCGGGAATTACCTCTTTTTTCAGAAAGTCCAAGATCTTGTGTACCTTACCATCTTTTTCTAGATAGGAATTCAGCAAAAAGTCCTTTTTATATTCTTTAAGGAGCCCGATAAAGTCCGCTTGAAACAGCGTCCTGGATTGCGTCATATTCCAATACAGTTGTTTTGCGGCGCAGTAGATCACCTCTTCCCGGTATTCCGGATTGCTGGTATCGATAAAATTCCGGAACGCCTGGACAATATCCACCATATCCCCCACTAAGGAAGTGGAGATGGTATTGGCCCTCCGGTAATACTGATAAAAGGGCTTTCGCACATAACCAATGGCGGGATACTGGGTAATGAGGGACGGAATGAGGGAGATATCCTCAAACAGCATCTTTTCATATTGGTTTTCTTCCCATATGCTCCGGCGGAACAGTTTATTGACGCTGTATGTGATATTGTTTCCATGGGCGATATAGTCCGACAAATCGATTTCCTTTTTGGAGTAAGAAGACACCACAGAAGCCCGGTTTTCCTCTACATATACGATTCTCACGTCGCACATCACGATATCGCAATCCTCTTCCACGGCCTTTTCGTACATTTCAGCGTACATTTCCGGCTCTACCGCGTCGTCAGAATCCACAAACGCCACATATTCCCCAACCGCCGCCTGAACCCCGGTATTGCGCGCCATCCCTAACCCCTCGTTTTTCTTATGGATCACTCGGATCAGTTCGGGGTAGTCCCGGGCGTAACGGTCGCAGATCTGGGGGGAGTTATCCCAGCTCCCGTCATCCACCAATATAATTTCTTTCTCTTCCAGCGTTTGTGCCAAAACGGAATCCACCGCCCGCTCCAGATAATTCTCCACCTGGTACACTGGAATAATCACAGAAACCTTTACTTGATTGCTCATGGCGCCCTCCTAAATACGTGAGAATATGTTTGAGTTCATAGGCTGTCTGCGGTACATAGTAATGTTCCCCCGCAAATTGCCTCTGGAATTTTCGAAGATATCTTCTGAGAAGAGCGTCCTCTTTCCAAAGTACTTTTCCTTCAAACAGCGGGTACAGCATAACCGTTGGAATATCCATCTGGAAGACAATCCTGCCGGTGAGGGCGGCATTGGAACAGACGGTGAGGATGGTCTTGTCCCTCATGTCCTCGTTAAGCAGATAAAGCTCCCATGGAGCGCTGTTGGAATATTTTCTGGTCAACCCCAGCTGGAACGGGATATTCTCTGGATTCCTGGGATGGGGTTTCACCACGAACCGTCCTGCCCCAACGGTCTCCTGGCACAGTTCCATCAGTTCCACATCGTTGGTTTCCAGACCTTCCGCCCGGAAAGACTGTTCCAAAAAAAGAAAATCCGCGTCTTCTTCCGGGCTCTGATAATCAAAGATATAATTGAACAGCGTCCGCAGTTCCTGATCTTCCCTTTTGATTTTGGGAAGCCGGCGGTTGACAAGCCCATCCTCTCTCACCGCCAGGCGGGGCTCGTACAGGAATACGCTTTCCACTTTGTCCCGGATCTTTTGCCCCTCCGGATGGCGGTTGATGGCCGCCCGGTCCTCCCGGAGATAATCGATGACATAGGAAGAAAAACCGTCCTCATAGCACACAAACTCACAGGGCAATGTGTAATACTGGCACGCCAGCATCCGTAAAAACGGGTCAAAATTGGAAAAATAGATTTCCACATAGTAGGTAAGCTCATCACTGAGGATCCAACGGAACCGTTTCGGAATGTCCCGGAACCCTTCCGACAGCTTTTCTCCACTGGCCCCCGCGTAGGTTTGATTGAGTTCCCGGGTTCTCGCGAACAGCACCCGTTCAAACAGGCCGGTATCTTCCAGCCGCGGCAGATAATTCTCTCCCTGGGGAAGCACATCCGTCAACAGGAGATCCACATCCCGGTCTTCCAGAATGGTCCTCCTGATATGGACCGCCGTAAAAAGCTGATAGACGGAATTTACCACAATCAAAACCCTGTTATTTAGCATATGGCTCCCTCTCTATTTTTCGTATGATAAAATGTTTTTTTAAATTTTCGCAGCCGGTGGAATCAAATGTATAGAGAATTTCCGGCTTTTTTATAAACGCATAGGGCAGCAGTTCCGCTGGGAACACTTCCCGAATGGTGTGTGCTCCTGGAAAGATCCCGCTGTAATCCAAGGTATCGTCCGGATGTTTCTTGATCAGCAAACGGGTATCCCTGGGAATTCTCTCCCGCATTGCCCGGTACATCCTTTCTTGTTCCTCCTGGCTCATTATCCCCAGATTGGCAAAATGCTGGGTAAGCAGGACAGCGTCCGCCAAAGTGCGGACCCGCCGCTGGAGGAAAAAATGAATAAGCCGTTTCCTCTTTTGCGGGGACAGTGTTTCCAAGGCGTCTTCTACAGAAAAGTTTTGATATCTCTCACCGGAGACATCCCTGATCTGGGCCTCTTTCAAACAGATCACCTGGGAAATCCATGGATTGCTGCCGTCAAACAGCCCATATTTCCGGGCTATGGCCGCATGGATTGGGAAATTGACCGAAAGGGCCTGATCCAGCACCTGGGGCCGGCTTAACATTCCCGCCGCGTCTTCCAGGAATACAAACGGCGCCTGGTTTTGGATCAGATAAAGGGAAAAATAAAAATGGGCGCCCGCCACATAAATCCGGGAAAAGTCCGAGGGCGTGTAAGCGATCACCTGGCGATAACTCCGGCTGACATCCTCCAAAATCCGTTCTTCCTGCCTATGGGGAATGTGAAGGTAAGGGAATAGGTACACCTCCTCAAAAAAACGCCCTTTTGCCAAACGGCGGTATTGGGGGTATTTGTTCACGATAAAGTCCGGTAATACCAGTACCGCCCTTTCCCCTGGATGAAAAATCATCCGGTGCAGCATGACTTCCAATAGCTGGTAGGAACTTACCGCATGGTATAACACCATAGGCGAACCTGGGCCCCTACGCGATGTGAACATCATCCATCAAATCCTCCAAATCTTTCAGGAAATCCCGGTTTTTACGGCTTTCCACCAAAATCATAGGGGCGTAAGCATCCCTTCCGCTGATGGGAATTTGAAATCCAAACCATCTTTCTGTCTCTAAAAACTGTTGGACAAAGTCCAGGATTCCACGGTGAATTTCCAAAACTCCTGCCTTCGCGGGATCATTCTTCTTAAACCGGAGGGCGGGCTTTCCCTGCCCGTCCCAGTAAAATCCCACCAGGCTCCCTTCCGGCGCCCCTAGAAGCAGCTCCCAATACAGGTTATGGCCCCTTTCCGGGTCATGAAATTTCCACAGGTCCCTGTTTTCCCGCTGGGAATAGAGATAGCTTATCAGCTGTCCATGGAGCAGGAAGGGTTCCACGCCGTCAGCCTCTATCCCGGCGCTGGACACCGTCCCCGCCACAATTCCCGTCACCTGGCATTGGATCCCCCACTCCCGTCTGAGTGCCTCTCTAAGCATGATGGCCCCGCTTCCCGCCCAGCCGATATCCACCGCCGCTACCCGCTTACATCCCTGTAAAAGATCCTGATAATACGCTTTCGCCGCGGCGCTCTGCTCCCGGTAGTGTTCCAACACTTTTTTCCAGGTATCTATGAGATATTCTTTTATCTTTTCCGCGTTTTTATACGTCAGATGGGTCTGTGGATCTATTTTTATCGCCGCGCAAAGTTCGGGGAGCATATCCTCCAGTTCCATTGCCTCCAAAACCTGCCGGATGGTGTAACGCTGGTCCGCCTTGTGGAAAAGAAATCTCTGAAAGTATTCCCGGCGGTAATATCCAGCCGAAATTTTCACCGCCGCCCGCCTGGACCAATAGGCGTACGCGGTACGCGTTTTTTCTTCAGGGTACATCGTCAGATAAGCCTTTTGCAGCACATAACCGTCCCTGGAAAAAAAGAGAATCTTTTCTATCCCGTTTTTCTCCGCATAGTCGTGGATAAACCGGCAGTATCCGGCGGCGAACAGGCCCCCGTACACGTATCCATATTCATATTCCCTGGAATAACGTGTGAGACCGTTGTAAAGATGGGCGTTGACAAGCCCCCGGTATACGCTGCCCGTCACCGGGGATAAATCCCCGGCCCGGTACGCTTTTCCTTCCTCATTGACATTGGGGCAGGAAAATGGCTGAAAACCGTGGCGCTGTGCCTGTCTCTGGTCGGAATAGTGGTGATCCCCCACATGGGCATAGGAAGCCCCCTTTCCCATAGCCTCCCGCACTTTGTCATAAAGCCCGCCCTCCCATTTGGAGGTTCCCCAGTCGCAGGATACAAAATATCCTGAAAAAGCCCCATAGCCACATTTTCTCAGTAATTCCCGAATCCTTTCTTCCCCCAGATACATATCCGATATGATAACGACAGGTTTCCCCCGCCTTTGCAGTTCTCCTACCACCCGCAAAAAATAGGGGTTGGCAAAACAGCATTTTGTCTCCCATTCCCACTCCGCCTCTATCCCAACCCGCTGGGGGATTCCCGTCTCCCTTTCCATGAGGTGCCAGATTTCCTCCAGGGTGACTTCAGGCGTTCCCTTCTCGTTTTGCTTTTTTTTGCGCGCTTGTTCTTCCATCGCCATGCGGGTCTGTCGGAAATCGGGATAGCGCAGGGTTTCCCCCACCAGATAAAAGAGATCCGCCGGGTGGGAGATCCGGCGGAACAGCAGGGTGTCAAACACGTCAAAAGATATCACTTCATAGGAGGCAAGCTCCTGCGCCAATTCTTCCGGGCTTTTCCGTTGGCATCGGGCGGACTCGCTGGAAACACAAAGCCTCTTTTCCTCATAAACGGGATAGCGGGCCGGCTGTTCCAGACCGCGCCGGAAAAACAGGTAGTACTGTATGTTCAGCCACAAAAGATAAACAAGGGAGGCTAGCCTCCCTGCCTCTTTCCTTTTCTGCTGATACCGGTCCCGGATTCCTGGTACCCTGCTCACCAGCACCCGGTAAACGCGTTCTTTCATCCCTTGCCCTCCTTCCGTTTTTCGTAAGCGTCGCACACCTGTTTGGGCGGTCCTACCTCCCGAAGCTTCCCTTTTTCAATCCAAATGGCTTTGTTACAGTTATTCCGGATCACGGAAGGGGAATGGGAGACAATGAGCACAGTAGAACCGCCGTGAATCATTTCCCGGATGCGGGCCTCGCTCTTTTGACGGAAAAACAGGTCCCCCACACTGAGCACTTCATCTAAAATCAGGATTTCCGGGGTATCCCGCACGGTGGCGATGGCAAACCCCAGGCGGGATACCATACCGGAGGAATAATTTTTTACTTTTTCCTCCATAAATCCCTCCAGCTCCGCAAACTGGACGATCTTTTCATAATGCTCATCAATGTATTTTTTCGTGTAACCGATGATGGCCCCGTTTAAATAGACGTTTTCCCGCCCGGTGAGCTCCATGTCAAATCCGGTCCCCAGAGTGAGAAGCTGTACTTTCCGGCGGTCTACGATGACGTTCCCGCTGGTGGGAATCAGGGCCCCGGAAATAATTTTCAGCATGGTGCTTTTTCCCGATCCATTGGTGCCGATCAGCCCTACCACGTCCCCTTTTTCCACCGTAAAACTCACGTCGTCCAGCGCTTTGAAATACTCATACTGGCGACCGCCTTTCAGGGTGCGCACCATCCATTCCTTGAGGCTGCCCGCCTCCTGTTTGGCGCGGCGAAACTCCATGGTCACGTGCCGTACCGCGATTTCCACTTGCTTGGTCCAGTCTTCCTCCATGTTTTCCCCGCCCCTTTCAGATTTTCTGCATCACCCGATTGCGGTTTCTGCGAAACACCACAAGCCCCAACGCATAGACAGCCGCGCTCCACAGGATCATCTGTATCCATTCCACCGTTCCCGGCAGCTGTCCATACATGACAATTTCACGCATACAGTGGATATACGTATACAGTGGGTTTGCCCAGATAATCCACCGGATCACGCCTTGCAGCTGTTCCACCGGATAAAAGATGGCGGAACAGTACATCCATAGGGTGAGAGCAACGGTATACAAATGCTTGACATCTCCAAAAAAGACATAGGCGACCGCCAAAATATAGGAAAGCCCCAGAGAAAACAGGAACAAAAAGAGGATAATGGCCGGGGACAGCAGCATGGTCCATTTGGGGGTTACCCCGAATACCAGCAGCATCACCACATAGGCCGCCAGGGAATACCCCAGGTTAATGAGGGCGGTATAAACCCTGGTCAAAATAAACAGCTCCATGGGGAACTTCACTTTCAGCAGCAAGGACTTGTTATCCACTAACGCCGTCAAGGACGCGGTAGTCGATCCGGTAAACGCCTGCCACAGAATATAGCCGGTCAGATAATAGATAGGATAGTTGTCAATAGACCGCCGGAAAAGCTGGGAAAAGATCAGGGACAAAACCGCCATGGAGAGAAGGGGGTTGAGCACGCTCCAGACAATTCCCAGATAGGAACGGGAATACTTGCGCTTGATCTCCCGCGCGGTCAGCTGCCGAATCACAAAGGCATATTGGGCGCTTGTAGGAAACCCTGTCAAGTTTTCTCCCTCCTCTCTTTTGAAAAACGCCGGGCGGCCCTGACATGCCGCAGCGTCTGATAAAAGGCGTACTGCCTTACATGCCGGCGAATATGCCGGCCGCCCCGGACAACGCTGCCTATATACCACGCGCTTTCCCGAAATGGTTTTTTCCGCAATCCTTTTTGAACCATCCATCGGGAAAATACATAATGATCCCGCAGCTGCCCCTGGGTGAGCACGGGCGCGATCTGTCCCTCTTCCCCGTCCACCACATCGTCAGAAAAGGGAATCCTTCCAAAATATTCCGCTTCCTCCCGTGTAGGCGCTCCCATGAAGAGGCGGAAAAGATCCCGGATCATGGCCCGGTCCGTCTTTAAATCGCCGTACAGGAAATAGTCTTTTCCCATACGTTCCAGCAAATTCTGGAGATACGGCATAAGGCAACCTTCCAGAAGGCGGGCGGATTCTTTTCTTCCCTGCCCTATGGCGCCGTATACGGGACGATAACCGTTTTCCCATTTCTCATACCCCAGGGTCATCCCATGGGGCGCCGTATAGGCCGCTTCAAACAGGGAATTGTTAAACCAGATTTTCTCCCTTAAATTCCCCTTTGGGCCAAAATAATAGCTGTGATACGCTTCCTTTTTCGCCCTCTCCGGAAGATCGTACAAGCCCCAGTAATACCCTTCCAATCCTTTTTTCCGCCCCAGCAGGCTCAGCAAGCGCCCCAGGGTCTGCTGGATGGACCCGATCCAGCCGCTGTCCACAATGGCGTCGTTGACGTCTTCCAGCAATCCCTCCTGCCTAAAGTATCCGGCGGCCGCCGGCAGCGCCTCCCGGGAATGGCGTTCGAGACAATCGAGAAACAGCCGGTATTCCCCTAACCGTTTCCGAATCTCTGTGAGTTGTTCGGGGGTAAGAAGGGTTTCCGAAGAAAACGGCAGATTCAGCCGGCGTTCCACTGCTTCTTTTTCCTCCTGGGTCATCCCGCCCCGGCTGAGAACCCGTTTCAGGCTGACTTCCATCCCCCGCCCGCACAATAGATCCAGCGCTTCTCCCCGGTTTGTATGGAACAGGGGCATCCGCAGGGAATAGCGGGAACAGCTTAGATATCTGCACGCAATGGGAAGATTCATCTGTTCGCAAAGGAGCCGGGTGCCATGATAAGGAAAATATCCATCCCGGGCCAAAAAGTAAATCCTTGTTTTCCCGCTTTTTACCGCTTGCTGCAAGATCCATCGGACAAAACCGCCCATAGCAGGGGCCAGCACATGGCTGTTCACCAGCGCCACGGCATCCTCCGGGGGAACGGATAATGCCTTTACCGCCTGGCATGCCGGCGGATCGCGCCGCAGGCAGTCCTCATACCGCCGCTGTCTCTCCAGCAAGGTATCTTTTATACACTCCACGGTTCCCCTTCCTTCCAGGGAATCTTGTTTTGTCCCTTGTTCCGAAGGCTCTTCTTGAGGGCATGCTGAACGGAGGAAGGGATGATCCCCACCAGCAAAGGCTTGACCACATAGGGAAGCGTCTGTCTATTGAGGACACCCAACTCCTGAAATCCCCGATACCTCACCTTCATCTCACGGACACGGCGCCGATAGCCCCGTTTCTGATAGGATTCCCTATTTTCCCAATAACGCAGCAGGGGAAGCTGGAGATTATACCCTCGGCCCCCATTTTGGTGCAGGCGCATAAACAGTTCATAATCCTCACATTGCAGGATTTCCCTGCCGCTGCGGTATCCCCCATTCTGAAAAAGCTCTTCCCTGCGGAAAAGGACAGATGGGTGAATATACGGCGAATGGAAAAGGAAATCCTTCGCCTGCGGGGCTTCCGGCATTTTTAGGAATCCCCACGCGCCCTGTTCGTCCACCAGTTCCGCGTTGCTCCCCACCCATTGGTACTCTGGGTGCCCCTGCAAAAACTCCAACTGCCTTTCTAATCTGTCGGGCCGGGAGATATCGTCGTCGTCCATTCTGGCGATGTAGTCTCCCTGTGCGTGGCGGATACATACGTTAAGCCCATAGCCCAAGCCCTGGTTTTCCTCTCCCCGCAGATAACGGATACGGTCATCCCGCTTGGCCGCACGGCGCACGGAATCCGCATATGGGATCTGGGACCCGTCGTCGTATAGGATAAATTCCCAATCGGCAAAGCTTTGATGGATGATGGAATTCACCGCGGCAAAGAAACGCTGCTGGTCTTTCGGGTTATATACCCCCATAATAACGCTGACTGTTACTTTATTTTCCATGAAAGCCGTGAAACCCTCCTATCTACATCGGCATAAATCGCCCTCATAACGGCATTGGCATGCTCTTTGTCAAACCTTCTGACGGAATCCCTGCAGCGGTCGCGCATTATTTTCTTCTGTTCCGGGGTAAGAGACCATATGGCCGCAATGCCTTTGATAAACCCTTCCACATCGTCGTGGGAATAGACAAACCCGTTTTGTCCCGGTTTCATATATTCCCTGGTTCCCCGGTTATCAGAGGCCAAAACGGGAACCCCCATGGCCAAAGCCTCTAGCCCCGCCATTCCCAGACCCTCCCGTTTAGAAGGAAAAGCCATGGCGTCGGCGCACCCTATGATTTTGGGGACATCCCGCCGGTATCCATATAGGATTACCGTATCCTTTAACCCCAATTCCATGATCCAACGCCTAAGGCGGTCCCGAAAGAATCCGTCTCCGCATATGGCATATTTGATAGGGGAAAGGTCCTGCCCTCTCCGTTTCATTTTCGCCAACGCTTCCAAGATGACTTTGTGGTTTTTGTTTTCGTTTAATTCCCCTACGGAAATCAAAAAGAAATCTCTTTCCCCTATCCCCATGCCTTGCCGGTATTCTTTTCTTGTTTGCTCCGACAAGGGGTGAAACCGGGAGCGGTCCAAGCCCACTCCTGGGATTTTATACAGATGACCGCCGCGCCTGAGCTGGAACCTCTGGGCGGACTCATAGTCCTCCTTATTGATCACAATGAGAATATCCGTATCCCTGGCCATCTGTTTTTCCACCCAATAATAGGTAGAGCGGTTCCATAGGGGTGCCCCTTTATAAAAATGGAAGCCATGGGCCGTATACACAACCACAAGTTTCCTGCCGCGGAAAAACCTGCCCGCCAGGCGCCCCAGCAGCCCACCCACTGGAGTATGGCAATGGATGGCCTGAATGGGATATCTTCGCAGCAGCCCCAACAGCTGCCGAAGGGCCTTTTGGTTCTCCTGCAATAGAAAAGGGGAGCGGGCGATTTCAATATGGTGGGCCTGTACCCCCATTTGACGAAATTGTTCCTGGTAGGAAATATAAGAGGGTTCCTTCATATTGGCGGCATAATGCACCACATAGCCCATACTTTGCAGGAGTTTGACATTCTCCCGCTCAAACTTCCAGAGGAAATCATGGGTAGCGGCCAATATCAAGATGTGTTTTTCCATCATAACGCCCCCATTTCCCCGTTACTCGCAAGAAAGATGTGTTTTCTAAAAAAATAAAATCTTCTGCAAACAGTTTCGCCATTTGCAAAAGATTTTATTCCCGTTCTTCTCTCGAAACGCGCCGAAAAACGCATCTGGAACTAGTTACCAATTTAAAAATTTCCGGTAAAAACCAAACCAAAACGCCTTTTATTTTATTATAAAAAACAACATCCTATTGACAAGCAACTTCATTTGTTATATAGTTAATTGCATAAGTAATTAACTAGTAAAGGCGGTGATAGGTTGCAATTGGATTTTGGCAGTGAAATCCCCATCTATATGCAGTTGGCCCAGTCCATTGAGGACGACATTGTAAACGGGATTTTCCTGGAAGATCAGCAGATTCCATCCACCACGGAGATTTCCCTGCACTATAAGATCAATCCCGCGACGGTAGGAAAAGGATTTAACCTTTTGGTGGATGAAGGAATCCTTTATAAAAAGAGAGGGGTAGGGATGTTTGTGGCAAAGGGCGCAAAACAGCAGCTGCTTCGCAAAAGAAAGAATCTCTTTTTTGACCGGTATATCAAGGCCATGCTGGAAGAAGCCCAGCGGCTGTGTATCAGCAAAGAAGAATTGATGCGTATGATTGAGGAGGGCTCGGAAGATGAGCGTAATTGAAACCAAAAATCTCACAAAATACTACAAAGATCAATGCGTGCTGGATTCCATCAACCTAACCTTTCAGGAAAATACCATTTACGGCTTGTTGGGAAGAAACGGGGCCGGCAAAACCACTCTGCTGAATATGATTTCCAACCGGGTCTTTCCTACTGGGGGAACCGTACTGATCGACGGGCAGGAGGCCCGGGAAAACGACGACGCCCAGCAAAAGATCTTTTTTATGACAGAGCAGAACCTGTATCCCGAAAGAATGACGGTAAAGGAATGTTTCCATTGGACAGCGGCGTGTTATCCAGGGTTTGACCTGGAATACGCGAAATCCCTGTGTGAAAAATTTGGCCTTTCCCTAAAAAAGAGGATTCACTCCCTCTCCACCGGTTATCAATCTATCACCAAGATCATCACGGCGTTGTCTACCCAGGCCCCCATCCTTCTGCTGGATGAACCTGTGCTGGGGCTGGATGCCAACCACCGGGATTTATTCTACAAAGAACTCCTGCAAAATTATATCGGCCACCCCAAAACCATTGTGTTATCCACCCATATCATTGAGGAGATCGCCGAACTTCTGGAACATGTGGTCATCGTCAAAGACAGAAAAGTGATAGTGGACGACAGCGTAGGCCATCTGTTGGAACAGGCTTATGAGGTATCGGGGCCGGCGGAAGCTGTGCGTACCTTCTCCTCTGGAAAACACGTTATCCATAAGCAAGACCTGGCCTCTTTTTCCAGCGTTTCCATCCTAGGGACCTGCAAAGCGGACGAAAAAAAGCAGGCGCAAGCAATGGGTCTGGAACTGGGAAAAATTGAATTGCAGAAACTGTTTATCCATCTTACCAATGGGGAGGAAAGGAACTTATGAGAACGCTTATTGTCACAAAATTTCAGATCCGCCGCAATTTTTTCAGCGTCCTGATCTTTTATCTGGCCTATCTCTGTGTCATTTGCTTTTTATCCATCATGCGCGATGTTTTGGACGGATCCATTTCCGGAATGGATATCGCCTCGGCCGTCTTTCTTCTGGTAACGGGACTTTGCTGTTTTAAAGAAAGTTTCTATTTTTTCCAATCCTGTGGGGTATCCCGCTGTTCCTTTTATTGGGGTACTGTTCTGGCTGGAATCCCTTTCGCCTTCGGCATGGCGCTTGTTAACAGTGTACTAAACAGTATATATAACCTGTTTGTGCCGCATATTCTATTCCATGATTTGCTGTTCAGCAACGGCGGATTGCGAGATGCCCTGGACAAATCCCATGCGGGAGTATTGACGCCGCCTTCCTGGGACACCGCCAATTTTCTCCGTGGATTTCTATGGATGGTCGCCCTTTTCTTCTGCCTGTATTTTCTGGGCATGATGATATCCCTGATCTTCTACCGCAGCAATAAAATGTTAAAGGCAACCATTGGCGCTGGGGCATGGTTATTGGTCATCGTGCTTCTCCCATTGTGTGTCTACTGGTTTCCTGGTTCCATGCAGGCTATCGGCCGTTTCCTGGCGGAAGTCTTCTTTACAAATGACCTGATTTCCGCTGGAAGCCTGATCGTCCTGGGTGTGCTTTTCGCGGGAGGCGCTTATCTGCTTCTCCGCCGCGCCGTGGTAAAACGGTAAACCCATTCAACAGGAAATTTTACAGGATATCATAAAAAAGAGAAAAACTTGTGCGCTGTGGCACACAGGTTTTCCTCTTTTCTACAATAATTCAATGAAAACGAAAGAACCCAGGAAAGCCCTCCCGTAAATTCCCTTTTTATTGAAATAATTGGGGATGCATCCGGCTGTAATGGAACAGGTATTGCTGGGCGATCCCGGCATAGGGCCCGAAATCTTCCGGCGTTTTTCCCGGGAATAATGTGGCCATAGCCCGTTTCATCCATACATCCAATGGGAAGGCATCCAGGCGGTGCATGCCGTATAGGAGCACACATTCCGCCACCTTGGGCCCCACGCCTTTAATCCGCATCAGCTGTTCCCGGGCTTCTGGCAGCGGCATCAGTTGGATTTTAAAAAGATCGATTTCCCCCTTTGCCACAAGCTGCGCGGCGGAAAGGATATAAGCGGCCCGGAAGCCGCACCGCAAAGGCTCTAGCTCTTCCGGGGAAAGGCCGCACAGCCGTTCCGCTTCCGGGAACGAATATCCGCCTCCGGGAATTGGGTCGCCAAAGCACTGGCATAGCCGGGCGATGATTCCTTTGATCCGGCTAATATTATTGTTTTGGGAAATAATAAAGGAACAAAGGGCCTCCCATGGTTCCTGTTTTAACACACGGATTCCCGGCGCAAACCGGGCGGCCTGCGCCATCACAGGATCCCAGGCGCTCAATTGGCTCCTTACTGCCCCATAATCAAAGTCCAAATCAAAATATTCCCGCCAATATTTCTGGAAATCCTCTTCCCGCACCCCATCCAGCACAAAGGTATCCCCATCCTGATAAATATGAAGCTGCCTTTGAAAGGCAATCCCGCGAAAGGACCCGTCGGGCAAAGGGTCCCAGCGGAAACATTGGCCGCAATCCAGCGTTTCCGCCAGGTCAAAATCAGGCATATGGGGAAGCTCAATTCCCCGGGGCGTGATGTGGTATTGCATAAAAGCCTCCTTTTCCTCACTATATTCTATCGTTGTAAAATGGTCTTATCCGCTCAACGTTTTTTTATTATACTCTATTTTTTCTTTTTATGATAGAATAAAACCAATTTCGACAGGGAGGCTAATCATGATGCGAGAAGATATTTGTTCTATTCCAGTGAGCGAGGTTTTTGAACCCAAAGACGGATGTCCCCTGTGCCGCCTGCGGGATGTGTTGGAAGAAAGGATGACGGACTATATCACCGGCGCCGCCATGATGGAGCCGGATGTACGGATAGATACCAATCAAACAGGATTTTGCCATCGGCATTTTCAAAAGATGTTGGAAACCGGCAGCAGGCTTTCCAATGCTTTGCTGTTAGAAAGCCATTTAAAGCGGATAGAAACAGAAATTTTTCTGCTGGGGCAGTCCAAAACACCGGGAAAAAAGCAATGGCAGCAAGCGGAAGAATTGGAGCACAGCTGTTTTGTCTGCCGCCAGGTGGAATGGGGAACCCTCCATATTGTGGAAACCCTGTATCAGCTGTGGCAGCGGGAGGAGGAGTTCCGTACCTTGTACCGGTCGCAGCCCTTTTTCTGTCTTCCTCATGCCGCACTTTTAATGAAAGGTGCGCAAAAACAAATGACCCGCGCAAACACAGCGGAATTTATACGTGTTACCGCTGAAATTGCGGGAAACTACCTTACCCAGGTTCGGAAAGATATCACCCACTTCTGTTCTATGTATGATTACCGCAATCAGGGGGGCGATTGGGGAACTTCAAAAGACGCCATTGATCGGGCGATTTTATACCTTACTTCCTATCCCGTTCCCAAGAAAAAAGAATAATTCTTTTTTTCCACCGGTCTATGTTGAAACAGTTAAAAAATTTTGAGAAAGGAGATAAAAAGATAAATTTCGTGGATATTTTGCTAAATCCCAGCTTGACAAACAAAAAAATACAAATGGTTATGAAAAACCCAAAAATAAGTTTACATAATTTTATTCCCCTCTTTTCCACAATCCGACAATCCACTGCTTTTTTTGCAAAAACTTTAACAATAGCGTAGAGTTTTTCACCTTTTCCACAGAGTTTTCCACACCTTTTATGTAAACCTATCTAATTACCCATTGTATAAATAGAATAATTCTAAGATGCTAATGGAATTTCTTGCGGGACTTTGGGAGCGTTGTATAAAGCTTCCAAAACGGGATCAAACTACCAATATCATGGTAATGAAGGGGCATGGTAGTTTTGATTAAAGGAATCAACCGGCATATTATTGAAATTACGGATACGGATAATGCGTATTATGAAAGGGCTCTTTTGGTACTAAAACCTGAATACGCCTCCGCTGAAAGGGAACTATTGGAAAAAGAGGCGCGAAAGGTCCTGAAAGATCTAGGCGCTCCATCCTCCATCAAACGAAGCAGCCGTATCTTTTACTGGATTTTTCGTCTGGGGACAGCCGCCATTCTGGGCGCAGGGATTACTGCTTTCATTCTTCTATTGTAAAAGTGTCCTTTTTGATTTATTTTGCAACCGCCATAACAAGCGGAAATCTGGTGATATTTCTGATGAATAAAAAGGCAATGCCTTTTGTGGAAACACGAAAGCATTGCCTTTTTATTTGTTAAAAAATTTCCCCTTCCCCATATACCCTTAATGGAAAGAACTGGACCAGACATAGAAGTTGTAATTTCCCATATAAATGATAAAGAAGCCTTTATTAGGAGGGAAATACAATGACGGAAGGGAAATGGAGACGTCTGGAATGGTGGGGGATCCCTCTGATCCTTTCCGCTATGATCGGATTGCATTATGGGTATCGCCTATCCGGCGGGGCCATGTGGTCTATCCTGTTCGGTTCCGTAAACGAAAGCGCTTGGGAACATGTCAAAGCGCTGCTTTTGCCCTATTTGGCCTGGGCCGCCATAGAATGGTGTGCCGTCCGTGTGCCGCTGCGCCGCATGGCTGTCGCCAAAGCCGCGGGCGCTTTCCTGATGGCGGGGGTCTTCATCAGTTTATATTTTCTGGAGTTCCTGATACCCGGCATTGACCAAAGGGCATGGCATCTTTTATGCGCATCCACCGCGGTCATATTGGCCCAAATCCTTTCGGAACGGATGATGGATACTGGACTAAAAATCGAGGGCTGGGCGGTTGCGGCAGTTTTCTCTCTGGTCCTTTTGGCCGCTATGTATTTGGCTTTTACTGTAAATCCGCCAAAAATCATTTTATTCCAAGATCCTGATACATTGGCTTACGGCCTTTTGCCCCGGCCTTTGGACAGCGGTATCTTGTTTGGCGAAGGGCTCCTTTCTTAAACCAGAAAGGGGCTTTTTCCATTCCGCCTCAAGAAACCCGTAAAAAAGAAGATCAGGACGCAATCTGTAGAATAGGAAAGAATTTTCCTTCATTTTTTCCGTGTAATATGTTATACTGATTGCATCATTGCCATAATAAATAACGCGATTTCCATTGAAACATTTCTGGAATAAAGCATGCTTTTCCATTGGGGCATATGGGCCGGAAAAGTTGGGAAAGAAAGATAAGGAGTTTAGCAGGCATGGCGGAATATAGGAACCGTAGGGAAGAAGAGATTATCGCGGGACGCAACGCTGTTTTGGAGGCGTTGCGTTCCAACAGGCCAATAGACAGCATTTTACTGGCCAGGGGCAATCGTACCGGTGCGTTAGGAATGGTAGCGGCAAAAGCAAAGGATCAAGGGATCGCTGTAAAAGAAGTAGATAGCCGTAAGCTTGACCACTTATGTGCCGGGGCGCCGCACCAGGGGGTCGTGGCCTTAGCGGCCGCCCATGAGTATGCCCGGGTGGAGGACATCCTTGCCTTGGCGGAACAGCGGGGGGAACCGCCCTTCCTCATTGTGGCGGATGAGCTGGAAGATCCCCACAATTTGGGAGCTATCATCCGTACAGCGGAATGCGCAGGAGCCCATGGGGTTATTATTCCCCGCCGCAGGGCTGCGGGGCTCACCTATGCGGTGGGAAAAGCCAGCGCCGGCGCTATTGAATATCTGCCGGTGGCGCGGGTGACCAATATCGCTTCCACTTTAGAAGACCTGAAAAAAAAGGGCGTTTGGATTTTCGGTACGGATATGCACGGGGAAACCTGGTGCCAAGCGGATCTCACCGGAGCTATCGCCTTGGTGATCGGAAATGAAGGCACCGGCATTAGCCGCCTGGTCAAGGAAAAATGTGATGTCATGCTCTCACTGCCCATGCAGGGACAGATTTCCTCTTTGAACGCGTCTGTAGCCGCCGGCGTGATGATGTATGAAATCGCGCGGCAACGACTGGGTTTGAAAACCCGCTAGGGGGTGTGTATGCATGAAAGAATGGGAAAAACAGCAGGAGGATACCAACCCCTCCCGTGAAACAGCGCAATATTCCCTGGAAAATCTTTTGCATCAGTCTCAGGGAGAAAATCATCCACAGCCTATACGGCTCCAACCGTCTGCCGGGAAAACAGAGGAGGGAAAAGGCGTTTCCAGCAAGCCAATAGAAAAAAATCCTTCTAGGCAAAAACAATTAGATGTCACAGAGAAGGACTCTGTACCAGAGCCTGCTAAGAAACGGCCTGCCTTTTGGAAAGTAAAAAATCCCATACAAACGCTGCGCCAGCATTGGGAAGAATCCAATCGCGACGAGGAACCGGACGAAATGGAACGCATTTATGGCACCCGTTCCATGTTGCATCCTGTGGACTCCGGGGAAGCTTCCGAAAAAAAGCCCTTAACCCCAGAATTTGGATATCTGTTTGAAAAAACAGATCATGTCCAGGACGATTCCTTGTTCTCCCACTCCCCCAAAGAGGAAAAGGCCCCCGCTCCCAGTCTTTTTTTCCAAGAAAAAAAGGAAGAGGAACAAAGCCAGCCCGTTGAGGACGCGGATAAGAACCCAGCCGTCTCCTGCGTTCAGGAAAAAAATATGGGCAAGGAGAAAGAAAAGGACCAGCCATCTATTTCCCGTAAAATAGAAAAAAATGTTCTTCCCGAGGAAGGGAATCCCCTCATCTCCTCCTTGCATCCTGTTCGGAAAGGCTCCCGTCCTTCTAAAAAACAGGAAGCCCTTGTTCATGAAAAAAAACCTTCTGAACCTCTCGGAAAAGAAAACTTGAAACAAGGAACCCCTCTAAAATTAGAAAAAGAATTGGAAAAGCATCCTGCTGCTGAGACGCCCAAAGCGCAGCCTTCCATTCCGGATAAAAAGGCTGAAAGCCTTCCCCATCGGGCAAAACCGGACAAAACAAGCGTCCGCACAGAACCCGAACCTCAAAGCAAAGAGGAAAAATCCGCACACAAGGAAAATTCTTCTCCAGATAAAAATACAAAAGGCACTTCCGTCCCCGCTAGCCGTTATGAAGCTTTATTTGGGAAGGCACAGCCTGCACCCTCAAAAGGCCAGAAATCTGGTCCTTCTATTTTAGAAGGGAATAACAAGAAACATAAGGGAGAAAAGCCCCTTTATACAGTCAGGCACCGGTCTCCTCTCATCCTTTTGGAGGCGGAAGAAATGCAGGAAGCCCTAAAGGATGAATTTGAGGAATATCATCGCTCTCAGAAAAAAGAGCCTGAAATGGTGGAGCCCGTCCCCGCAAAGAAGAAAAAAAAGCCAAAAAAAGAAAAATCGCCTGAAAAAAAAGACCGGTTTTCTATTTTTGGGGAGAAAGAACCGGAGGAAGCATCCGGCCCCTCCCCAGTATCTCCGTCTCTCCCTGCCCTGGAGGACTATACCAGCCCCGATGACGCCTTTTCTGTAAAGGCTGATCTCATTGATCGGATGCGCTCGCTGATTCTGCGTACGGTGGTTACCGGGATCATGTCTTTCCTTGGCATTATCGCCACCCTTTTATTCGCTTTGCCTATCCCTTCTCTTGAAATATTACACACCAACGCCTATTGGTATTTGGCTTTAAATCTCGTTTTACTGGCCATTTCAGCTGGCGTTTGCTATGTCCCCATAAAGGAAGGGGGTAAGGCCCTGCTCCGGCTGAAAGGGAATTCGGACAGCGCCATCTCCTTCGCCGTATGGGTCACGCTCATTCATGGGATCGTAGCTTTCTTCTCTTCTTATACCTATCTACAGAAATCCCTGAGCGTTTACGGCTGCCTGGCAACCTTGGGGCTTTTCCTCAACTCCTGGGGGAAACTTATCATGGTGCGCCGTATTTACTCCAACTTTAAGTTTGTGGCCTATCCGGAAACCAAGCATGTGGTAAAGATTATTTCCGACGAATCCTTCGCTGAAAAGCTGTGCCGTGGGATGGGATTGCAAAAGTCTATTATCGCCTATGACAAGCCTGTAGGATTTCTCAGTAATTTCTTAAGGCTTTCCTATGAACCGGACCCCAGCGAAAAATTGGCGGGAAAACTGGCCCCCGTGGGCGTTTTGGCCTCGTTTGCCGTGGCCGCCATGGCATTGCTGTTTTCGCAGGATATCCAGTCCACGCTGGCCGCGCTGTCCATCAGCGCTTGTATTTGTGTACCCATGTGCTGCGTGCCCGCGGTAAACCTGCTTATCCGCGGTGCCTGTAAGCGCGCCCTGGATATGGGGGCCATGCTGGTAGGATATCCTGGAGTGCGCCAGTTCGCCGATACCAACGCCGTCATCCTGGATGCGAACCAGCTTTATCCGGAAGGCAGCGTTATCCTTCATGGCATCAAGGGATTCAGCGGGGAACGCATTGACCAGGCGATTTTAGAAGCCGGCGCGGTGCTGACCAAAGCCAAAGTCCCGATAGCTTCCACCTTTGACCAGATTATCAAGGGGAAAGGCGACCTGTTCCCCAAGGTGGACAGCGTCTCCTATGAAGACGAAAAAGGGGTCATCGGCTGGGTGGGGGGCCGCCGGGTACTGGTGGGCAACCGGAAATTGCTGGAGGACCACGGCATCACTCCCCCTGAACGCAGTTTTGAGGAACAATATCAACAAGATGGACGGCAGATTACCTATCTGGCTACCGCGGGCGAACTGCGGGCGATGTTCGTCACCTCTTATATCCCAAATGAAAAACTTATGGCCCAAATGAGGAAACTGGAATCGGAAGGGATCTGTTTCCTCATCCGTACCAACGATCCCAATGTAACGGCTCAAATGGTATCGGACCACTTCCATGTCTATTATCGGTCGGTGCGTATTTTGTCGGATCAGTTGTCCCAAAGGCTGGAAGAGGAACAAGAAGAAGAAAAAACAGCACGGGCATATCTGGCGATCCGCGGAAAACGTCCCGCTGCGATGCAAAGGCTTTTGCTTTCCTGCATCCGCGTGCGAAACAAAATTACGCTTTCCCTTATGCTGCAAAGCATTGCCGTGGTTTTGGGGTTTGTGTTGACAGCGTTCCTGATTATTGCCTCCGGGCTCGCCCAGCTTGGCACGTTAGAAATGCTGATTTATACCCTTTTTTGGATCTTGGCGGTCTTGATTGTCCCATGTATCCATAAGCCCTGAATCATAACGGCGGTCCATTTTCCCTTTCAGCAGGATTCCCGGTTTTTAAGAGATTTTTCTTAATCTCAGCGTTCCCTGCCGCCCCAGGCGGCGATGGGGAACGCTGTTTTTTTATTGTTTTCTATTACCAATTTCCTTTTGCCGGCTCATTAGGCTTCCATTGTTTCGTAAAAGACAAAAGCGCTTTATAGATAGCTCCGTTTTGCATGGTTTCTGGGGATAATCCCCTGATTTCGGGAGAAAATACTGGATAGAAAACGACTTTCCATCAGATACAATGGAGGATTCCAGTATGAATCAAAAAATGAGTAATCGTAAAACGGTGAGGATCATCAGTTTCGCGCTGGCGACCTGCGTCATTTTTGGCGGGACGACCTACAGCGGTTATGCTTTGGCTAACCATTACCGTACCAGTTTGGAATATACCTATCAGCGGGCTCTCAGCGATCTGTCTGACTATATCGCCAACTTGGAAACCACCCTCGCCAAAGGGATTTATGCCAATACGCCCCCGCAGCAGTACGGAATTTCTGCCAAGCTATTGCGGGACGCCGGAGCAGCTAAAACCGCTTTGGGCCAGCTGCCCCTTTCCGACGTAGAACTGGATCATGTGAATAAGTTTATTTCCCAGGTAGGAGATTTTGCCTCCTATCTGTCCCTCAAGCTTTCCAAGGGGGAAACTATTACTCAGGAAGAAATGGATAACCTACAGAAAATGGGGGAATACGCCAAAACACTCCATCTGGACTTAAGCGATATCCAGGCCCGGTTTGATGATGGTACTATGCAAATCGGACAGACAGTGGATGTGGTCGCAAATCTCTCCCAGGACACCCAAAACCAGGAAGAACCCTATATCAACAGCGGGTTCCACGAAATGAACGAAGGCTTTACCGACTATCCCACCCTGATCTATGACGGCCCCTTCTCTGACCACATCACCCGTATGACTTCTAAAATGCTGGAGGGAGTAGAGAACATCCCGGAAGAACAGGCAAAAAAAGTAGCTGTGGATTTTTCCGGCCTGTCCGCCGACCAGTTACAGTCCACCGAATCCAACGCGGGCAATCTGCCTACGTACAATTTTTCCGGGGATTCCTACGCGATCTCTGTTACACAGGCTGGGGGATATATAGCTTCCTTATTAAATTCCCGCGAGATCGGGCAGCCTACCATGGAATATGGGCAGGCTGCCGCCAAAGCCCAGGAGTATCTAAAACGCCATGGGATGGATTCCATGAAAGAAAGTTATTATGTGACTGCCAACGGCATTTGTACCATCAACTATGCCTATCAGCAGGACGACGTGACCTATTACAGTGATCTGGTAAAAGTGGGTGTCGCTTTGGATACCGGCGAGGTAGTAAGTTTTAACGCCACCGGGTACCTGATGAACCATACCAAACGGGATTTGCCAGAAAACCGGATCTCTGTGGAGGAGGCCAGGCAATCCGTCAGCCCCAAACTCACCATTGAAAAGGAAGGGATCGCCATGATTCCCACCGCCGGGTTAAACGAAGTGTTGTGCTATGAGTTCCAGTGTTCCTCTCAGTCAGGAGACCGGGTAATGGTGTATATCAATGTGGAAACCGGTTTGGAGGAACAAATCCTGATCCTGCTGATGACAGACGGGGGAATTCTAGTGATGTAAACGCGCTTTCCCATTGTATACAAAAAAGAGAGAAGGTCCAAAAATTTCCGGCCCTCTCTCTTTTTGTCATGTCAAATTTGGCCTATGGTATGCCTGGTCGTTTTCCCTCTTGTCCATCTCAAACTTTTAACCCCCGCCGATAGAGGAGAAAAAAAGATCCCTGCTTAAGGAAACCGTTTGAGGTAACTCCCCTTACTTTCATGAGAAATACACAGGCAGCTTTCCAAATCTTTCAGAATTTCCCGGGCGGTATCCTGCGCGCCTTCCTGGTATCTCCGCCTGCCAAATTGAAGTTTTTCCTGTTCAGCTACTTGTAAAAAATGGAGGAACAGCTCTTTTTCCTCCCCGCGAATCCGTTCTATCAGCTCTCTTTTTAGATCCTCATAAACTTGTTTCCCCTGATATTCTTTCCCATCTTGCTGAATATCCTGAGAAATCAAATATGGAATCCACTTCATTCCAATTCCCCTCCCCCTTCTTTCCTTTCTTCATATTGTACGGAAAGAATCCCTTTCTGACAAGGGAGCAAAAAGACTGTCCAATCGTAATGCGACGCAATCTTCGCAGGATTCTTTTGCTTTTTTCTACGTGGTTGTATAAAATTTCAAGCGATGGTACAATAAAGCAAAACACTGGAAAGGAAATTGATATGGCGCTGGGATTATACATTCATGTCCCTTTCTGTGACGGGAAATGTCCTTATTGTGATTTTTATTCCCTTTCCATGGATCCTGTTTCCATGGATTCCTATACCCTACGGGTATGCCGGGAACTTGCCTCTTGGGGGGAGCGCCTGGCGCACCCCCATACGGATACCCTGTATTTTGGCGGCGGTACCCCCAGTTTGCTGGGAGAACATAGGCTATCTGCAATCCTCCAGCAAGCTGCAAAGTCATTCTCTTTGCGCAGCCCGGAAATCACAGTAGAAGTTAACCCTACCCGTGGAAAGGGCTTAGATTTTTCCGCTTTGCGCTCCTTTGGAGTAAACCGCCTATCTATCGGGCTGCAGTCCGCTTGCGAGGGGGAATTGCGCCGCTTGGGGCGAAAACACAGCGCCCAGGATGCGGCGCAAACCATAGAACAGGCCCGGCGCGCCGGTATTACCAATCTATCCCTCGACCTGATGCTGGCAGTCCCTGGACAAACCCCGCAAAGCCTTACACAATCGATTCAGTTTTGCGCGCAATGCGGCGCGGAACATATTTCGGCCTATCTGTTAAAAATAGAGGAAGGTACCCCCTTTTACCGGCAACAGGAATCCCTTCACCTGATGGATGAAGACAGCCAGGCAGACCAGTACCTGCTGGCCTGTTCCCTGCTGGAGAAGGCTGGATATCAGCAGTATGAGATCTCGAACTTTTCCCATCCCGGCCGGGAAAGCCGGCACAACTTGAAATATTGGAACGGGGAAGAGTATTTGGGGATTGGGCCTTCCGCCCACTCCTTTTTACAGGGGAAACGGTTCTATTCTCCCAGAAACCTGAAAATCTTTCTGGAAGCACCTGTGTATCAGGAGGAAGGGCCCGGGGGGAGCGAGGAGGAATACGCCATGCTCCGCCTGCGCCTGGCCGAAGGGCTGCGGGAAGATGCGTATCAAAGGAGATTCTGCTGCCCGATCCCCGCGGGGTACCGGGACCGCGCCGTCCGTTACCAGTCCCATGGCCTGACGGTGTGCGACCATTCCGGTATCCGCTTTACCCCCCAGGGATTTCTTGTTTCCAATCCATTGACGGCGGAAATCCTTTGGGGAAATACATCAGGGAAGGAAAGCGGCTCCTATGAAAATTCTGATTGACGCCGACGGCTGCCCTGTGGTGGACATCACATTGCAGGAGGCGGCCCGCTTCCACATCGAAACGATCATTTTGTGCGATACTTCCCACCTTATCCAGCGGGAGGGAGCTCGTACCATCACCGTTTCCAAAGGGGCGGACAGTGTAGATTTCACCCTAGTCAACCTTGTTTCCGCCGGCGACCTGGTGATTACCCAGGATTATGGTCTGGCGGCCATGTGCCTGGCGCGCGGGGCTGTCCCTATCCATCAGAACGGGTTTGTATATGACGAAAGGAATATCGACGCCCTCCTTTCCGCGCGCCACGCCTCCCAGGAAATACGGCGGGCGGGAAAGCATGTCAAAGGGCCGCCCAAACGAAGCCCCCAGGAAAACCTGCTTTTTGGGCAAACCCTTCGCCAGTGCATCCAGTGCGGACTGAGGGCTTTGGAGCTTTCCGAATCCTATTGGAACGATACAGATCCACAATAAGCTTTTGGCCTTCTTGAAATTCCAGGGGGAATCTCCTATAATAGAAGCCGTTATGGATTATGAAAAACGGAGGCCAGGAGCATATCATGGAAATCAGGAAAATATCCGCCGCCACCGTGACCGATACGGTGGCAAATTTATTAATGGCTTGTAATTATGAAATCGGCTGTGACATCTCTAACGCCTTGGAATCCGCCAGGCAGCGGGAAGAATCCGCTGTCGGGCGGGAAGTATTGGGACAGCTGATCGAAAATAACCGTATCGCCAAAGAGGAACAGATTCCCATCTGCCAGGATACCGGCATGGCGGTTCTCTTCATCGAATACGGCGACCATGTAACGATAGAAGGCGGCAGCTTCTCGCAGGCCGTGGAAGAAGGCGTCCGCCGCGCCTATCGGGACGGCTATCTGCGGAAATCCGTGGTATCCGACCCGGTGATCGACCGGGTCAACACCGGGGACAACACCCCGGCGGTGGTGTATACGGATATCGTACCGGGCAACACCATCTCGATTTTAGCGGGAGGCAAGGGGTTCGGCAGTGAAAACATGTCCGCCATCCGTATGCTGACCCCTTCCTATGGCATGAAAGGAGTCAAGGATTTTATCCTGGACACCGTACGCAAAGCGGGCCCCAACCCCTGCCCTCCCATCGTAGTGGGCGTGGGAATTGGGGGGACTTTTGACAAGGCCGCCCAGCTGGCGAAAAAGGCCACGCTGCGCTCCATCGATACCAGCCACCCCGATCCCCGTTACGCCGCGCTGGAGCAGGAACTTCTGGAGGAAATCAACCGAATGGGCTTTGGTCCCGCCGGGCTGGGTGGAAACACCACCGCTCTAGGCGTGAATATCGAGACGTATCCCACCCATATTGCCGGGATGCCGGTGGCCGTCAATATCTGCTGCCACGCGGCAAGGCACAAAAGCGCTACCATTTGATCTTTTTTGATTTTTCCCACAAGCAAGATATAGACAGGAGCATATATCATGAAACGAATCTCTCTCCCTTTGACAGATGAAACCATTGAATCCCTCCGGGCAGGGGACAGCGTCCTGATCTCCGGTGACCTGCTCACCGGACGCGATGCCGCCCACAAACGTTTTTCCCAGCTTTTGGAACAAGGCAAGCCCCTCCCCGTGGACTTAAAAGGCCAGGTCATTTACTATGTAGGCCCCGCCCCCGCCAAACCCGGTTATCCCGTAGGCCCCGCCGGCCCCACCTCCAGCTATCGCATGGACGCCTATACCCCCGCCCTTTTGGATTTGGGGATGAAGGGGATGATCGGAAAGGGCGCCCGTTCCCCGGAAATCCTGGACGCCATCCAGCGCAACCATGCGGTATATTTCGCCGCAATCGGCGGCGCCGCCGCTCTGATTGCCCGCAGCATCAAGGAAGAATCCCTTTTGTGTTACGAGGATCTGGGCACAGAAGCGGTGCGCCGTTATCGGGTAGAGGATTTTCCCGCTATTGTTGTAGCGGATTGCCATGGGGGAAACCTCTATGAAAGCGAATCCCAAAAATACCGGAAATAACGAGTTTCCATCATACCATACTATTGATGACGGCCCGGGCTGGGAAATGTTCCTCAGCCCGGGCCGTCAGTTTATAGAAAAGGAACGCGCACGCCGTGCCCCGGGTTTTCTCTAAAAAGGACCGGGGTTCCCGCGATGAAACATAAAGTTTTCGCCCGCCTTTTACAAAAGGCGGCAGGGTGGAGGGGCGGAGCCCTTCCTCGCCCATCGCAAATGGGCGAAATCCTCCTGATTCCCATAAGTTCAGGAGGGGAGGCCAAACCGTCCGGAATACGGTTTGGATGTGGGAACCCTAGCGACCATCCTCCCATATAGCATTTGTTCCTTCTAGTTCTTTTTCACAGCCCGGGCCCGTTCTTCCTAAAAAGGAACGGTTCTTTGCCCCTTTCAGGTGATTTTCTTACCTGATCTGGATACAATAAAGGGAAAAAGGAGAAAAGAGCATGAACGTATATGGATATGTGAGGGTGAGCAGCAAGGACCAGTGCACCGACCGTCAGCTCCTGGCTCTTCGGGACGCCAAAGTCCCTGACCAGAATATCTTTGTGGACAAACAAAGCGGAAAAAATTTTGACCGGCCTCAGTACCGGAAACTGCTGAAAAAATTAAAAGAAAACGATTTGCTTATTATCAAAAGCATCGACCGGATGGGCCGCAATTATGAGGAGATCTTGGAACAATGGCGTATTATCACCCGGGAAAAGAAAGCGGATATCGCTATCCTGGATATGCCCCTTCTCAATACCTGCAAAAAGCAAAAGGGCCTTACCGGTACTTTTATTGCGGATCTTGTTTTACAGATTTTGTCCTATGTGGCGCAGACCGAACGGGAAAGTATCCGTTTGCGGCAAAAAGAAGGGATTCAAGCCGCCAAAATACGGGGCGTACGGTTTGGAAGGCCCAGAAAGGAAATCCCCCCTCAGTTCCCTGGCCTCTTTCAAAAATGGCAGTCTGGGGAAATCAGCGGAAGGGAAGCCGCCCGTATGTTAGGGGTCTCCCATAAAACTTTCTTTCAGTGGACAAGAAAACAGGAGACAAAAAATTTTTAGTATCCTGGGGAAAAAGGTAGACTTTTCTCCCCACATATTTTATCTTTACATAACTTCTTTTTTGACTGGTCTTTTCCCTTGTCTTTCTCCTATTCATCACGTTATAGCGATTATATCACGGCTGGAGAATTTTGTCTGATTTTCCCTCCAGATTAGGTAAATGCCATACAGTATAAAAGTGATATTTTCCCTTCTTTTTATAATAAACTAAACGTAGTATAGATAGGCTATTGACCGTTGTTTTCAGGAAAGAAGTGTATTCTGTGATTTGTATCAAATGTGGCAAAAAGTTAGAGGAAGGTACTCTTTTCTGTGATGCCTGCGGCACCAGGCAGCCGTCCCCTTCCCAATGGCAACCCTCAAAATTGGGAAATATCTTTTTTTATCTCATTTTATGCCTGATTACTATAGGTTTTATTTTCTTGCTTCTAAACTGTGTCCCTTTTCCCCTTGTTAAAAAAAGCACGGTTCCCTTACAGGATCTCTCTTTTCTCCCCATTTCCTCCATAGAGAAATCCCTTTCATTTCCTTTTTTCCATCCTTTCCTGTTCCCTTTTGGTATTTTTTTACTTTGGCTATTATGAAAACAACCATTCAGGCGGCAAGCCCCCCTTGGGAACTGTCTTCCCCTATCATATGATTTTTTTACTCTGATTTTTTCTGCCCCTGCCTACCTTTTTTCTCTATTGATTTGGTGATTCTCAAAATCACATAGATCTCTTCTTTATCAAAAACTGCTGTAACCTTTTGTGGATTACAGCAGTTTTTGTTATATTTTCAGGCAAACAAATAGCCCCATATTTCCTATGCCTTTCCTCTGATGGGATTTCATAATTAGTTTACAAATGAAATATTGACTTTTCACAGCCACAATGGTAAATTATAGATAGTTTAGCACTCTTGCTTTTAGAGTGCTAACTTCCCTAAAACTCGAGGTAAGTTATATGGATATCAGTGAACGAAAGCTAAAAATATTGGCGGCCATCGTGGAGACCTATGTAAAAACCGGCGAGCCGGTGGGTTCCAAGGCTCTTTGCGAGGCGCTGGATTGTTCCGTATCCTCAGCCACGATACGAAATGAGATGGCGGATCTCTCAGAGATGGGGCTTCTGGAACAGCCTCATACTTCCGCTGGGCGAATCCCTTCTCACGCCGGATACCGGTTGTATATCGACAAACTGATGGAGCAGAAGCCGCTCAGCGAAGAGGAACAGCGCTTCATTGACGGGAGCTTATCCGCCTCGGCAGATAACCCGGAGCATCTTCTGGAAGACGCTTCCCAGGTTCTGGCGGAACTGACTAGTTACGCCGCGATCAGTACCACCCCTTCTGATGAAGAAGCGACTGTGCGGCATTTGCAGTTTGTACAGACCGGGCGGCGTACCGCGATGGTGGTTCTATTGACCTCTTCCGGTATTCTGAAAAACAAAATTTTCCGGTGTGATTACGACCTGTCACCGGATATTCTACGGGTCTTTCACAAGCTGCTCAATGAAAAAATAGCGGGAATCCCTGTGGCAAGTATTACGCCGGCCTATATTCAGACGCTGGCCGCTTCCCTGGGGGATATGACCATGTTGCTGCCTTCTGTGCTGATGGCTGTCCTGGAAGTAGCCCGGGAATCCCGGGAGACCGACATCCGGCTGGAAGGCCAGTACAATCTTTTGTTTCTGCCGGAATTTGGTATGGATAATGCCCGCCGCCTGATGGAATTTTTAAACCGCCGGGAACAGCTTCTCCATTTCTTAGAGGGCGCCGCCAACGGCACCAAAGTCTTTGTGGGGCCTGAAAGCGAGCGGCCGGAGCTGTACGATTCCAGCATTGTGGTAACCCGGTACTCCATGGGTGGGAAAACCGCTGGAACCATTGGGATCATTGGGCCTACCCGCATGGATTACGCAAAAATGATTCCAAAATTGGAATATCTTGCCTCTTCAGTGGGGACACTGTTGAGTGAGATTATGGATATGGAATAACCGGTTCTTTTTCAGGAACCGATTGGGTTAACAAGAACGAGCTACCGCACCTGTTTCTGCGGGGCAGCATCCGAAAGGAGAATCGACTTGAGCAAGAACAAAGAGAAAGAAAAGAAAGCTCCAGAAAACGAGCCTGTAACCGATGAGGAAAAGGAAGCGGTTCAACAGAATTCACCGGATTCCCAGGAAGGCGCCAAAGATGCAGAGGAAACTGTCTGCAAAGAATTGGACCAGATGAAGGAAGAGTTGAAAAAGCAAAAGGATATTCTCCTGCGCACCGCGGCCGAATATGAAAATTTCCGTAAGCGCACAGAACGGGAAAAGCGTGCCATCTACGCTGACGCTACCGCCGACGCGGTCGCGGCCATCCTTCCTATCGCGGACAGCCTCGAATACGCCGTAAAAGCGCAGGACGGCGCGACGGAAGAATATCAGAAGGGCTTGGAGCTGGTCAATAAGCAGTTCCAGGACGCTTTGGCGAAACTGGGCGTGATGGCCATCGGCAAGGCCGGGGATGAATTTGACCCCAACCTGCATAACGCCGTAGCCCATGTGGATGACGAAACCGTAGCTGACAACACCATTGTGGAAGTATTCCAAAAGGGGTATCTCCTGGGAGAAAAGGTCATCCGTCACGCTATGGTAAAAGTGGCTAATTAAAATTTTTTACATCTTTGTCTCTCCAAGAAAATAAATTTTTATAGAACTGATTGATTTTGTTAAATGGGGGTTTTTAGTATGTCAAAGACCATCGGTATCGATTTAGGTACAACCAATTCCTGTGTAGCTGTGATTGAAGGCGGAGAGCCTGTTGTTATTCCAAACGCGGAAGGCGCAAGAACTACCCCTTCTGTGGTGGCTTTCTCCAAAACAGGGGAACGTATGGTAGGCCAAGTGGCAAAGCGCCAGGCCATCACCAACCCGGACCGTACCGTTTCCTCTATCAAAAGGGAAATGGGTTCCAATTACAAAGTAGCTGTCGACGGGAAATCCTACACACCTCAAGAGATTTCCGCTATGACCCTCAGCAAGCTGAAGGCCGACGCTGAGGCTTATCTGGGCGAAACGGTCAGCCAGGCCGTCATCACCGTTCCGGCTTACTTTACCGACGCGCAGCGTCAGGCAACCAAAGACGCCGGTAAAATCGCCGGCCTGGAAGTAAAACGTATCATCAACGAGCCTACCGCTGCCGCTCTATCCTACGGCATCGACAAGGAAGACGACCAGAAAGTGATGGTATACGACCTGGGCGGCGGTACCTTCGATGTTTCCATCATCGAGATGGGCGACGGCGTACAGGAGGTTCTGGCTACTGCTGGTAACAACCGCCTGGGCGGCGACGATTTCGACCAGCGTATCATCGACTGGATGGTCAGCACCTTTAAAATGGAGAACGGTATCGACCTGCAAAACGATAAAATGGCGATGCAGCGTTTGAAGGAAGCCGCTGAAAAGGCCAAGATTGACCTGTCCGGCATTACTTCCGCCAATATCAATCTTCCCTTTATTACCGCAGACGCCACTGGCCCGAAACATTTGGACCTCACCCTGACCCGCGCAAAATTCAATGAATTGACCGCCGATCTGGTGGAAAAGACCATGGGCCCGGTTCGCCAGGCGTTACAGGATTCCGGCTTGTCTATCAATGAAATCAACAAGGTCCTGATGGTGGGCGGTTCTTCCCGTATCCCGGCTGTTCAGGAAGCTGTTAAGAACTTTATTGGAAAAGATCCCTTCAAGGGCATCAACCCCGATGAGTGCGTGGCTATTGGCGCCGCCATTCAGGCCGGTGTTCTGGGCGGAGAAGTGGAAGGCCTGCTGCTGCTGGACGTTACACCTTTGTCCTTGGGCGTTGAGACCATGGGCGGCGTGATGACCAAGGTTATCGAGCGCAACACCACCATCCCCACCAAGAAGAGCCAGATCTTCTCCACCGCCGCTGACAACCAGACTCAGGTAGAAGTCAACGTACTGCAGGGCGAACGTGAATTTGCCCGTGACAATAAGCAGCTGGGCTTGTTTAAGCTGGATGGTATCGCTCCGGCACGCCGCGGCACACCGCAAATCGAAGTTACTTTCGATATCGACGCCAACGGTATCGTAAACGTATCGGCCAAAGATTTGGGCACTGGCAAGGAGCAGCACATCACCATCACTTCCAGCTCCAACATGTCCAAGGAGGATATTGATAAGGCCGTCAAGGAAGCGGAGCGTTTCGCCGAGGAAGACAAGAAGCGCCGCGAATCCGTGGACCTGAAAAATGAGGCGGAGAATCTGTGCTATGCCGCTGAGAAGCTCATCAGCGAAAACGGCGATAAGATCGGCAATGAGGATAAGGATCAGATCAACAAGAAGGTCGCCGCTCTGAAAGAAGCCATCACCAAGGACGACGCCGATCTGATCAAGGCCGGTACAGAAGATCTGCAAAAGACGGTCTACGACATATCCGGCAAGCTGTATCAGCAGGCGGCTCCCCAGCAGGGCGCTCCCGGACAGCAGGCCCCCGGCGCGGATCCGAACGCTTCCCAGCCCGACGGAAATGTATATGACGCTGAATATAAGGACGTAGACGATCAAAATAAATAATCTCTCGTAAACTGGAGAGAATGGATTTTTAACCGCGGGAGGAGGACGTATGTCCTCCTCTTGTGCAGGTTAATAGGAGTGAATGATTTTGGCGGACAAACGGGATTTTTATGAGGTAATGGGTGTTCCGAAAAATGCTTCGGAGGACGAAATCAAAAAAGCATACCGAAAATTAGCAAAAAAGTATCACCCGGATCTGAATCCCGGTGATAAAGAGGCCGAGGCCAAGTTCAAAGAGGTCAATGAAGCTTATGAAGTCCTTTCTGACCGGGATAAGCGCGCACGTTACGACCAATTTGGCCATGCGGGCGTAGACCCCAACTATGGGGCTGGAGCTGCGGGCGGAGGCAGTCCTTTTGGCCAGGATATTGACCTGGGGGATATTTTCTCCAGTTTCTTTGGCGGAGGGTTCGGCGGAGGACGCCGCCAGAATCCCAACGCGCCCCGCAGAGGTGCGGATACCGAAGCGGTACTCACCATTTCGTTTGAGGAAGCGGCAAAAGGCTGTACCAAAAAGGTAACCTATCAAAACATCGATACCTGTAAAGAATGCGGCGGTTCCGGCGCCCAGAAAGGCACTTCACCTAAAACCTGTCCCACCTGTAATGGTACCGGGCAGGTGCATATCAATCAGCGTACGCCGTTTGGCGTGATGCAGACTTCCCGCACCTGTGACCGGTGCGGCGGTTCCGGCCGTATCATCGACAATCCCTGCCGGGCGTGTTCTGGAAACGGGCGGGTACGCGCAAGCAAGACAGTGGAAGTCACCATTCCCGCTGGTATCAACGATGATCAGGTTCTTAATGTCCCGAGGCATGGCAATGCCGGTATCAACGGCGGCCCGGCCGGGGATCTGCATGTCTACATCAGTGTGCGCCCTCATACTATTTTTGAGCGCAGGGGGGACGATATCTGGTGCGAGATGCCGTTGACCTTTACCCAGGCGGCTTTGGGCGCGGAAGTGACAGTGCCCACCCTGGACGGCAAGGTGGCCTATACCGTACACGAAGGGACCCAGCCTGGAGATGTCTTTAAACTGAAGGGCAAGGGGGTTCCCCATCTCAACGGGCGCGGGCGCGGTGACCAATTCGTCAAGGTCACAATCGAGGTACCGAAAAACCTTTCCTCCCGGCAAAAGGAAATCTTACGGGAATTCGACCAGCAGGCGGAAGAAAAAAATTATCAGAAGCGCAAAGGTTTCTTTGATAAGATCAAGGAGTTATTTGGTGAATAAACTTCTCTTTTCCATTAAAACAAGGGAAAAGAGAAGTTTCCCATCCCCTATATAGGCGGGCGGGACTATGATTTGCTCATAGCCCCACCCTTTTTCTTTGTGTTTTTTTGTTAGTCTTTCTTTCTCTCCAGCCAGATCGAAATAAGATTGATGTACTTTCCCGCGTCAGCTTTTATCATATCCCGATCCCCTACCGCGTAGGGGTTCTCTTCACAGGCAAGCCAGTCCCGCCAGATCTCCTCTTTTTCCTCTATCTCTTCTATGGATAGCAAACTGGCTTTTTGAGAATTTCCAAAGATCCCGCTCCACCAGATACAGGAGTGGAAAGTCTGCATCACTTCCTGATTCCAGTAGGGCTGCATCTCTTGGGGGATTTCCCCCAGTTCCCGCTGAATACCGGGAACTGCGATGGCAATCTTTCCCCCTGGTTTTACAAGAGGGGCCAGATGCTTATCCAGATACCATTCATTGGCCCCGAAATAGTGATAGGAATCCACGCTGACAGCCGCGTCAAAAAAGTTTTCCGAATAAGGGAGCTTTGTCGCTTCCCCATAGATGGGAATGACGGTTTGGTCTACCCCTTGCTGTAAAAAACGTCGGTAATTTTCTGTGGGGGAAATCCAGAGATCGGTGGCATATACCTGTACCCCATATTCTTTTGCCAGGAACAGAGAACTGAGTCCTTTTCCACACCCCAGATCCAGGACTTTCATACCAGGCTGAAGGTCAAGCTTTGTGCACAGCTTTTCCGTTCATTTCAATACGTTTGGCCCCATCATACAATGCTGCACCATTGTTTTGTCATATCGATTGGCACGTTCAAAGTTCATGATACTTCCTCACTTTCTTGATTGCGCCCCGCAGAAAACACAAAAGGACGCGGCAAACCATACCGCGTCCCGATTTTTTTCAAAAAGACAGGAACTGTCCGGTATTTCTGCAAGGCAAAAATAAGGTACTGGATTTTTCCATACCTTCTTCTTTTGATCTCTTACAGAACAACCGGCAAACAGGCACCACCTTTTTATTTTAATATTTTTAGTATAGAAGGGCTTCCTCCCCTTGTCAAGGGCGAAACGCCCGTTTTATCCCGATATTTTTCCACGCCCGTAGAAAGACGGGAAAAAGGAATCTGGACATTCCTTAAATTTTCTTACCTGTTCTTTTCCGATTTCCTCAAAATCTATTTCCGCCGGTTCTGTTTTTTTCGGGGATTCTCTCAGCCAGGCGGGAATGGGATTTTCTTCCGGATTGGTACAATGGTATACCTTCATTTCCATGGGAACACCTCCATTTCTTCCTATTCTCTCTTTCCTAGAATATGCGGTTGACAAACTCTTTGTTAGCCATGATTTTCCAAAGAAAATTCCCTTTCTCTTCTTTATAAAGAAATCTTTTCCTTACAATCGCTCTTGTAAGGAAGCCTGTCCTTTCTATGGTACTATAACTATAGAGTTTCCGTATTGCTCTCCAACGGCATCGGCGGCACCGGACAGCAGGCCCCGCCGCAGCAAGGGCATCCCCACCGGCAAGTACAGCATCCACTATTCGGAAAAGATTGCGGGCAGGAATTTTCAATCACAACAGGAGGAAGGCTATCGCCCGGAAAACATCTGGGGCAGCCGTTTGTCCCTCCATTACAGTTCCGATAAATTTTCATGCTTTCATCTCCATTCCAGATATCCGCACTGGGAAACCGCGCATTTCCTTTCCTGATAATGCTAACCATCCCCTGTGCTTGGTTAATTTGCTTTCCTTTTACTATATGCCGTTCCTGGACAAGGAGTGAATGATTTTGTAGAGCAAACAAAAAAGGCCCCTGCCTTAGGCAGGGGCCTTTTGAATCATTTTGTAAATGATTATCTCTTGGAGAACTGGGGAGCGCGACGGGCGGCTTTGAGGCCGTACTTCTCTTTTTTCGGTGGTGTCTCGTTGTTTTCTCCCGGCAGATCACTGCGCAGCCGCTACCTGGGCTTTGGCTTTCGC